>JBBRTW010000058.1:0-22453 GCA_038244055.1 Tepidisphaerales bacterium | reverse complement strand
TAGACATTCTTGTCTGCCCTTCAGAACCTTCCGATAGCCCAGAGACTTCTCAAAGCCAATCTCAGCCAACAAAACCTTCAGAAGCTGAAAAACCCCCGGAATACTCCCAGGAGTTCAGCAAGTACGAACGTCGCCTCCCTCACTGGCGGCTCAGCGGCGCAACCTATTTCATCACCTTCCGGGTCCTGCGCGGAGAGCTTACGCCAGCCGAGCGGAACATCATCATGGATCATTTGAAGGAGGGGGATCCGAAATATTACGAATTATTCACTGCTGTGATCATGCCGGATCATGTGCATCTGGTACTGAAGCCTGCTCCGGGGGTTGAGCTGTGGAGAATCATGAAGGGGGCCAAGGGAGCGGCGGCGCGGAAGGTAAATTTGACACGGCAGGTCAGAGGCCATCTTTGGCAGGATGAGGCCTGGGATAGGATTATCCGGGACCAAAAGGAATTTCAGGAGAAGCTGGATTACTGCATGAACAATCCGGTAAGGAAAAAGCTGGTGGAACAGCCATGGGATTATCCGTGGTGGTATTACAAGTCGGACAGGTAAGGAAGGTTTCTCAGGGCAGACAAGAATGTTTGCCCCACTGAAATTGAATTTGGATGTGGAAGTTCACCAGCGTCAGGAAATCTCTTTAGGGCAGACAAGAATGTCTACCCCACCGGGTTGAACATGGATGTTGAAGACAGTCAGAATAAGGAAAGTTCCTTCCGGGCAGACAAGAATGTCTACCCCACCGGAAATGTGGAAGACAGTCTGCGTATGGAAAACTCTTCAGGGCAGACAAGAATGTCTACCCCACCGGAGGACAAACACTCTTTCGTCTCCCACGCCAAGCTCATCGGCCTGCTCACCTTGGTCAGCCGAATCCTCGGCATGGCCCGCGAATCGGTGGCCTCGTTTTTCTTTGGCGCGGGCGCGATCTGGTCGGGATTCACGGTTGCGTTCACGATTCCCAATCTCTTTCGAAAGCTGTTTGGCGAGGGGGCGCTGTCGGCCGCGTTTATTCCGCTTTACGCGCAGGAGGTCAAGCATCGCCACCCCGAGAAGGCCGCGCAGTTCGCGGTGGCCAGCGTAAACCTCCTCTGCGCCATCCTGATCGTCCTGACGATTGTCGGCGAAGGCATTCTCTGGGGGATGACCCTCATCTGGGACATGCGGCCCGACCGCCTCCTCACCGTCAAGCTCACCGCCATCATGCTCCCCTATGTGCTGATGGTTTGCGGCACGGCCTTCCTCGGCGCAATCCTTCAGGTACATCGCAAATTCGGGGCAACCGCGGCCGCGCCGATCATCCTCAATCTCTTCCTCATCATCGCTATCATCGTCGCCGCGCGCTTCTGGGACCTCAAAACTGATGCCGGCCAGGCGCGGGGGGTTTACTGGCTGGCCATTACCGTGCTGATCGCCGGCATCGCCCAGGTGGCGGTGCTCTGGCCATCGCTGCGGGCGATCGGCTTCCGCTTTCGCCCGATCCTCCATTTCTGGACCCCGCCCGTGCAGCGGATGCTGAAACTCACGGTCCCGGTCGCCGTGGGCGCGGGTGTTTTGCAGATCAGTGTCATGCTCGACAAGGGCATCTCGCTCCTGCTCGCGCAAGGTCCCGACCAGTTCGGCAACACGATCACCCATTTCAATTTCTTCGGCCACACCATCCGCTACCCCATGGTCGAAGGGGCGGCCGCCCGCCTCAACTGGGCGCAGTTCATGTACCAGTTCCCGCTGGGCGTGTTCGCAATCGCGCTGGCGACGGCGATCTTCCCGAAACTCTCGGCCGATGCACATGAACAAAGAGAGAAGTTGGAAGCGGGAAGCGAGAAGCGAGAAGGGCCGTTGTCCGTTGTCAGTGGTCCGTTGTCAGGTGTTAAAAGCGCTGGATCTCCCACAACGGACCACGGACAACGGACAACGGACAATTGACTGACTCGCAACTTCCCGTGACTGCGGAATTCAAATCCATCCTCCGCCGCGGGCTCGAGGCCTGCATGTTTGTCGGGCTGCCGGCCAGCGTCGGGCTGATCGTCGTCCGCGAGCCGGCCACGCGCCTGCTGTTCCAGCACGGGGCATTCACCGAATCCGACACCCATCTCGTCGCCCTCTCCACCGCACTCTATTCCAGCGCCGTCTGGGCCTTCTCGCTGCAGCAGATTCTCAACCGCGCCTACTATGCGCTGCACGATACGATCACCCCGCTGGTCGCCTCGATCCTGACGCTCATCGTCAACCTCGCGGTGGAGCTCCCCCTGCTCTGGACGCCCCTCGGCGAGGCGGGCATGGCGGCCGGTACGGCCATCTCCTTCGCCATCCAGTCGATCCTCATGCTCAACCTGCTGCGCCGCCGCGTGGGGACGCTGGGTTTGTCGAAAAGCGTCCGGCCGGTCCTTAAAATGACGGCCGCCGCCCTGCTGATGTGGGCCGCCTGTATCGCGATTCAATACACACCCCTCTATCCGCACGCGGCCGCGTTCAAGCCCAAGATCAAGTGGGCGATTCAACTGGCAATGTTAATGGCGACAGGAATCGGGGTTTATGTGGCGGCCTGCATGGCGCTGGGAATTGACGTAATGGGCGTAGTCCGCCGCAAAAAACCATCGTAAATGCAAGCGCGCCGCGCTCGAATCGCCCCATTTCACACCACGAACTTGCTATATCAGCAATTGTGCCGGTTTTTCTCGAACCTGACATGGTATTCTGGAGCATTATATAGAGAGGAATGAAAGTGCCCGCTTAAAAGGAATTTGCCCATGCTCTCGAAAAATCCGCGCCGACACGCTTTCACACTCGTCGAGTTGCTCGTCGTCATCGGCATCATCGCCCTGCTGATCAGCATTCTCCTGCCCTCGCTCAATAAAGCCCGCGAGCAGGCCAAACGGACGGCCTGCGCTTCCAACGTCCGCCAGTTCTGCCAGGCGCTGATCATGGCGGCCAATGAGAACAAGGGGAAACTGATGGATGTCGGCAATGGCAATGGGCAGTTCGATGACAGCGGCAACACCACCCACTCGAACGAAGTCCAGGTCATTCACCCCGCCGCGCGCGATGCGCTGCTGGACCGCTATGGCATGGTCCGCGAAATCTTCTTCTGCCCTTCCAACCCCGAGATGAACACCGACTTCAACTGGCAGCGCACCGATAAGAACAACTTCGCGTTCACGGGCTATATGATCCTGGCGGGAAGGAAGGATCTTTCCACTTCAAAGACCAATGCGCTGGCGGCCGGGTATGGCGGGTTTGAAGAAGTCACGACCAACGACGACCTGCTCTTTCCCGCGAAGATGGGGCAGCGCGGCTACTACCAGGTCCTCGTCGCCGACACGACCCGCTCCTTTCAGAACGATCTCAATCCCTCGAACCACGTCTTCGGTAATGATTCCACGGGATATCTTCCCAAGGGCAAGGGCGGCGGAAACGTCGGCTTCATCGATGGCCACGTCGAATGGAAAACCCAGCAGGACCTCGGCCAGAAAGACACCCAGGGCAAGCGCGAGTTTTATCGCACGGCCGACAACGTCCGCTACTATTTCTAACTTCTCGGCGGCCTCAGCGTCTCTGCGGAATTAATGTTTCTCCAGCAGGCGCATGAGCCCCATCAGCGCGGCCGCCGCCACGGTCATCCCGATCAGGATCGTGAAGAAGATCTCCGCCGCCTCGCGCGGAATCTGCCTCGGCTCGCGGCACTTGATCCCCTTGTAGACAATGGAAATCCCCAGGCAGAGCGGAATCAGCAGCAGATACCAGTAATCCCAGACCGGCAGCGGATTCCAGAACGGCGTATATTTTTCCGCCGCCGCGCCCTCGCCGCCGGCGCTGCCCGCGCTGGCGATGATCGTAAACAGATCAAACATCATCATCGCCCCCCGTCATTTCCGGCGCGGTAGGCCGCATCGATGATCGCCATGAGATTCAGCATCCCCGCCACGGCCGCGTAGAGCGTGCCGATCTCGTAAACGCGCGAGTGGGAGAAGGGCGCGCCCTCATCGCCGCCGCCCCAGGAGACGCCCACCTTGTTGGCCGCCAGCACGACCGGCCCGGCGAAAATCTGCCCGATGAACCACGGCTTTTGCAGCAGCGACGCCACCGGATTGAGCGGCAACTTCGACTGCCGCTCGCGCATCTGCTGCGGCGATTCGATCCACGGTGAATCGACGACGCGGATCCCCCCGATCAGCAGCCCCGCGAAAAACAGCAGCAATATCGTGACTCCCACCACCAGCCCGCGGGCGCGCTGGCCGATCAGCCAGTAGCCCGATCCGGGAAGAATCCAGGCGGCCAGCGCGACCAGGGGCGGCGGGAGGAACTTGGTTTTCCGGGCATCGGGCATTGGGGGGTAATGTAATGGTCCGGGGGCGGATGTCCATGCGGCCGCGCCGATGTTGAATGTCAAATTGCTCTGCTGAAATCCTCTCCCGTAGCACGGGCATCCTGCCCGTGTCAGCGCCTTTCGAAGCAACATTGCCTCCAAATACTGAAGATTTCAGCAGAGCAATGTCAAATGGCAAATGTCAAAGGTGGAGGAGGGGGGCATGAAACATGAAGCGATGGGAGATGGCCTGCGTGAGACAGTCGGGCGGGAGAGGCGGTATGGTAGGGGAATGGGAATCGCGATCGCGCTTTCAACGACCATCGCCTTGTGCATCGCGGGCCTGCTGGTCCCGCATCACCGGAAAAAGCCCGACAGCTTCAAAACCTGCAGCCTGTGGGCTTTTTATCTGGAGTTCTTCCGCGAGATGCCCAGCCTGCGACGCAAGCGCGAGCGCCTGCTCCTGGCCCTGGGAGCGCTGGGGGTGCTGGCGACGATCTACCCGGCCATTCTCGCGCTGGGGATCGTCCTGACCCGCGGCGCGCTCGGTGCGGGGCAGGCGGGCGGCGCCTGGTTCGTCCTCGGCGGCATCGCGGCGCTGCTCGGCTGCTGCGCCAATTTTCTGGCGATGATCTTCTCCCAGATGACCTTCGGATTCGGCGGAAACTCGATGGAGCGCAACCCCCGCTGGTTTTTCTGGGCCATCCTGATCTTCCAAGGCGCGTTCGCAGCGGCGAGCATCGCGATTGGAGTCTGCGCGGCCTGCGCGACATGGGCGGGGCGGGCGGTGGGGATCTAAACCGAATCATTCAGGTGAACCACGAAAGACGCGAAGAACATGAAGAAAACAAATTGGTAACAGAAACGTCATTGCCGCAGCGCCCCATTCACCATTGAGGAGCGCCTTGAACGCGACTCTTTCGTCAGCTTCCCCTTCGTGCAATTCGTGTTTTTCGCGGTGAACAATCGGGCCTAAGTTGGCGTTGGGCGATCCTATTTTTCAGCGGGCTGCGCCTGCGCGGCGACATCGTGCCGATAGGTGCCCTGGTCCGTTTCAATAAGGAGATACTTGATGGTTCTCGGGTTGGCATCCGATGGGCCGTACTGAAAGAGAGTCAACGAATCCTTCTGGTTGAGCGTGACCGGCAGTGTTCGAAACGATGGCGCATAGGCCCGGCCAGATTGATCCGCCAATTGCGCATCGCGGAGGCCATCGAAGCGGACGCGCTGGATGGTGACGGGCTTGTAGCCGATCTGATTGATGATCCAGACCGTCGTCTCGTTGGCGGGGTTCGGGCCGTGGCCCTGGGTGAGGGAAACGAATTGGAATGAGATGGGCAGCGTGGCATCCGGAGTTCGCGGGCATTGGATGATGGCGGCGGGCGATGGGGGATGATGGGATGTGCATCCGCAGAGAAACGCGATGGCCGGGAGAGGAATGAGGAAGAGATGAATTGGATGGTGTAGTCGCGGCATGGTCGGGGATTTTCGGCGGGAGCCGGGGCGGTGGCAAGTTCTGGTTTTCAGTGTCGGAATTCGCTCGACTAGGGAATGGCCGTCGCCCCCGGCGCTGTGTCCCGCCTTACCCGGAGGCGCGGAGATGCGCACAGTCATTCAGCAGGCGTTTCGCGCGCGCCGGCGCAGGGCCAGGGCGAGGACGCCCACGATGCCCAGTCCGATCGAGCCCGGCTCGGGGACGCCGACGGTCACGGCCTGCATGCCGACGTGGCTGTTGTTGGTGTCCGTGATGTCCGAAGCCGTATATCGAACGGTGAGCAGGTCGGAAATGTTATCGGGTTCAAAGCGAACCGTGTAGATCGATATTTGCTTGGGGCTGCTATTGGAGAAATTCTGGCTCGTGTCGATCACGGTGGTCGCCCCATTCAGGGTGAGCGTCAGGTTGCCCCGGGCGGCGAACCCGCCGAGATAGAGGGTCACGATCCGCTCGATCGCTGGATCGCCCGCGACCGTGAGCTGCAGGCCATTGCCGTTAGCGCTGGTTCCAAGCGCGGAGTTGAAGATCAGCCCGGCCAATGATTGATTGGTCCCGCTGGCGGTTGGTGTGCCATCGCTCCAACTGTAGCGCTCGACGGTCGCCGCCGTCGTCGAGCCGCGCAAGGCAGTTCCGCCGACGTTGCTGAGTGAGGAGATGGCGGTGGCGGTGATCTTTTCATTGGTCGGCGGAACCGGGGGCGTGAGGAGCGTCGCGCTGGCCGGCGCCCAGTAGGCCCAATCGACCGTGCCCCGCGCTGTCAGATCGATCGGGGTCGTCACCGTGGTGTTCACGTTCACGACGCTATCGAGCGACAGCACCGCCGCGGAGGCATGCCCCGCGCAAAGCAGACACGCTGCAACGCCGGCCATCAGAGAATATCGCAATGAGAATCTCATGTAGAAACGGCTGCTATCGGGCTCGACCGCAAGAACGATCGGCGGCAAAACAGTCCGTCGCGCCTCCGGAATCAAACCTACTTGCGCCGCGTGGTAGGGTCAACCTTTATTTTCGCCGATGCAATCGTTTCGCGGACTCCGGATGCTAGAGATGTTATTGATCAAACATAATAGCATGAGCAGACGTCTCAAATCGCCCATCTTCACCCATGTTTCGTGGTCGACTACTTCGCCTTCTCCCCGAAATAGTCGAACGTATCCCAAACTGTCGTCTGAGGGTCTTTGGCGCGGGGGTCGTTTGTGGTCTCCATCCATTGAGCGAGTTGGGCGGCCAGATCCTTCTTCACCTCCGCCAGTTTCGGATCATCGGCGAGATTCTTGAGGCTGTGGGGGTCGGCCAGGACATCGAAGAGTTCCTCGGCCGGGCGCTTGGCGCAGGACCATTTGAAGAAATCGGCGTAGGCGGGGTCGGCCTGATGGGCGAGGAGTTGGGTCTTGGTGGGGCCGGAATCGATATCGCCGAATGCGCCCTGGACGCCGCTGAGATCGGGGTCGCCGGCCGGCCAGCGCTCGGGGAAGAAATTGCGTATGTAGAGATACTTTTCGGTGCGAATGGCGCGGCAGGGGTAGCCGACATTGCCGGCGCGGACGCGGGCATGGCGCTCGCGCTCGAGGAAAATCGCGGGGCGCGGAGGGATGGAAATAGCTCCCGTCCCTTTTTCGGTCGCTGCCTGGGTCGCGAGCAATGTCGGGACGACGGATTGGCCGGTCATGTCGGCGGGGATGGGCAGGCCGGCGGCTTGGAGGAAGGTCGGCGCGAAGTCGGTGAGGACGGTGAGGCGATCGATCGTCGAGCCGGCCGCGACTTTGCCCGGCCAGCGCACGACCAGCGGCTGGCGCGTGCCGGGATCGTAGAGATTGGCCTTGCCGTGGGGCCAGGGCCAGCCGTTATCGCCCGTCATCACGACAATCGTGTTGCCGGCCAGTCCTCTCTTCTCCAGCAGGTCGAGTGCCTGGCCGACCTCTTTATCGAAGCGCTGCACCTCGGCCAGGTAATCGACGATATCCGCGCGGACTTCGGGCGTGTCCTGAATATAAGGAGGCACGACCACGGATTTGGGATCGATGCCGGAGGCCTCGCCGAAGGCGCGGACGTAGGGGCGATGGGGATCGGGGGAGCCGAACCAGAAACAGAAGGGCTGGGCGGCAGGCGAAGCGGCGGCGTTGGGGCCGGTCGCATTGGGACCGGTGGCGATAGGGCCGTTGACGTTGGGACCCGTTGCGTGGGGGCCTGCCGCGGGGGCGGCGTTCAAAAACTCTTCGAACGATTTGAAGTTCGGCCCGGCCGGGTCGCGCGGGCGCGTGCCGAGCGAGCCGGGGCCCCAGGCTTTGCGCATCTTGCCGATTCGGTAGCCGGCCTTTTCGAGCAGATCGGGATAGGAAACATACTCGGGCGGGAGCTTGGACCAGAGATTGCCGCCCTCGCCCAGGCGATGGGGTGCCTGGCCGGTGAGGATGGAGCCGCGCGATGCGGTGCAGGAAGGGGCGGCCGAGAAAGCGCGGGTAAAGAGCGCGCCCTCCCTGGCGAGGCGGTCAAATGCGGGCGTGCGGGCGGCCTTGGAACCGTAAGCGCCGGCATCGTGGAAGCCCCAATCATCGGCCAGGCAGAAGAGGATGTTGGGGCGGGGCGCTTGCGCGGCAGGCTGGGCGCGGGTGGTGGAAGCGAGAAGAGCGATGAAGGAGAGAGAGACGAGTGCGAATAAGGAGCGCGTGGTCATGGGTTCACCAGAGGGTTGGAGATGATGTTGAATCATACCGGCGATGAGTGCCACGGCCACGCGCCTGGCGATGATCGAATAAGAAATGTTTGTCGCCTGGTGGTTCCGCTGAAATCCTCAGGATCGCGAGGATGCGGACGGGTTCGGGGGTCAAGAATGACCCCGCTCACCCGCCCGCCGCAGACAAGAATGTCTACGCCACCAGGGACTTCCGCAGGGCATTCTCGCTTCTCACTTCTCACTTCTCACTTTGCTCTGCTGAAATCATCGACTTTAACACGCGAAAAGACCCTCACCCCCGCCCTCTCCCGAGTACAGGAGAGGGAGCCAGCAGGGATTTCAGCAAAGCATTCTCACTTCCCGCTTCTCACTTCTAACTTCTCTCTTCTATCTTCTCCCTTCCGCGCCCTATCTCCCCCGCTTCCCCGCCTGCTGCTTTCCGCGCTGCTGCCGGCCGGCCTGTTGCGCGGCGGCCTGTTCTTTTGCCGCGGCGGCCTGGGCTTTGGCGGCCTGCTCATCGGCTTTGAGCTTGTCGGTCCACTCCGTGTAATTGCCGGCGAAGTCGGCCATGTTAGGCGGGGTGATGATCCAGAGGCGCTCGGCCACCTGATTGAGGAAATAGCGGTCGTGGCTGACGCAGAGGACCGTTCCCTCGAAATCCTGCAGCGCGGCTTCGAGCGCCTCGCGCGAGGCGATATCGAGGTGATTGGTCGGCTCATCCAGCACCAGCACATTGGGCTTATCCACCAGCAACTGCGCCAGTCGAACCCGCGCCTTCTCCCCGCCGCTGAGCAGCTCGATGCGCTTCTCCATATCATCCGTTCGGAAGAGCATCAGGCCCAGCACATCCCGCGCTGATTTATCGCTGACCCGCCGGCCTTCCTGGATCGATTCCATCAGCGTGTGCTTCGGGTTGAGCATGTCGAGGCGCTGATCGTAATAGGCGATACTGATGTTCGCGCCCCACTTGACCACGCCCCCATCCGCCTTGGCTTCATCCATCAATACTTTGAGCAGCGTCGTCTTGCCCGAGCCATTGGACCCGATGATCCCCACGCGCTCGCCCCGGCCAATCTCGACCGAAATATTGTCCCAGAGCTTGAGCTCGCCGAAGGCTTTGCAGAGCTCGCGCACCTGCAACACGCGGTCGCCGGCGCGCTGATTGGTGTTGATCGAAAGATTGATCTTCGACTGCGTGCCGACGCGCTGCACCATCTCGTCGCTGACCTTCAGCCGGTTCAGCCGCGATTCCCGCCCGCGCGCTTCCTTGGAGCGCTGGCCGGCCTTGAAGCGCCGGATGAACTCCTCCTGCTTGGCGATGTCCTTCTGCTGGATTTCGTAGGCGCGCTGCTGGGAGAGTTCCTGGAGCTCGCGCTGCTCGACGTAGGCCGAGTAATTGCCGGGATAACTGTCGACCTTGGCGCGGTTGAGCCAGACGATGCGCGTGGCCAGGCGATCGAGCAGGTAGCGGTCGTGGGAGATCAGGACGACAGAGCCTTTGAAATCGGCGAGGTATTTTTCCAGCCACTCGATGGCGACCAGGTCCAGGTGATTGGTCGGCTCATCCAGCAGGAGCAGATCGGGTTCGGAAAGCAGAAGCTTGGTCAGCGCCAGCCGCGAGCGCTGCCCGCCGGAGAGGACGGCGACTTTCTGCTCCCAGGTTTCGCGGCCCAGGCCGACGCCGAGGAGCGTGGCCTCCATCTTATGCTGCCAGGCATACCCACCCGCCAGATCGAACTCGTGCTGAACGTTCTGGTATTTCTCCAGCACCTTTTCCAGCGCGTCCCCCTCGGTCTCGGCCATCTTATGCTCGAGCTCGCGCATCTGGTGCGAGAGATCGTGCAGCTCTCTGAAGCCGAGCTCCGCCTCATCGATGACGGTGTTGGTGAGATCGAACACCGGGTTCTGGACCAGGTAGCCGACCTTGGTCTGTTTGCCGATGGCCGCGATGCCGGCATCGGGGAGGATCTCGCCGGTGAGGATTTTGAAGAGCGTGGTTTTGCCCGAACCATTCGCGCCGATGAAGCCGATCCGCTCGGATTCGTAGATCGCCAGGTCGAGGTTTTCGAAGACGATCTGCTTGCCAAAATGCTTTTCAATGCCGGACAACGACGCGAGAGCCATGAGCGATCACCAGAAAACGAATAAGGGGGGCGCGGTCGGCCGAACAACCCGGCCAAGATGAAGCGCAAAGAGCCTTTGTCGCGGAAATGTCGGGGAAATGCAATGGTGGGGCAAGTTTCGGGTAAGGAGCGTTTTGACGCGGCGTGGGAGGCGGTGGGACATTCCGAGGGTGAGACAATGAGACAATGAGACAAATGAGACAAAGAGACAAAGAGACGAGGGAGGGGATGGAAGCTCATGCCTACGAGATCGCCCTGGCTCGTTTCTCTGGCATCCCTCTTTCCGCACGGCTATCATTCCCCGGCGCATCGCGCCATCTCAGTCCAGCAAACGAAAGGAACCATCATGCTCTCCAAGCGCTCGATTCTGGCCCTCACCGCCGCCCTCTCCATCGGCCTGGGCACGCTCTTTGCCGCCGATGAGGCGAAGCCCGATGCCAAGCCCGATTCGGTGAAATCCCCGATCGCCGATGCCAAACCCGGCGAAACCAAGACGACCGGCAGCGGGCTCAAGATCACGCTGGTGGCCGAGGCTAAGGATCCCGGCGCGCAGCCGGGCGACATCATCTGGGTCCACTACACCGGCAAACTGACCACGGGCGAGCAGTTCGATTCCTCGGTGGGCGGCAAGCCCTTCAAGATCACGCTGGGCAAGGGCGAAGTCATCGCCGGCTGGGATGAAGGGCTGGTGGGGATGAAAATCGGCGAGAAGCGCAAGCTCGAAATCCCGCCCGCGCTGGCGTACAAAGACCGCGCGGCCGGGAAGATTCCCCCGAACTCCACGCTGCTGTTCGACGTCGAAATGATCGGCATCGCCCGCCCAGGCCCGCAGCAATGACATACATAAATTCGAATCTCGAAGCTCGAATTTCGAATTAAATTCAAATTGCAAATAGGAAATGTGCCAAACGCTCCGGGTATTGGAACATTTGGATCGATTTTGGAGCATTTGGATTTGGTCATTTGAAGTTGTTTCGGAATTCGGATTTCGAAATTCGTCAACAACCACTTCGCGCATCCATCATGCCCCAAACTCCCTCCCGCCACTCCCGCCGCCGGCTTTTGAAAGCGCTGGCCATCGGCGCGAGCCTGCCGGCGGCCCTGGGGTTTTATGCCTGGCAGGTCGAGCCGTTCTGGCCGGAGTTCCACGAGCTGCCCATGCCCGTGCCAAACCTGCCGGCCGCTTTCGAAGGCGCGCGCATCGCCCATCTGACGGACCTGCACATCTTCAACGGCGCATCGCGCGAGTATGTGAGCGGCGTGATTCGCCAGGTCAATCGCCTCAAGCCCGATGCGGTGCTGCTGACGGGTGATTTGGTCACGCTGGGCCGAAATTACGTCAAAGAGGCCTGCGAGGTCGTCTCGACACTCGTCCCGAAAACATTCATCAGCTTCGGCAATCACGACTACGCGCGAGAAAAGGTCGATGGCCGCGAGGTCGATGTCGCCGATGAGATGGAAGCGCGACTGACGGCGGCCGGCTTCACCGTCCTTCGCAACCGCCCCGTCCAATGGCAGCGCGGCGGCGAAAAAATCTGGATCGTCGGCATGGAGGATCTCTGGAGCGGCCGCTTCTATCCCGGAACGGCTTTCGCCTCGATCGACTCCCCCGAGCCGATCATCGCCATGTCCCACAATCCCGATACCGCGCCGGCCGTCGACAATTTCAACCCCGCCTGGATCCTCGCCGGCCACACGCATGGCGGGCAAATCCGCATCCCCGGCTATGGCGCGGTGCTGCTTCCCATTCAACATAAGGAATGGCAGCAAGGCTGCTTCAAGCTCCGCAGCGCGCGGCTGTATGTGAGCCGGGGCATCGGATTCCTGGCGCGGGCGCGGTTTTGCTGCCGGCCGGAGGTGGCGATTTTTACGATGACGAGGGGCGCATGAAACGCACGGCAATCGCCTCACAGCCGATCGCGGGCGCGGTGGATGCCCTGGCGTTCGCCGATGCCACCATCGCCCAGTCCATCGTGCGCGATCGGACCGCCGTGGGACTGAGCCAGAAAGAGCTGGCAGAGAAGGCGGGGATTCGGGTTGAAGTCCTGAACCGCGCCGAGCGCGGCGCGGTCGTGCCGAGTATTCAGACACTTACGAAGATCGAGAGTGCATTGCTGGCCGCCGGCCTGAAGCGATGAAACGCCTCGCCCGCATCCTCCTGCGAACCATCGGCCACGCCCTGGCCGCGATCTCGCTCCTCCTGCTCATCGCCACCACCATCCTCTGGATGCGCGGGCGCACCATGGGCGAGACCTTCATCTTCCGCGGCACCACCGGCGGGCCGCCGTGGACTCTGCGCTTCGTCCAGGTTTGGTCCTGCGATGGCGGGCTGCGTTTTCTCATCGGCCGGATGGATAACGACCAGTGGCCTCCCTTCTCGCAGACCGCCGGCGTGCCCGATCCATTCTATTCCCATGGAACGTACGACCCCGGCCCCAAGCCGTACCCCATCAACCGCTTCGAAGGCCGGGCCTGGACCCAGGGCGGCTTCGAATTCTTCAAGCGCGATTATGCCATACCCGGTTATGGCGACTGGCAGCGATCGGTGACCGCGCCATGCTGGTTCTTCATACTGATACTGACCATCGCGCCCCTTCTGCAACTTCGCCAACTGAAACGCGCAATGATTCGGCGGCGACGACGAAAACACGGCCTCTGCCAGGTCTGCGGCTACGACCTTCGGGCCACACCCGACCGCTGCCCGGAATGCGGGACGATATCGAAGTATTAGCCAAAAACACCGCCCGGACGTAATATTTCACGTCGATGAACTACAACCGGCGAGCCACACGCCCCGATAGCCTCTTCTATCGCGACCAGCGAAAAATCCGACAGCGCGGCCGAGGGCCTTCCCCCCGCGCCTTCGCCCTCTTCGCCGCACTGGCCGTAGTCGCCTTCATCATCTACCTCATGCTCCGCTGACCGCGCCTATCATCTGTCGACCCTCTACCCTCTACCCTCTTTCATCCGTCATCATTCATCATTCATCATTCCTTCCCCCCCCATGGACTCCCGCACCACACCTCTCCGCCTCAACCTCAAGAAAGATGAGAAGCTCGAAATCCAGTGGCAGGATGGCGTCACTTCCATCTACCCCATCGCCTATCTCCGCAAGAACTGCCCCTGCGCCACCTGCAAGACTTTTCGCGAAGAGCAGGCCAAGAAGCCGCGCACCAGCCTGACCGTCTTTTCCAAAACCACCGAAGCGCCCTTGGCCGCCACCAGCGCTGAACTGGTCGGCGGGTATGCGATCCGCATCGATTGGTCCGATCAGCACAACAGCGGGATTTATTCGTTCGTCTATCTACGATCGATCGCGCCAGCCTGATCCTCTTTTAGCCGCTGGGCTTGCCCGGCGCGTCGCCGACCGCTGTGATGGAAAAAAGGGACGGGAGGACGGGAGCCTTTTTCAATTCTTATTTGCCGCGATTGATCTTCCCCGCCATGTGCACCACCATCCGCCTCGGGAAAAACCGCTCGGCATTCACCGCCAGTTTGTTCACCATCCCCGGCACCACGATGCGCTGGCCGCGCTCGAAGCCACTGAAACCGGCCTTGGCCACATCCGCGGCCGACATCGAGGGCATCGTGCTTTTGCCCCCCGGCCCGGCCTTCTCCTCGATCTTCGCCCGCTTCCTGAATTCCGTCCGCGTCGGCCCGGGGCACAATGCCGAGACGCGCAGGCCCGCCTTGCCATACTCCTCCGCCAGCGCCTCCGAAAATGACAGCACGAACGCCTTGCTCGCGTAGTAAATCGCCATGAACGGCCCGGCCTGAAACGCGGCCGTCGAGGCCACATTCAAAATCCCACCCGACCCCCGCGCGATCATCGGCGGCAGGAGCAGATGCGTTAAGTGGACCAGCGCCGTCACGTTCACCTGGATCATCTCAAGCTGCACCGACAACTCGATCGCATCGAAGCGCCCGATCGCCCCGAACCCGGCGTTATTCACCAGCACATCGATTGGCCGCCCCGCCAGTTTCTCCGCCAATTCCACCGGCGCTTCCGGCCGAGCCAGATCCGCGATGACTACTTCGGCCTTCGCGCCCAGCGATGTCATCTCGGCCGCCACCTCGTCCAGTTTCTGCTGATTGCGCGCGGAGAGAATCAGATCGTAACCTCCGCGCGCGAACTCCCTGGCGAGTTCATAGCCGATTCCAACCGAGGCGCCGGTGATTAAAGCGGTCTTGCGCATGGCGGGCATCTCATTCAGGGCTTGGCGGGTTCGGCGTTCCAGATCTTCACATCGTCGAACAGGCCATCTTTGCCGGCGCAGCCGAATTCGATCTTGGACTTGGTGGGGTGGCCGATGCCCGAGGACTTGAGGAAGGCGACAGGCTTACCGTCGATGGAGGCGCGCATGCTGTCGCCGACGGTTTCCAGGGCCAGCGTGTACCACTTGTCGGCATCGAGCTTCACGGGGAAACTGGCGCTGCGGCCCTGGAGGAGCTTGTTGCGCTCATCCTTCTTGGCGGGGTCCTTGCTCATCTCGTAAATGTCATTCTTCATCGAGCCGTCGCGCTGGTCGGCCAGGGTGATGTTCTTGGGCGTGACCCGGACGTAGCAGATGTGGCCGTAGTGCGAGCCGGTGTATTTGCGGTCGTCGAACTCGGCCGAGACCGCGGTCGCGCCGGCGAAACGGAATTTGAGTTCGATGACGCTGTCTTTCGTCGGAACGTCGGTGCCGATGACCGCCTGGTGGCCGACGACGGCGGGTTTTCCATCGGCCGCCGGCGCGTTGATGCGCGTCTGGGTGCCCTTGAGCGCGCCGTTTTCCAGCGTGAAGGTCGGCACCACCGCGCCCCAGGCCTTGCCGAGATCGGCGCGCTCAAAATCATCGGAGAAGAGAAGCTCCTTCTTCTTGGCAATGGGCTCGCCCGGGATTTCCGGCAGATCGGCGGCCCCGGCAACAGCGCTGAGAAGGACCAGCGGAACGAGGAAAAGGCGGAAATTCATTGCAGGCTCCCATCGAAAAAGAGGCTTGGCGCGACCCGGGGCCGGCAGTGGGCACCCGGCGCATCCGAAATATGAAGGCCGATATCGACAGTACAATCACTTCCCGCCACAATGTCCACCACTTCTTTCGTGAATCCTGATTTACGCAACGCGACGTCCCGACCCTGAACCCTGAACCCTGAACACCGAACACCGAACCTTGACCCCCGAACCCTGAACCCTGAACCCTGAACTCCGACCCCAAACACATGCCCACCCCACTACGCCTCCTATTACTCCTCATCGCCGCCGCTCTCGCGCCCGCCGCCGCCCGCGCTGCCGATGCGCCGCCACCGGCCCATCCCCGGCCGACGATGGCCGAGTTCATGGGGCTGAACGTACACACGGTCCAGTTCAAGCCCGATCTCTACGCGCCGGTCTGTCGGAATCTGCGCGATTATCATCCGGTGGGATGGGATAACGCCGAGGATCCTTCGCGGGCGACGACCTTCCCGATGGCCGCCAATAAAGTGGACTGGGGGCGGATGTACGGCTCGTGGGTCAAAGGCGGCTTCGACATCAACGCCTGCCTGATCTTCGACACGATGGACCCCAAGAAATGGAAGGACCCCGCGAAGGATGCCAAGGCCTACGGGCAGGCCTTCGCCAGCTACTTCGGGCCATCCTCCAAAACGGCGCTGGTCAATTCCATCGAGATCGGCAACGAACCATCTAAATATAGTGAAGCAACCTATCGAACCCTCTTCGAAGCCATGGCCCAGGGCGCACGCGCCGGCGATCCGAAATTGAAAATCGCCACCTGCGCCGTCATGACCGGCAAGCCCGATCAGTGGAGCAAGCCCATGAGCGCCATCGCCGGGCTCGAGCCGCTCTTCGACATCATCAACATCCATGCCTACGCCTTCAAGGATAAGTGGCCCACCTGGCGGCGCTCGCATCCGGAGGACCCTTCGATCAACTGGCTCAAATCGGTGGAGGATGTCATCCAGTGGCGCAACAAGAACGCCCCCGGCAAGGAAATCTGGATGACCGAATTCGGCTACGATGCCTCGACCAAAACCCCCGACCCCAAAAGCCAGTGGAAACAGTGGGTCGGCGTAACCGATGAGGACCAGGCGCGCTTCATCGTCCGCTCCTTCCTGGTTCTCTCGGCCACCGATCTCGAGCGCGCCTATCTCTACTTTTTCAACGACAAGGATGAAGCCCAGCTCCACGCGGCCTCGGGCATCACTCGGAATTTCAAGCCCAAGCCGTCGTTTTATGCGATGGGCCATCTATACAAGACACTGGGCGATTATCGCTTGTCGCGCGTCGTCGATCGTAAGGAGGGTGACCTCTACTGCTTCGAATATCAAAACGCCAAGAAACCGGCCGAGCGGGTTTATGTGGCGTGGTCGCCGACGTTCGATGGCAAATCCGCGCGGCGTGTGCTGCCGATTGGGCCGGGCGGGGGTGGCGTTTATCAGGGGCAGCGCATGGCGCTGGCTGAGGGTGATGCGGCGAAGGTGGAGTGGAAGGTTGTGCCGGAGGGGCTTGAGATTGAGGTGAGCGGGGCACCGATTTATCTGTGGACTCATTAACCCTCGCGACTGCGCCTCGCCCCATTCCGGGTGCCATGCTTAGACCCGCCGCCCAATGCGCTCCATCGCCGCATCGCGTTGTCGGCGGGGATAAGCATGCGTGTGCCGCGCCCCCTCCCAGGCGACATGCTTAGACCCGCCGCTCGATCCGCTCCACCCATCAATGCCGAGGCAGTTGATCCAGATTCAATTCGATTGGACCCTTTCTCAAACCGGAATAGTCCGCCGCGCTCGACCAATTCCAATCATCGGCGCGCCCGCACAACTCACGTTTGACAGGATTGTTGTGAATGTAGTCAATTTTCTCCCAAATCTCTTCGAACGAGTGAAGATTCCGATCGTAGCCGCCCCCGCGCTGCCAAAACCGGATCGAGCTGTTTCCATTGGGTTGTGCATCTGTCATTTGAACGAGGAACTCAGAAGCGTACCGCTTGACGTATGCGATCGCGGTATTGGCCACTGACAATTTGATCGATTTGAAAATCGCGCTGATGTCGTATGGATCGATCGTTGGAAACAGAACGATGTGCGCGTGTTCGGGCATGATGACGTAGGCCCACAGATCAAAGTGATGCTTGTCCCGGGCCGAATTGATTGCATCGATCAGCCAGCCCCTCGATCGATCCTTCGCGAGAAAGGGCCGGCGTTGGAAGCAGGAGAAAGTGAGGAAATGAGCATGCCCTGGAGTGTTGTATCGCTTGCACTTTTTGCGAAAGAGGGTGGGCTGGGATTCATCTGGATCAGGCATGCATTGAGTTTACCGCGCTTCACATGCTTATCCCCGCCGACTATGCGATGCGGCGATTGAGCACGCTTGGCGGCGGGTCTAAGCATGGCACCCCAGAATTGCCGTGCCATCCTTTTCAACCCATCCCTTGGCGCACCGGGTTCTCTGGCGCATCCTGTACGCACTCAGCATGTCCGATCACCCTCCACTTCGGAGTCCCATGCGCCTCAAACACTTTCTCCTTCTCGCGCTCACACTCCCCGCACTCGCCGCCGCGCCGCCCACGCCTCCGCCCGCGCCGGCCGCGACTCCCGCGCCTCCCGAGAAAAAAGACCCCGATGCCCGCAAGAAAGCCGACCAGTCCCGCGCCATCCTCGATCGCAACGCCGCCGCGCACCCTCCCGCCTTCTCCATCGACATCGGCCAGCCCCATCGCATGGAGGCCTCCCTCGCCCTCGCCGCCGCCGCGCCGCGGATGAAGGCGGATGAGTACATCATCTTCGGCCCGCTGCCGCCGGAGACCGATGCGCAGTCGCATATCGCTTATGAATCGACGATCAAGCCGGTCGAAGTTCGCGAGCCGGCCGGGCTGCATCGGCCGATCCTCATGTGGCGGATCACGCCTGAAGATCCGTCGAAAAAAATGGTGACACTGGCCATTCAGTACACGCTCGACCTCGCGCCGCGAACGCTTACCGCGAAGCCGGCCGGCTCGACTCCCGCCGCCGCGCCGGGCGCTACTTCGGGCGCTACCCCCGCCGCCGATCCCCGCGCCAAACCGCTCACCACCGAAGAGCGCACATCCTACACCGCGCCGGGGTATCTGGCGGATTACGATGCGGTGTCGTTCCAGGCATGGCTCGCCGAATCCGCGCTTCGGCCGACCGCCACGGAAACCGAGATCGATTTCGCCCGCCGGGTCTTTCTGTTCATCAAGGAGAAATCGACGTTTGAATTTCACGATAAGATCGAGCGGCGGGCCTCCATCGTTCGCAAGACGATGAAGACCGACTGCGATGGACTGACCGCGCTATTCGTCGCAGTCCTCCGCGCCAATGGCTTGCCGGCGCGGCAGATGATCGGGCGGTGGGCGCTGTCGGCCCGCAAGGATGAAAAACTCGATGGTCAGGACTGGCAGCAGGAGCACATCAAGACCGAATTTTTCGCGGCCGGGGTGGGCTGGGTGCCGGTGGATATGTCGCTGGCGGTGGCCTACGACAAGAAGCCCAACAGCACCAGGCATTTTGGGCTGGATATCGGCGATTTCGTGACCCTGCACATCGAGCCGGATATTCGCGTGAATACGATCCACTTCGGGCAGAAGATTGTTTCGCTGCTCCAGGAGCCGGTATTCTGGGTGAAGGGGACGGGCTCGATGGCCGATGCGGTGGCGCGGTCGGATTGGCAGGTGCTTCCGGCGAAGCCGAAGGCGAAGTGAGCGGCTCACGCACCTTTTATATTGGCGGGGAACGCGAGTTTTAAAGAATGTTCGGGTGGTTTACGGGGGGAGCAGGGAGTTCTTGCGCGCGGGTGACGTCGTGACGTCCGATAAAGCGAAGGTAGCTGCCCTGAACGGGGCTGCGGCCAGATTCCGGGGGCTGGGCCGAATCTTTGATGTTCATTCAACCATCGAGGATTTCAATCATGACTACGACATCATCCAATCATCAAAACAACCCCGTTCGAGTGGAATCTCTCTGGCAGTTCGAAGTGACCGGCACCGAAGGCAAGCGCAATGCCAAGCGGACGCTGGTGACGGAAGTGGCCAGCGAACTCGAGGCGCGCGAGCGGGCCGAGAGTTATGGGATCAAGGTGATTTCGGTGCGGCGGCTTGGGCCGGCCAAGGCGGTTGAGATGGAAGCCAACACAGCGACCAGCGGCCAGCCCGTGAGCTTCACCAACCCGGCCCAGGGCGGGCCGATCAGTTTCAAAGCCCCCGCAAAGCCCGCCAGCAAGGGGCAGGTGGCCGTGGCGATCATCTGCATCATCCTTTCCCTGACAGGTCTGGTGGTTCGAATCGCCAGTATCGGAAGCCGCTCGCACTCACGGCCAAACTATGACTC
Organism: Tepidisphaerales bacterium; assembly: GCA_038244055.1. Classification (GTDB taxonomy): domain Bacteria; phylum Planctomycetota; class Phycisphaerae; order Tepidisphaerales; family Tepidisphaeraceae; genus DASPKW01. The sequence goes on along the minus strand of JBBRTW010000058.1, from coordinate 2,529 downwards.
GGCGGCGCAGGATTATATGTTGAATGAGCAAATTCGGCGGACGACGATGTCGCCTGAAATGAGCCGGATGGATAACGAGACCGGGCGGATGTTCCGGTTGTTGCAGCAAATCGAGGCGCAGCGGGCGACGACCCAGCCGGCGCGGTGAAATGTGATTCCGGTCCCCTCTCCTGTACTCGGGAGCGGATGAGGGTGAGGGTCTTCTCTGGGTCTACACTGAATATGAAAACACTCGGTTTTTCGCGGCAAAAAGACCCTCACCCCCGCCCTCTCCCGAATACAGGAGAGGGGGCCATGCGCCTACTTCCCCAACGCCTTCAGCAACTCGGCGACTTCTTCATCGACTTCTTCGGCCGTCATCGCGTATTCGGCCACTACGCCGCGGAGCAGGCGCGAGAAGATTCGTTTGGCGGTTTGCAGGGCGCTGGCGGCCTGGCCTTCATCTTTGAACCCCAGGCGCTCAATCAATTCGGCGTAGGAGCTCGGTTTGGAATTGTCGAAGGCCGGGCCGACGACGCGATCGGAGAAGACGCCCCATAAATCCGGGCGGGTTTTTTCGGTGGCTTCGCGCATGCGCTCGATGGTCTGGCGGATCACTTCCGAGGCCCAGGAGATGTCGAAGATGGCGGAGGGATTTTCACCGCGATCGGTCAGATGGTCCTGATGCTCCTGCACATCCACCCCGGCGCGGTCGCCCTGGCGCTTCAGGGCGGAGGCTTCGCGGAACTGATCGATGGCGTAGCGCTCCAGGGCGGTCATGAGGAAATTTCGGAATTTACCCCGGCCGGCATCGGCCTTGCCGATCATGTTCTTCTCGACGAGGCGGCTGAGGATGAAGCCCTGAACCATGTCGTCGGCCGCATCGTTCTTCAGGCTGTAGCGGGTGATCAGGAAGGTGCGGAATGCGCCGATGTAGCGCTGCAGTAATTCGCCCAGGGCATCGCGCTGGCTTTGCGATACATCCTGCCCCGCGCGGACGACCAGGGACCAGTGGGTGGTGGGGAAGAGCTGAAAACCATCGTTGTCGCTCATGGCCGCAGTATAACCGCTCACCTGGTTTTCATGCGGCCAAAATGCGCTGTGCCAGGCGGATATGATCGATGATGATTTCGATGTCGAAGGGCTTGGTCAGGAAGGCATCGGCCCCGCTGTCGATGCCGTTGATCAGGTGCTCCATGCCGCGGGCGGTGAGCATGATGATGTAGGTGGATTTCCGAAGGGCGCTGGATCGAATCCAGCGGCAGACTTCCAGCCCGCTCATGCCGGGCATCTCCCAGTCGCAGATGACGATGGGAATCGGCCGGCTGCGCAGGAGGGCGACCGCCTCTTCGCCGCTGGCGGCGCTGGCCACGTCAAAACCAGACTTAACCAGATTTTCGGCTAAAATCTCCCGGGAGATCTCATCATCGTCAATGATCAGAATATGGGTCATGTGGGGTATGAAACCTGGGTCATTTGATCATCCGGAACGGTGCCGGGGCCGCCGCGCTTCGGGCGCTGTGTCCCGGTTTGTGTATCGGGAGTTGACCCACTCCAGATAACACCCGGCGGATGCATTCCGCATCTTCGTATGCGTAATTACACTTGCATCCTGCGGCCCAAATCTTACAACATTGCCTTGCGAATGCGCCAGGCATTCCCGATTCATTTCTCTCACACTTCGGATGAGGTTTCCATGAGGATTCACACCCAGCTCGCGCTGATCTTTGCCGTGGCGTTATCGGCACACGCCGCCCGCGCCGCCGAATCGACCGGATCGCCTTTTTACGGCGATCCGCCCGATGAGCATCACCCCTGGTGCGTTCACGATCAGAACCGCCCGCAGCCGCCGGTGGTAGCGCCCAAGATCGCCGCCGACCCGGTCAAGGCCCCGGCCGATGCGGTCATTCTCTTCGACGGCACCGAAGCCAGCCTCGCCAAGTGGGAGGCCGACAAGGGGAACTCCGAGCCCACCAAGTGGATCGCCAAAGACGGCGCGATGGAGTGCGTGCCCGGCTCGGGCTACATCCGCACCAAGGAAAAATTCGGCGATTGCAAGCTGCACGTGGAGTGGGCCGCGCCCAAGAATGTGAAGGGCGACAGCCAGGGCCGCGGCAACAGCGGCATCTTCCTTGAAGGCAATGTCGAGATCCAGGTGCTCGATAATTTCCACAACCCCACCTACGCCGATGGCTTCGCCTGCTCGGTGTATGGGGTGCAGGCGCCGCTGGCCAACGCGCTGCGCCCACCCGGTGAATTCCAGATTGTCGACATCGAGTTCCGCCGCCCCATCTACAAGGGCAATGAGCTCGTTGAAGCCGGCTATGTCACGGTCTACTGCAATGGCGTATTGGTGCAGGATCGCACGCAGCTCGAAGGCGGCACCGGCCACATGCGTCGTACCAAGGCCGGCCCGATGCCCGAGACCGGCCCGCTCAAGCTCCAGGACCACGGCAACCCCGTGCGCTTCCGTAACATCTGGTATCAGCCGCTGCCGGCCCGCACCGAAAAGGTCGCCACCACCGGCGGCCCGATGACCCCGGTGATGAC
>JBBRTW010000057.1:0-22456 GCA_038244055.1 Tepidisphaerales bacterium | reverse complement strand
TGTTGAAGTACTGGGTCATCCTCATCGTAATTGGATGCAAGGAGGATGTATGCCAGCGGCTTTCCGCGGCGAGTTAGCCGAATAAACCCCGGGGCGACTTCTTTGGTGAGATCCCAAAGTGGCGTTGGGTTGCTTTTCCTGGTTGCAGTCTTCATTGCACTATCTCCTGCGTGGTCTTGTGGGGCGGCTTTCGTCGCACCGAACGAATATTCACTATCGCGGCTTGCTGATCCACATCATAGAAAACGCGCAACTCGCCGACTTTCAACTCCCAAAGCGGTGGAACATACGCGAATCCAGTCGGCAGGTCGCCAAGGTCTTTTCTCTTCCGCGTTCCCAAAAGCGGATCAAACAAAAGGTTCGCGTCAATCGCATCGATCACCTGCCGTTTTTCAAATGCGCTCAGTGCGTTAAGTTGCGCTTTTGCCGCCGCTACGACGACAATATTGAACGGAATGCGCTTACCCAACGCTCCCCTCCAAACTCACCCCCAGCAACTTCTGCGCCTCCACCGCGAATTCCATCGGAAGCTCTTTGAACACATCCTTGCAGAACCCGCTGACGATCATGTTGATCGCATTCTCCAGAGCGATCCCGCGCGTCTTGCAATAGAACAACTGATCCTCGCCGATCTTCGATGTTGACGCTTCGTGCTCCGCGCGGCTGGTCGTATTGCGCACTTCAACATACGGGAATGTATGCGCCCCGCACTTGTCTCCCAGCAGCAGCGAGTCGCATTGCGTGTAATTCCGGCTGTTGGTTGCTCCCCGTAGAATCTTCACCAGACCGCGATAGGTGTTCTGCCCCTGACCGGCCGAGATGCCTTTGCTGACGATCGTCGAGCGGGTGTTCTTCCCGATGTGGATCATCTTCGTCCCCGTATCGGCCTGTTGGAAATGGTGCGTCAGTGCCACGCTGTAAAACTCGCCGACGCTGTTATCCCCCTGCAGGATGCAGCTCGGATATTTCCAGGTGATGGCCGAGCCAGTCTCCACCTGCGTCCAGGTGATCTTCGCGCTTTCAAACGCCTTGCCGCGCTTGGTCACGAAATTGTAAATCCCGCCCTTGCCGGTCTTCGGATCGCCCGGATACCAGTTCTGCACCGTGCTGTACTTGATGGTCGCCCCCTTCATCGCCACCAGCTCCACGACGGCCGCGTGCAATTGATTCTCATCGCGCTGCGGGGCGGTGCAGCCTTCGAGATAGCTCACATACGCGCCCTCATCCGCCACGATCAACGTCCGCTCGAACTGCCCCGTATTCTTTGCGTTAATCCGGAAGTACGTCGACAACTCCATCGGACATTTCACGCCCTTGGGGATGTAGACGAACGATCCATCCGTAAACACCGCGCTATTCAGCGTCGCGAAATAATTATCTGAGTACGGAACCACCGAGCCCATGTACTGCTTGACCAGCTCCGGATACTCCCGAACCGCCTCGCCGAACGAGCAGAAAATCACGCCCTTCTCGGCCAATGACTTCCGAAACGTCGTCACCACCGAAACCGAATCGAACACCGCATCCACCGCCACCGGCGTGTTTCCCTCCTCCTCCACGCCCAGCAGCGCCTTCCGCTCGTTCAGCGGAATGCCCAGCTTCTCGTAAACCGCCAGCAGCTCCGGATCGACTTCATCCAGGCTCTTCTTCTTCGGCTTGGGGGCCGAAAAATAACTCGTCGCCTGGTAATCGATCTTGGGATACTTCAGGTGCGGCCACTCATGCGGCTCGGTCATCGTCAGCCAATGCCGGTACGCCTTCAGCCGCCACGCCAGCATCCACTCCGGCTCGCCTTTCTTGGCCGAGATAAAGCGAACCGTATCTTCGCTGAGCCCAATCGGCGCGGCATCCGCCTCGATGTGGCTTTCGAAGCCCCACTTGTACTCCTGGTTGGCCAGGGTCTCGATATCTGTTTCTGCTGTAGGCATCCGAGCACTCTTTCAAAACTCAATACAACAATTCAACGCGCCCAACAATTGCGCAGCGGCCATCGCTTTCGACCAGCGCTCAACTCGTGCCCGCGCCAGTCTCGAAGCAGACAACGGCGATCCGAATCGGCTTGGAATCGGCGAAGACAAAACTCCGCCGCGCCCGCGCCGATTTACGCCTGGAAGCTGCTTCCGCAACCGCAGGAGCTGGTCGCGTTCGGGTTCTTGAAAACGAATCCCCGGCCCATGACCTCGTTCTTGAAGTCGATTTCCGCACCGTTGAGGTACAGATAGGACTTCATATCGCAGAGGATCTTCACGCCGTTGGACTCGAGCTGCTCATCCATGTCGCCGGGCGCATCTTCAACCAGGTCGAGCATATACGAGAAGCCCGAACAGCCGCCGCCCTTTACGCCCACGCGCAGGTGCGTCTTGTCGGCCGGCAGGTTCTGCTCGGCCATGATCGACTTGATTTCCTTCGCCGCTGATTCTGACAAATTAATCGGCATCTCAAAAACTCCTGTCCGTAAACCACGGACCGTTGAATAACTTCCATCTGACTCCCTCTCCTGTACTCGGGAGAGGGCGGGGGTGAGGGCGAACGGTCGTTCGCGCACACAACCAAAAACGAGCCACTACCAACCAGCAACTGACAACTATCTTTTAACCATCAGCCGCTCCAGCGGCACATCGATCCGCCGGCCTGGCATCACCAGATCAGCCACGCGAACTTCGTTCAAAAATCGCACCAGCCGCAATTGCAACGCCTGCACCGGCCCATGCGAGGCCGCCACCCGCGCCAGTTCCGGGCCGACCGCCAAATGTTCCATGCACCCGCAGTCCTCCCCACCGGCCTGAGCCGCACACTCGACCATCGCCACAAAGTCGTAAAGCGAGACGGCCGCTAAATCCCTGGCCAGCCTGTAACCGCCCTTTACACCCCGAGTGCTGGCAAGCAACCCGTGCCCCTGCAAGCCTTTCAAAATGTTCATCAAAAGCGCCTGGGGCAGCCCATGCTCATGGGCGATTTCCCGCGCGGAAGCGATCCGGCCGCCCTCGGCCAAATGGGCCAAGGCAACCAACGCATACTCGGTCTTTTTGCTCAGGCAAAGCATAGTGTAGACTCAGTCTCAACTAATATAGTACCGTCGCAGTACCATATCAAGCTCGGCTACGGCTTTATCGGGTTTTCATCGAGTTTTCGCATTATTTGGATATCCGTGTCAGGTTTTGATGCCGAAATCGGTCTCTTCTACCATTGATCCCCTCCCCTTTGCCCCCATAATTCCCGTCATGCCCAACCCGTCTTCGGCCATTATCACCCGATTCGCCCCCAGCCCCACCGGCTACCTCCATGTAGGCGGTGCCCGTACCGCTCTCTTCAACTGGCTCTATTCGCGGCACCATGGTGAGTCAGGGAAGTTTCTACTGCGAATCGAAGACACCGACCTCGCCCGTTCTACGCAGCAGGCGTGCGACCAGCTTCTGGAGGATTTGCGATGGCTGGGGCTGCATTGGGACAATGCGGACTCACTGGTCTTCCAATCCAAACGGCTGCCGATTTACAACGCGATCATCGAGGGTCTCATCTCGCGCGGGCTGGCGTACGAGGCATGGGAGACGACCGAAGAGCTGACCACCCTCCGCCAGGCCGCAGAGAAAGCCAAGCGGGCTTACATTTTCAAACGCACCCAATACTCCCCCGAGCAGATCGCCGAACTCCGGGCACAGGGCCGAAAGCCGGTCATTCGTTTCGCGATGCCGGTCAAAGAGTACCGGTTCATGGATGCCATCGCCGGCAAGCAGATCGTTCTGCCCGCCGAGGAGGCCCAGGATTTCGTCATCCGAAAAACCGATGGCATGCCCACATATCACTTCGCCGTGGTCGTCGACGATGCCGAGATGAAGATCACGCACGTCCTGCGCGGCCAGGAACATCTCAAAAACACGTTCCTCCACATCGCATTACAAGAGGCCCTCGGCTACCCCCGGCCAATCTACGCCCACCTCTCAACCATCCAGAACATGGATGGCTCAAAAATGGGCAAGCGCGATCGCGATAAAAAGGTCCGCCAGCAAACCCACAACTTCATCAAGAACACCAAAAAGACAATCGACGACATCGCCGCCTTGGCCCACCTGCCGGCCGAGCGCATCTCAGCCTGGCTGGCCAACGACAAATCCCAGCTCGACCCGGCCGAGCATTCCGCGCTGATGCCGATCATCGGGCTAAAAAACTCTGATCTCCCCGAGATCCTCATCCACGATTTCCGCAAGAGCGGCTATCTCCCCGAAGCCCTTATCAACTTCCTGGTGCTGCTGGGCTGGAGCCCCGGCGAGAACCGCGAGATCATGTCGCCGGCCGAGATGATCGCGATGTTTTCGATGGAGCGCATCGGCAACGCCAACGCCAAATTCGACCGCGCTAAGCTCCTGGCTTTCAACACGCAGATCGCCGAGACGCTGCCGCCGGAGCGCCTGATCGCCGCATTGCGCGACTACCTAAGCGTCAATCCCGACTCACCGTTAAACAAGGCCACGGACGACCAACTCGCCGCCCTCCTCCACATGAAAAAAGGCTTCCGCACGCTCCGCGAAGTCGATGAGCCTTGCCGCTCGTTCTTCCTGCCCGATGACCAGATCGCATTCGACCCCAAAGCGGTTGAGAAAGTTCTCAAGAAGGACAACGGCGCGGGATTGAACGCGCTCAAGGAGATCCGTGCGATCCTGGCCTCGGCCGACAACTGGAAGCACGATGCGCTGGAGGCGCTGCTCAAGCAGTATTGCGATTCCAAAGGCTTGGCGCTGGGGAATGTCGCCCAACCCATCCGCGTGGCGGTCAGTGGCGGCACGGTCAGCCCGCCGATCTTCAATTCGCTGGAGTTTTTAGGCCGATCGCGAACCCTGGCGCGAATCGATCGCTGCATTTCATCGGTTTCATAGCCGCAGATCCCACACCTTCCGACGGATAAGCAGGAGAACCATGTGGACGATTGAACAGCTTCTCGGCGAGGCGGTCGCGGGTCGGGTCGGCGATCGTTTTCGTCTACTGGACGAGGTCGATCGGCTCAGTCCCGAGCAGTTGCGCGCCGGAGCCCAGCAGGTATTGGCCCGTCCGCAACTCGCCGAGTTCATCCCGGGCGCTCGGCCGCTCAGCCGCCGATTGCTGGCGGCGCAGTGGACACTGCTGATGGAGGGGCTCGATCTGCCACCTGGGCCCAGGGTGCTGGAATTGTGCGCGGGCGGCAGCGACCCCGTGGTCGTGGCGATGGATGTGCTCTTCGCGGCCTGCGCCTCCTACATCACCATCAATTTGAACCGCAAACTCGCGGCCCAGTTGCTCGAGCGCGCGGCCGCGCTGGCGCTGCCCGTAAGAATCATTGAAGACGATGCCCGCAATGTGCCCGCGCATTTCCCGGATGGAAGTCTGGACTGCATCTGTTTCCATCACGCGATCAATGACATTCTCCAGACGGCGGTCGCGGCCGCCCATGGATGGGACACGCGCGATCTCGACTGGTGGCCCAACGAACGGCAGATGATCGAGTGGCTGGGCGAGCAGCATCGCCAGGATGGGCTGACTGCGGTTGGGATTCCCGAGTTGCGGGCGATCCTTGAATCGGCCGCCCGCGCCGTCAAGCCCGGGGGCACGCTCTGCTTCGACCACTGGACGTGGGAACATCATCTGAGCCTGCCGTGGTTCCCGGGCGATTTGTTCAATGACCTCATGCCACTGGCGCGAAAGGTGGCGATGTCGCTGCCGATTCCCCTGGAGGAAGTCACGCCCGCTGGTCTCGACCGCAGGTGGTGGATGGTGCTGCGGCGAATGGAATAATGGATTGCCAGGCTGCTTGGCAAATCGGGAGGGTCTCTCGCAATTCACCCTGCGATACTGCCAATTCGGCGCGGCGAGCGACGCCCGTAAGGCAATCCGAGCAACATGATTGCCTGCCGAATGATATGACCGGCATATGAAGACCATCGCGATCCTGATGCTGGGGCTAACATGCTGGGTCGTTCAAACCCGCGCCGATGCGCCGGCTCGGCCGGGGCCGGCGTTGGACGACCAGGGCTTTTTTGCGGCGCTGAATCTCGCGGGCGACGAGCTGGCTCAGGTCAAAGCAGCCGTTGAGAAGCAGGATTGGGCGCAAGCCAAGCACCTGTTCGTCCAGCATCTCAAGCAGCGCACCGCGCCCCACTGGTATTTCGACTGGCGCGACAAGCCCGCCGCCGACCAGCGGCCCAAATCGTTCAACCGCGCCCTGGCGGATCGCTATGCCCGCAACGAACTGGTGAGCTGTGGCGTCTGGCACGATTTCAAGCAGAAGATCGACTGGAACAGCAACCCCATGACCAGCCAGTACGCCGAATGGACCTGGCAGCTCTCGCGGCATGCGTTCTGGGAAACCCTCGGCCAGGCGTACTGGGCCACGGGCGATGAAACCTACGCCAAGGCGTTCGTTTTTCAGATGACCGACTGGGTCAGGAGCCAGCCTGTCCCCGCCAATAGCGGCAACAAGGCCTTCTCCACATGGCGGACCATCGAGACGGGAATTCGCACCTTTGGGTCATGGCCCGACAGCTTCAACTACTTCCTCTCCTCACCCTCCTTCGACGATGAATCGGTTGTGCTGATGGTCAAGAGTTTTTACGACCACGCCCGGCATCTGATGAAATATCCCACCACCGGCAACTGGCTGGCCATGGAGGCCAACGGGCTATTTCACATTGGCGTGCTCTTCCCAGAGTTCACCGATGCCGCCGCCTGGCGCAAGACGGCCATCGATCGTCTGTATGCCGAGTTGGATAAGCAGGTCTATCCCGATGGCGCGCAGATCGAACTGGCGGCCGGCTACCACAACGTGAGCCTGAACAGCTTCGAAATGCCGGTGCGGATTTCGAGGCTGAACCAGTTGCCGCTCCCGCCCGACTACGTTTCCAAGTTGGAACGTATGTTTAATTACGACCTGTTTGTGTCGATGCCCAACCGCAAAATGCCCGGGCTCAATGATTCGGGCGACACCGACATTCTGCCTTGGATGAAAAAGGCGACCGAGCATTTCCCCAAACGGGAAGACTTCCGTTGGATCGCCAGTGACGGGAAGGAAGGCTCCGCGCCGACCATTCGCTCCTGCGAGTTTCCCTATGCCGGTCATTTGATTATGCGCAGTGGCTGGGACCCTGATGCCCGCTATCTGCTCCTCGACAGCGGGCCATTCGGCTATGGCCACCAGCACGAAGACAAGCTGACGATCGTGCTGGCGGCCTATGGCCGGGTGCATGTGATCGACCCGGGGAACTATCCCTACGACAACAGCGCCTGGCGCAAGTACCACATCGACACCTTCGCCCACAATACCGTGCTGGTGGATTCCCTGCCCCAGCGGCGGCGCGGTGCCACCGATCGCGGTCAGTACGTCGTAAAGCAGCCCTTGCCGCACGGCTTCGCGACCACTGACGCCTGGGACTACGCATCAGGCGTCTACGATGAGGGGTACGGCCAGCGCGATCATCGCATCGCCACCCACAATCGCGAGATATCGTTCATCAAGTCGGGCCCCGGCTCGGCCGCGCCCGGCGATTACTGGATCATCGTCGACACCTTCACGCCACTCGATGATGCGAATCACACCTACGATGCGATGTTCCACCTCAACGCCGACGCCATTGCCATTAGCGCCGAGAACCAATCCGTGCTGACCAGGAACGCAAAGGGTTCCAACCTGCAAATCGCGCCCTGGTCAACCGCAAAGCTAACCGTGACCGACCAGAGCGGGCAGGAAAAACCCTATGTACAGGGCTGGGTCTTCAGCGGCGGCTATACCGTCAGGCCGATCCCCACTCCGGTGTACCATTTGGAGGCCAAGGGCCAGGCCAAGGCCGTATTTGTGTTGTTCCCCATCAAGGAGAATGAGCCCGCCCCAGTGATCGGGATCAAAGCATCACAGGCAAAGGGCCAGGCCACTGAGGTCGAAGTGAGTTATGTCGGCGGCAAGGGTCAGAGAATTTCGATCGATGGGCATGCGAAAGAACCCGTTACGATTGGACGGTAACATGCCGGTCAAATAGAGCGTCATCAAAGAGAGCCGGGGAATCACTCCCCGTGGCGCGCAGACAACGGGCGGAAGGCGCGTTATTCTTCGCATCCCGGTTTAATCCAGACCCTTTTTTCAGGAGACCGCCCATGAAGCATTTTACTACGATCGCTCTGTTTGCCGCGCTTGTTTCGTCCGCCGCTTTTGCCGCCGAGCCTTTGAAAGTCGATCCAGTTCATTCGTCGTTCGTGTTCAAGGTCAAGCATGCGAACGTGGGCTACATCTGGGGCCGGTTCAACGACTATGGCGGCACCATCGCCATCGACGAAGCAGACCTCGCCAAGAGCGCCTTCGAGATCAATATAAACCCCACGAGTGTGGATACGGCCAATAAGAAGCGCGACGAGCATCTGCAGGCGCCGGATTATCTCAACGCCAAGGAATATCCCGCCATCACTTTCAAAAGCACGGCCGTCAAAAAGGTTTCGGATACCAAGCTGGAAGTGACGGGCGACCTGACCCTGCATGGTGTGACCAAATCGATCATCGTGCCCATCGAGATCACGGGCAAGGGCGAATTCCCCAAGGGCAATGGCCGCCTTGGAATCGAGGCCACTTTCTCGGTGAAGCTCACCGATTACAAGATTCAAGGCGCGCCGGGCGTGGTGGGGGATGAGATTTTTCTCATTGCTTCCCTCGAGGGCGCGCAGAAGTAAGTTTGTCTTCCATCGTCGCAGTGCGGTTCTTTGAGCATTTCACCCATCCGGCGGATGTCCCGGCGGATGGTTCGTCCTCCGCCTCGACACAGGCGATGGCCCAAATAAAGATTCCACAAATCGGGAGGGCGAAGATGAGGCTTCGGCTTTGTCTGAGCAATGACGTCATTCGTTGGCTCCTTCGAACTGCTCCAGCGACATCGTCTTCGGCCGCCCTCTGATTGCGTGGCAAATCATGGAGCGATCCTGGCGTCTTCCAGCGTGACATTGTTCTGCTTGGCGTTGCGGCCCTGGTGCCGGAGGATCTCAAACATCAGGTCGGATTTCTTGCCCGCATCGACCGTGGCCGTGAATTGGGGCGTCTGGTAGTCGAAGGCGGTGGGCTTAAGCGAACTGCGGAAAACGACATGGCCGGGGAAGGATCGGCGGATTTCGACTTCAATGGGCTTGGGGGTGTAGTTGCGGATTCGCTGAGTGAAGATCTCGTGATCGTCCCAGCCCACCACGGATGAGTTGACCTCCACCTGCACACCGCCGCCGACACGACGAAACACGTCCGCCCCGTTCAGTTGCAGCCAGATTTCATCCCGCGAGGCCCGCAGTTTGACCAATTCGAAAATGACATTGGGATCGACGCCCAGGTTCAGTTCGATCTTGTCGCCGATGGGGATGTACTTGATGCTCTGTGCGGTGAGATAGGACAGCCCACCCCGGCCGTTGTCGCGGAAGACGCGGACTGTGCCATCGGGCAGCGGCGTTGTGCCCAATTTGGAATCTTTATTGTTCGTCAGCAGGTACATCCGGACGAGTTGATCGCCATATTCCTGGGGGCGGTAGCGATACTGAATCTTGAAGGGGATGGAGGCGGCGTCGAGGGAACGCATCCGTTTCGACCAGCCGTTGCGGATCGTCTCGGTGCCTTCGATGGTGTAGATGAAATACTCGCTGAGGCCCTCTTTGATGATGCCCTTTTCCGACGGCAATTCGGCAGTCTTACGAGCGCGATCGTCGAACTCCTGAAGGGTGTCTCTAGCAATTCTCTGCTTCGTGAATTCACGGTTCCAACGTTCCCGGTGCTCGCGAACTTCGGAGATTGGCACCCGCGCCAACTGCGCGATCTTTTCCACCAGATTGATCTTCCCCACCACCAACCTCACCTGGGCATCCTCATACTCTTCTCCCGAGTTGTTCAGCACCTTGACGAACCCTTCAAACCCCATCTGCTTCTCGTCCTTGTCGGCGATGCAGACATAATCGGCGGCCCAGGAGATGCCGCTGGTGAAATAGGTGATCTCAAGAATGGCTTCGCCGTCGATTTCGCTCTGCACGTTCCAGTACAACATCTGCGGCTTATCGTGGGGGAAGGTGGTGTCCAGAACATCGAGCTTGTCGGCCGGTTTGAGGAACCGAAGCTGCACGGAGGAAGGGTCGATGAGCGTGTTGGCCCACTAGAATTGGAGCGGATTGACGCCTTTCTTGAAGGTGACCGTTCGGGTTTCGCGGACGAGCGTCAGGTCTTCGCTGTTGTAGATCGTGAGCTGTACGGAGTCCCGGCGCGGAACGGTCGACAGGTCGACGTTGCGGGCGAGGGCGGACGCGGCCAGCGTCAACGTCAGCAAAGCAGCAAGTCGAACAGAGCGTATTTTCATGAGCGATCCTTCAATTCTCAGGGGATCGCCACGCGTCCCATGAACAACGCCGCGCCGGTTTTCTGGTGGACGATTTCAAACATGAACGGGTGATCGGCCTTGAACTCTTTGGGCTTGGGCGGATCGATCTGTATTGACATGGTCGAAATTGCAATCCCCGTCGCGGCCGCCGCTTCGGTGCCTTCCTCATCCACCTTTACAAATGCCTTGTGAATCACCGCGGAGATGAACACCTGCTCGGCCGAGGTCATGCCCTTGAAATCCGCCTTGTTGGGATCGAAGGCCAGCTTCATCCCCATGGCCTTGAGCGTATCGGCCAGCGAGACCTGGCTCTCCATCGTGAAGCGCGGCAGCCAGACCTTCACTTCTTCGCGCCGCAACTTGCCCACCAGCCCGGCCAGCCGCTCGGCGGTCATCTGTTTCTCGAATGCCCCCAGCCCATCCGGTTTCTTCGGCAAGAACACGCGCATGGCCAAATCGTTCTTGCCATAGCTCAGTTCCAGCACCTGCACATCATCATCCTCGGCGTACCGGCAATGCAATTGCTGGTACATGAACGGTGCTTTGACCTTCTTCCCATCCGTCTGCGTAAAGTCATCCTCTTTGGTCTGCTCTTTCTTGAAGGGCAGATCCCACTTGCCCTTGAAGTAGATGGCGTTGGTCAAGACGAGTCGGGTATCGGGCGTGATTGAGCCCTCGGGCATCAGATCCTTGATACGGTCGTGGGTCTGGTTGGCCACCCAGTCGTTGATGATCTTGCGGGAGCCTTCGACATTCGCGGCGAAGTCCAGATCGCTCAGGTTGCCACCGTAGGATTTTTTCACCAGGTTGAGATAGTCGGGCATGAACGGATAGCCTTTGAGGCCCCAGAGGGCGTTGGCAACCGAAAGCTCATAGCCGCCCTTCTTGCCATCCTCATTGAGCTGTCCCAGAAAACCGGCCAGCTCACCGTGAACATCGGCCTTGGCATCGAGGCGAAGCGCCTTGGCCATTTCCTCCGCAGTCGGCCCGCGCGCCCCGGCCCAGGTCATGGCCAGCGCGGTCTGGATGCTGGTGGGGGAGAAAAAAAGGTTGCCCTCTTTGGCCGCGAGCTGGGCATAAAGATCGGCGGCGAAGGCGTTGTTCATCTGGCCCATCGGGTTCTCCGGCGGCTTGGTGATCGCTTTGCGAGGTTGGGCGGACGCGGTTACGGCGAGCGACATCGCGACGATCGAGAGGAGAATTCTGGTTTTCATGGTGGTTGTACTTCAGTATAAGGGACAGCGCAGATCGTCGTTTAGATGCGCGACGATGCTGAATGTTCCCCAATATTTCAACCCAGACCGTTCTTCCCCGCAGCGCCTCCCGCCGGCCGATTGAAGTGACCCGTAAATGAAAGAGCAGCACATGCCTTCCCCGTCTCCCCAACCCCGCAATCCGCTGCACGGCATCACGCTGGAGACGATTGTCAGGGAGCTGTCGGACCGGCATGGCTGGAGGGAACTGGCCCGCCGGATTCCGGTGCGGTGTTTTATGTTCGATCCAACGATCAAGTCCAGCCTCAACTTCCTGCGAAAAACGCCCTGGGCCCGCCAGAAAATTGAGGCATGGTTCCTCGCCGAGCGATCGAGTCACCCTGGTTCTCGGCCTGCCAAGCCCGACCCCGGCGGCACCATCCGGCCGGCGAAACCTGGGCCGGATGCTCGGGATCGGAAATCTCGATGACTCACCGTTCCACAGCCTCCTTCAAAGTGCCTCAGCAACCCGATGGCCCGTGGCCGCACATCATCGATACACCCTGCATGCGCGAATAAGTGCAGTTTGCCGGCTTACACATAGCCAAATTCCCAACCCTTGCGCGGCTCGCGCTTCAGCAGGGCGTTGGCCTTGTCGCTGTTGGTGAACCTGCCTTCTTTGAAGTCATAGGCGAGTTTCTCGCGCACCCGATTGGCCACGTTGCCGACCAGCATGATTTCGGTGAGACGGGCGGTGTAATCGAAGTCGGCCGATGAACGGCCGCCGGTGCGGATGGCGTTGAGGAAATCGGCCTCGTGCCCCTTCACGCGCGCGATCACCGGTTTGGGCTTGCCCACTTCCTTCATGAAGGTCTCGGGGAAGAGCCGCACACCATCCATCCACCATCCCGAAACGGCCGTGCCCTTGGTGCCGAAGTAGGCGCTGGGATGCTTGGCCACCGCCGCGATGCGCTCGGGGTCGATCGTCGCAGGCATCGGCTTGTCGTTGTAGGTGCCCGAACTCCAGCGCATGATGCAGGGGACCATGTCCCCGCGCCTGGGAAAGCTCCAGGAGACGCGCACGCCATGCGGCCAGTTTGTATCGCCGGGCGCTTCACCCTCGCACTCCACTTCACAAGTGTCGGCCTCGTTGAGCTTGAGCGCCCAAACCGCGCCATCGGCGTTGTGGCAGAACCAGTCGCCCAGAAGGCCCGTGCCGTAGTCGAGCCAGCCCCGCCATTTGGCTGGATGGATGCCGGTGCGAAATTCGCGCTCCTTGACGATGCCCTGCCAGAGATCCCAATCCAGCGTCGCCGGGGGCTTGGCAGGCTGGCCGGCGTCGCGCGAGCCGAAGTCCATCTGTTTGTAGGGCGGGCGCACATGGGCCTCGGTCACATCGCCGAGCGCACCCTGCCAGATCCACTCGCAGAGCAGGCGGATGTGCTCGCCGGAGTGGCCCTGATTGCCCATTTGCGTGGCCACTTTCTTCGCCTTGGCCAGTTCGCGCAGCTTGCGCACCTCATAGATATCGTGACACAGCGGCTTCTCGCAGTAGAGGGCAAGCCCGGCCTCCAGCGCGCGAACGCTGGCGGGAAAGTGATGGTGATCGGGCGTGGCCACCCAGACCGCATCCAGATCCTTCTGCTCATCGAACAGCTTGCGGTAGTCGGCGTAGAGCTTCACATCGGGGAACTTGTCCTTGATCTTCTTGATCGCGCCCCCCGCGTGCTGCGTATCCACATCCGCCGCCGCGACGATCTGCTCGCCCGACGCGACGCCCACGCCCTTGCCGCCCTGGCCGCCGACGCCGACCAGCGCGAAGCGAATCTTCTCGTTAGCCGCGTAAGTGCGGGCCATGCTCGCCGGGCCAATCAGCAAGGAGGCCGACGCGACCGCTCCGGTCTTCAGAATGTTTCGACGGGTGATAAGTCTGCTCATAGCGACCTGCGGGCCGGATGCAGCCCGGTTTGATGGAGAATGCAGCCCTCAGTTTTTGCTGTGCGACCGCCGCACAGACCGAGGGTCGGTATCGGACTTGGAATGTTACCCCCTCACCCCCGGCGTACGCCACCTCACGCCCGCTCGGAATCATATTGTTCGTAAAATGCCCGCCGCCTTGGCAATCACCGCCGTCCATTCGCTAGTCGCCTTGCTCTGGGAGATTTCGGAGTGCCAGGATGGTCTCCGGCCAGAGCTGCGCGATTGGGGATACTTTGGTCTTGGGCCGGCGGGTGACATGTTCGCCGGTATCGAGGTCAATCTCCTCCATTTCAGCGTCGCTAGCCACGCGAGGACAACATCTGTCCACGATGGATAATCTACGACCTCCGATGTATCGAAATCTTTGATTCATCATTAACGATGTGCTGTTTCTACCGCGATAAACGCGGGGTCGGGGATTCCCGATTTCGGGCACGGCCATTGCTTATAGAACTCCGCACATCGTAAGAGGTCCTGCCGGTCCAGCGGGTCGGCTGTGGTCGCAACAACGGAGAGGTATCATGAGCGAGGCGAGTGAAATGCGTCGTGCTGAGGGTCTGCGCCGAGGTCATCGGTTCGGGAAAAAAAGTCGGAGGTGGGCGCGGGCGATTCGATCGCTGCCGATTACGCTTGCGTTGCTGGGATTGATCGGCGACCCCGTTGCGCGGGGAGCGACGGTGAGTTGGACGGCCGGTTCGGGAACGGATTTCAACTGGGGCACGGCGGGTAACTGGAGCATCAACCCGCTCCTGCCCGATTCGACATCCGATGTGGTGTTCTCGACGCCCATCCCCAACCCCGGTGTGCTGGCCAATCCTGAAACGATTACGGTAAGTGTCGGCGCGCTAGCGAATTCGCTGGCATTTAACGATTCGTACATTCTATCGGGCGGGGACTTGACGCTCTCGACCAGCGCGGTAAGCGTGGCGACGGGAACAAGCACATCCATCAATTCATCCTTGGTGAGCGCCACGGGGCTCACCTTGACGGGAGGGGGGACGCTCGCTCTCGGCTCGACGACCAACAATTTCGGAGGCGCGGTCTCGGTCACCGGCAGTACGCTGAGCCTCTCTGATTCCTTGAACTTGAACGGCGCGACCGGGTTGACGCTTACCGGGGCGACGCTCGCGGCCACCAACACGCTGAACGTCTCGACGCAAGTCACGCTGGGAGTCGGGGGAGCGACGTTCAACACGGCATCCGGGAAGACGCTGACGATCAGCTCTTCGATGGGCGCCTCGGCCGAGACGCTCACTCAATCGGGATCAGGAACTCTGGTTCTAAGCGGCGACAACAGCGCGTTCACCGGCGCGCTGAATGTGACATCGGGCACCCTGAGTTTTGCCGCGTCAAATAATCTGGGTGATGGGTCGGCCACCAACTCCATCACTTTGACGGGCAGCACATTGCAGAGCACGGGCAGCACCGATCTGGGCGGCAGCCGAATCGTCACGATCGGCACGGGCGGCGCGACCATCGATACGGGCGCGAATACGTTGACCCTGTCGGGTGTGGTCACTGGCGCCGCCGGGAATGATCTGCACAAGATCGGCACCGGGACGCTGACTCTTTCCGGAGGCAATGCCAATACGGTTGCGGGAAAGATATTTCTCAATGCCGGCGTCCTCATGTTGAGCAAGTCCGGGGCAAACGCAATTTCAGGCGATGTGGATGTAACGCCAACCGTCAGCCATCCGGTGATTCGCTGGGGCGGATCGGATCAGATCGCCGACACCTCGATCATCACGCTGCGCGGCTTCTCGGGGATCGGTTCGGGCCACCTCGATCTCAACGGTTTCAACGAAGCCATCGGCGGGCTGGTCATCATCAACAACCAGGGAAGCGGAAGCTCAACCGTCGCGACCGCGGGAGGCACGCTGACGTTACTGGGCAATGTGAACGTCTCCGGCACATCTCTGGCCACGGGCGCAGCGCCGGCGGGGACATCTACCACACTTTTGACCGGTAATGCGATCGGCAATCTCGGAGGCACGCTCGACCTCGGCAGCGGGGTTCGGACCTTTGACATCAGCGCCACCGGTAATGCCATCGTCAACGCGAATGTCGCCAACGGCGGAATTCTCAAGACGGGCTCGACCCGGCTGCTGCTTCGCGGCACAAATACCTTCGCGGGCGGCTTAACGGCTAATCAGGGGCTGGTGGACTTCACCAATGACAATAACCTGGGGGATTCGGCGAATGTGATCACGCTCAACGGCGGCGGCTTGAGCTGGAGCGCCGCGGGGACCTACACGCCGACGCGCGTTTTCAATATCGGTGCCAGCGGTGGCACTCTCGATATCGTCGTGGCGGGAACCGGCGGGAAGATCAATCAGACCTCACCGGGCCTGCTGGTGGGGGCGGGGACCCTGACCAAGACGGGGGCGGGCGATCTGCAAATGTCATCCACGAATGCCGGGTTCACCGGCGCGGTGATCCTGTCGGCGGGCATCATGGAAGTTCAGAATGACCAGGCGCTGGGGACCGTCAAACCGCTGGTGACGATCAATGGCGGCGAATTCGTCCGCACCAATGCGACCTGGGACGGCCCGCTGGCGCTCAATGGCGGCACGATCAGCGGAAATTCCGGCAACAGCACGTTCAGCGGCGCGATCTCCATTGGCGCCAACTCCAGCATTGCGGTACGCGATTTCCAAACGACCGCCACCGCTCGGAACCCGATCATCGCGGGCAACCTCACCGGAACCGGCAAGCTTTCCATCATCGGCACGGGCAGCGGCTCGGCCGTCGGCACGGCGATCTTCACCGGCAATAACAGCGGTTACACCGGCACGATCAGCCCGGGCACGCGCAGCATCGCGCAGTTCAACACGCCGGCCTCTTTGCCCGGCGGCGGGAACATCCTGCTCAACGGCGGCTCCGCCAAGATCCTGGGCGTCTCGGGCACGTTGGCCACGGCGGGCGCCAACGGCTTCAACGCCTTCTACTACAACTTCGGAAACAACCCCCAGTCCAACAGCGCCCAGTTCGGGTCCGACCAGGTGCTGATGGCGCCGCGCGTCATCACTCGCGTCGACACCAATCCCCTCGCCCTGGATCTCTCCCCCGCAACGGACTATCCGCGCGATCCGGTGATCGGATTCCAGACCCCGGATAACCTGGGAATGATGTGGAAGGGGTTGCTCAATGTTACCGGGCCCGGCAGCTACACGTTCGAGATGTCCCACGATGACCATGCATCGCTCTACATTGACGGGCAGGAACTGCTCGCCAACTCGGGCAGCACCGGCGCGGTGACAACATTTCGGATCTCATCGGCGGTAAATCTGAGTGCTGGAGCCCACAGCATTGTCGTCAAATTCACGCAGGGTTCGGGCGGCAAGTATTTCCGCGCCCTCTATGCCGGCCCGGACACCGGCGGCGCTGCGAACTACCAAATCATCGGCAGCACGGCGGGAACGGTCACCACCGGCTCGCTCGCGCCCGTGGCGCTGGGGAGCGTGGGCGGCAACGGCACGCTCGATATTTCCTCTCCATCGACGGCTTCCAGCTTCACGATCGCCAACGGCAATACCTTCACACTCACCAGCCCGACGATTGACAACCTCACCATTACGGGCGCTTCGACGATCGATACGGCGACGACGGCCGGAATCCTTGCGCCCACCAGCGGCGCGATCATCTTCAACGCGGGCATCGGCGAGGCGACCGCGGGCAGCAAGCTGACCATCGCCGGGCCATACTTGACGCAATTCAACGCCATCAACAGCTACACCGGCATCACCACGGTCACCGCCGGAAAACTGGAACTGAACGCCGCCAATGCCCTGGATGCCGATCCCGGCTCGATCGCCGGCGATCTGGACCTCAATGCCGCCAACGCCAGCGGTCTGATCGCCAATGTGCAGCTCAAACAAAGCAATCAAATCGCCAACACCGGCGCCGTCACCGTGCGCAATATCAGTGTGCTGGATATCGGCGCATTCAACGACACGATCGGATCGCTCAATATGTCGGGCAGCGGTCTGGTCATCGGGAGCGGCACGCTGACCGTCGGGAACTATTCCTCGAGCGCGATGTCCAGTGGCCGCGTGGAGGCGAATCTCGCGGGCGGCGGAAGCGGTCAAACGCTCACCAAGAGCGGCGCGGGCAATCTGGTTTTGCTGGGCAACAACAGCTTCGTTGCCAATACTGCGATCAGCGGCGGCAGCATTACCCTCGGTGGATCGAACAGCCTCGGCGCAGCGGCCAATACGGTCGATATCTCATCGGCCGCAGCGATGCAATTCATTGGCGGCAAGACACAGACGCTCGGCGGCGTCAACGTCAACAGCGGCGCGTTCCTGCGTAATCTGGGCGCCAACAACACGCTGGCTTCGAATGTGACTCTGGCCGGCGGGGCGACGGCCGACTTCATCTCCAACACGGGCAGCCTGGCAATCACCGGCAGCGTCAGCAGCGCGGATAACACCAGTCTCCGAGTCAGTGGCAATGGCGATGTGGTATTGAGCGCTGTTCCCAATCTGGGCACCGGAACCCTCACCAAGAGCGATGGCGGCTTCCTCATCTTCAATACCTCGTCACCGCTTGCAGCGGTCCCGCTTGCAACGATCACGGGAACCGGCGGGCTGGGTTTTGGCGGCGCTCAGAGCCTGGGCAGCCTGAGCGTGCCCACCGGAACCGCGTACAAATTCATTTCCGATCCCGGAAGCGGCACTACGCTGAGCATGAGCGGCGGGCTGGTGGTAGCGCCGGCGGCCATCAACCAGGCATTCTTGAACCGGGCGTCGGCCGGATCGACCGGCACGCTGGCGCTATCGGCGGATTCGGCGGCGAATCTCGATATGAGCGCAAACGGAGTGGATATCAGCCTCGGCGCAGCGCTGGGGAGCACGGTTCATTACACAGGCTCGCTGACGCCCAATAATGGCGTGTATCGGGTGGGCGGCGGCGGGGGCGACCTCTTTCTGCGGACAGCGCTGACCGGCAACAATGGTCTGATGGTTGCCGGGCCGGGGACGGTTATCTTGAACGATGGCACCCCCAACACCTTCACCGGCGCGGTGACCGTGGATGCTGGAAGGCTGCGCTTTGTCGACAACGACAGCCTTGGAGCCGCGACCAACGTGATCACGCTGCAAAACGGCGGGCGGCTGGGGCTGGTCTCCAACAGCGCCGCCGCCACAACCATCATGGGAGAGTTGGGCAATGACGTGGGTCCCGGGGCGCGGAGCATCAATATCGGCGCGGGAGGCGGCGTTATTTCGGTCGACTCCTATAACAACCTTGGACAGGCGTATGGCCTGCTCGGGAGCGATCCGCTGACGGGCAACGGCAGCCTGCTCAAAACCGGCAGCGGCGAACTGTTCCTTTTCTCCAACGCCAGCTACTCCGGCGCGTTGACCATCGACGCGCAGGGCGGCGCTGTTGAACTTCGCGGCGCGGGCGCTCTGGCGAATGTTTCCAGCGTCGAACTGCTGCAGAACGCGCTACTCATTCTCGACAACAAGAACGGCGTGGGATCGCGTCAGTTCGCCAGCGCCTATGTCGGCAACCGCATCAGCGATTCGGCCGCGATCAGCTTGAAAGGCGGCCAGATCACCTTCCGTGGCCGCAATGGCGCGGCGCAGACCTCGGAGAGCCTGGGCGAGACTACGATTGGTGAAGGCTTCAGCATCATCCGCCTTGAGAAAGATACACTGGGCTCGGATCTCACTATTTCCAACTTGATCCGCAACGTCGGTTCGGGAACGGTGAGATTCGACAGCGATGGCGGCACTTTCGGCGCTACCGGAAACAATCCCCGGCTCATTCTCAGCCAGATCAATGGAGGCGGCACCCCCGTCACGACCAACCTGATCGCCGGCTGGGCCGTTGTGAATAACAACGGCACGCTGGACTGGGGCGGATACAATTCCACAACCGGCGTCGTGAACAGCACCTACACCACCGTCACGAATTCATCGTTCACCCCCGTCGCAACCGACGTCATCAACTTCAACACGGCGGGTACAGCCACCCTGAATGGCGGCAACCAGGATGCGCTGGCGCTGCGGTTCGGCGTAGACGCCGATCAAATCCTCGCCTTCACCAACGCAACCGACACGCTGTTCGTCGGCAGCGGCGGCGTGCTGGAACTCAACAAGAACCGGACTCGAACCATCGGCGCGGCCGCCCTGCGCGGCGTGATCACCGCCGGCACCTCCACCGCCGCCGCCGGAGCAAAGGAGCTCTTCTTCCACATCAACCAGGGAACGACCAATGTGGAGTCGAGCATTGTCGACAACAACGGGGCGGTGGCCGTGATCAAGGATCATGGTGGCACGCTATCGCTCAATTCATCCACGAACACCTATAGCGGCGGGACGCAGGTGCTCGCCGGACGCATCAACGTCCTCGGCGCCAACGCGCTGGGGTCGGGACCCGTGCTCGTCAAGGGCGCGGCGCTGGAACTGCGCGTCAGCGGCGCTACCACCGACGCCACCGGCATCATCGGCCGCGATCAGTCGGAAATTTATCTGCAAAACGTCGGCATCGCCTACAGCGCCAGTAGCGATCGCTTCATTATCGAAGCCGGCTCCACCATTACCGGCCCGACGACCACGGCCAACCGCAGCATTGCCAGCCTCAGCCGTGTGACCAGTTTCACCGGCGGCGGGCAGGTCATCCTTCAGCCCGATGCGATCGTGCGCAGCACCGACTCGCCCCAGGGCGACATCATGACCAACATGATCGCCAACCTCGGCACGGCCGCCGACCTCTACTACAACCAGTCCGGCGGTTTCGAGCAGAATCAGTACATTACCCTCGGCGCGGGCACGCCCTGGAAGGGCATCAGTTCATCGGTCGGCACCGGCTGGGACGTCGGCGACATCTTTGCTAACGGCGATTTCTGGCTTCAGGGACTCAATCGGCTCGGCACCAATGTCGCCCTCACCATGGGCAAGAACTCCTTCGCCGTCACCAACACGCCCGCAAGCACCGGAACCTATTCGATTCGGAACCAGTCCGGCCATGCCATTAACGCCTACGTCACCGGCCAGGTGCAGCTCAATGAAGATACGCCCGTCAACATGTCGGGCGATTTGACGTTCGTCGTGACCCGCGATGGAAATCTCCAGCCCAATGCCGCCAATTCGTTCGGCGATCTCGAACGCTACGGCAGCCGCGCCAATGTGATCGTCCAGGCCGGTGGAATTCTCGATCCGGGCAACTACACGCCCATCAATCCCTACAACGATCCGGCCCAGTTCGGCAAGCAGTATGCCCTGCCCAGCCCCGTGAATGCCAATGTCACGGTTGAAGCCGGCGGCCGATTCCTCATCAACGATACTTCAGGCATCGGGTCCACCACCGGCGGCGCCCAGTGGACCATCAAGAATGAAGGCATTCTCGAGCTCAATACCATCAACGCCTTCTATGGATCCAACGCCGGCCTGATAAACAATAACCAGTTCGTCTTCGAGCCCGGCGCGATCGTCCGCTACACCTCCGACATCCGCATTTACAAGATGGACCAGTTTGTCAGCGAGTCCACCGGCGGCCACCAGGTCGTATACGAAGCCTTCGGCGGCGACCGCAACCTCACCGAGGCCCTCAACCCCTTCATCGTCCCGGCCGTTGGCGTCGCCACGGTCGTGCCGCAGGACCTCACCATCTCCGGCGCGGGCATGATCACCAACGACATGAGCGATCGCCACGTCCGCAATCGCCGCGGCAATGTTTTTCTCGGCGATGGGGCAACGCTGGCCGCCACCACGCAGACCTACCTCTACATGGATCAGAATTTCACGATCCTTCCCAACTCCACGATCAACTTCGGCAGCAACAAGTTCGTCGATGGCCTGGCCAAGCTGGGCACGGTTCGCCTGGGCACCAATAACACCAACACCGGCGATAACACTTCGACCGTCAACGTTCTGGATCGCGTCACGCTGCTGATCGATTCCACCAACGTCTTCCCGGACTCGGTCGGCATTAACCTTGTCGCTCCCGCGCCGGCTTCGGGCTTTACCTTCCCCGGCACCACGCCGGGCTCTGTCCTGGCGCTGAATTCCAACTTAAACACCGAGTTTGTCGGCAAGCTGACCGGATCGGGTTCGGTTATCTCCAATCAGGACACGGCCGGCATCGGTGCGGGGTGGAACGCGGATGCCGATTTCACCTTCGACGGCATCATTGCGGCCGCATGGGTGCCGGGCGATGTGAAGAACGACCCGCGCCTGGTCAAGGTCGGGCCGACCAAAATGACCCTGACCAACACCAGCACCAGCCTGGGCGATCTCTTCGCCTTCCAGGGCGATGTCACGCTGGCAGGCGCCAATGGCCGGTGGACCGGCGGCGCGCTCCGCATCGGCCGCGGCGCATCACTGACGATGGACAATACGGTCAACGCCGTTGCCAACCGTTTCGCGGGCACCGGTTTCCTCGCGGCTCTGGGCGGCGGCGACTTCCGTCTTCTCGGCCACGCCACCGATGCCGCCGATGTGACCATCGCCCAATTGGCCGACTCTTCGGGCACCACCATTCCCAGCTACCAAGGTGGGAACACCGGCGGGGCCGGTAAGATCACCGTCATCCCCTCCGGCGATCTGTCGGCGCTGCGAACCTCAGTCACGTTCAACTCTTACGAGAACTTCCAGACCGCCGGCGAACGCAATTCGGTCTGGCTTGTCCGCGGCGCGGGTGTGGGCGGGCTTCCCGGCTCCTACTCCGCCGACGGCACCTATACCGCGAACCCCGCCAATCCCAAGGACGGCTTGGTCTTCATCACCAGCCCGAATCTGATTGCCGCCGGCGGATACGGTCTGAACGGCGGCGCGAGTGGGTTCATCGTCGGCGCGCCGGGCACGCCGGTGGCCCCGGTCCGCGGCGATCTGCTGGCCTCGGCGAACGTCACCGCCACTGAAGGAGATTTCGCCACAATCGACATAGCCTCAGGCGTCAACCGCACCGGCATCCGCGCCCTCCAGG
>JBBRTW010000056.1:0-22707 GCA_038244055.1 Tepidisphaerales bacterium | reverse complement strand
GACGCAGGCCGCGTTGTTGCCGTAGCCGCCTTCGCTGGGGAGAACGACTCCGCCGCCGGCATTGGTGCGGCGATGGCGCACATCATCCGGGCCATAGGCATTGCCCAGCACGGTCGTGCGCTGGGAGATGAGTTCATCGTCATCGTGATCGTCGAAGGATTGCCAGCGGCCGCGCTCGAGGAGGACGACGGTCAGGCCGGCGGTTGCGAGTTCCTTGGCGACGATTCCGCCGCCAGCCCCGGCTCCGACGATGATGGCATTGACTCGATTGGGCATAAAACTCACCGCGGAGATACATGGGCGCAGGGAATGCTGCGAAGAATAGCGTGAACTCCACTAAGCTTTGTTCCTTCCGATGACCCGGGGATATTCGATGGCCAGCATCTTGTAGCTGGCGTAATTCTTGTTGCCGCCGTGCCGCGGGCTGCCGTAGAAGCCCTGCATGGTGTGGTCGCGAATCGCTTTGAAAAATTCGGCAGGAAACGATGGGCTGGGCCAGATCTCTTTGGGGACCTTGCCGAATTGAATGGCCTGGAGAAGTTTGGTCTGATCGTCGAAGGCGAGCTGCTCCATCGGCTTATTGAACAACTTCTGGCTGGTCTGTTGCAGGGCGGCCAGGCCTTTGCGGTATTTGTCCTGGTGCTTGCGATGATGGCCGACGAGCTGGCGATCGATGAAGTTGACGACATTGGCATCCTTCGCGCCGGGAGCATCGTCGGCCGGGATGATCTGCTCGCAGATGACTTCGACCAGCGAAGCTTCGGCGGCGGTGAGGAATCGCCAGGTTGCGGTCGGTCCGGGACCGACCAGGCGATTGAGGATCGCGGGCAGCGCGACGCCCGTGGCCGCGCCGGCCGCGCTGATGGCCGCGAGTTTCAGAACTAGGCGGCGGGAGCTTCGGCGGACCGGCGTCGGCGCTGGAGAAGGAGCGGGGGAAGGAGCTGGGGAAGGATCCGTGGAAGGATCGGGTTGGGGGATCGGGTCGGGCATGCCAATGGACAACGTAGCATGCGGCGCGGAGATGCGTCCATGACCCGCCAAAATCAAGCATACGCGAGGTGCTATTGAGCGACTGTTGAAGCCTTATTTCCTCTCCGGAACCGCTTCTTTTGCGGGCTCTCTGGCGGGTTGAGCCTCGGGCGCGACCTTTTCGATCACCGCGGGCCCGACCTGCACCGGCGGCGCTTCCCTCGCCGCCATGCCGAACATCATCGCCGGCAGCATCATCAGCGATGCGGCCTCCCCTTTGAACTGCGCGGTCAGCCCGGCCGATGGGCCTTTGGCTTCGCATTTGATCGTGCCGACAAAGTCGGCCACGGGCTTGAGGAAGGGCATCGCCTGGGTCATCTGCGGCAATTGCTGGCGAGCTTGATCGAGGCCGCCGTTGACGATGTTCACGGCCGACTCGACCTGCTTCGCATCAGTCCCGTTGCCCTGGATGTCGATGTTGAGCTGGCCGGGCTCCTGTCTGCCGGTCATGATGATGTCATTAAACGCAGCGAAGACCGGCGTCTGCCGATAGGAATCGGTGACATTGACGACCGCCCACGCGCCGGCCTTGGGATCGACCTTTCCGATCAGTTTGGCGATCGCCGGGTTGGTCATGAGACCGCCTTTGCTCTGCCGGGCGGCGGCGATCATTTCCTTGACGGGGACTTTGTCCGGCGCGGGACCCATCAGGAGGATAGCGCGGTCATCGGATGGGAAGAAGAAAGTCAGCTCGACTTCGGCGCGGTACACGTCCACGCCATCGATCGCCTCGCCGACCACGCCCGCCTTCTGCAGCGCCGGGCCGGCCGCCTTGGCATCGAATTCGCCGCGGACGATGAAGATGACGAAGCCCTCGCTGTTGCCGATCTTTTCAGATACGCCAAAAGTGAGCGCATCGATGCGGGCATTGCCGATCTGATCGGCGATGGCGATGACCTGGGCCGAGACCATTTCCACGATCTGCTTCGGGTCCTGCCCCGGCGTCGGGGGCATCTGCTTGAGAATCTGATCCATCGCCAGCTTCTTGCCCGCCTGCGTGGAAACCTGGCCGACCGCGCCGCAATTGGCGGGGAGGATCGACACATCCGACTTCAAAACCTCGGCGGCGAGAGTTCGGGCGGCCAGGGGTTTGCCTTCGATGGCCGCGATCGCATCGGCCGCGTAACGGGCCACGAATTGCTCTTTGGAGTCGAGAAGCGCCTTGAGCGCCGGCAGCGCCTCGGCCTTCTTCATCTCGCCGAGCGTTCGAATCGCCATCAGCTTCCGCACGTTGTGCGCTTTGAAACCCACGCGAATTTGCTGGATGAGGCTCGATGCGCGATTGGAAACCTCGGCATCGGGGTCATCCTTGGCCTTTTCGAGCTGCGGGATGATGGCCGGGCCGAGTTTGAGAAGCTGCTGGGCGGCCTTGTCGCGATCCTGAAATGTCCCTGCGCCGAGCGTGCGGATGAGCGCTGTGGCATCGGCCGCGCCGTCGGCCGCTTTGATCTCGGTCAGAAGCTGATCGAGGGAGACGTTGACGCCCTTGGCCTTCCAGTAGGCTTCGGTCGAGGTGAAATCCAGGAGTTCGGCCGCGCCGCCGGACAGCATCGCCATCAGAAGGGTGAAGACACCCATGCAGGACATTGCCATGACTGGTCTCCTTCGCGTGTGAGGGGTTGAGGGTTCAACCCGCGCCCCGGATGTCAGCAAAGCGTAACCAAGGGCGGCGGATTACTCCAGCGAGAAAGCAGATCGGCCGGGAGCGCGGGGGTTGCGCCGGGGCGCGTGCAGACAAAACTGGCCAGGCGCGAGGCGAGGTCGTTGATCTGCTTGAGGGGCATGTTGCGCAGCAGGCCAACGGCAAGGCCGGCCGTGAACGAGTCGCCCGCGCCGATGGTATCGACCAGCGGCTGGGCGGGATGGCCGGGATGTTCGTAGAGCGAGCCATCGGCCGAGTAGAGCGCCGAGCCGCTGCCGCCGCGGGTGATGGCGATGAGACGAAGCCGGTAACCGGCCAGCAGCGCGCGAATCGGGTCGCCCGCGAGGCCGAGCAGACCCGCCAGCACCGGCAATTCCTGATCGTTGATTTTCAGCACGCTCGCCAGCCGCAGAGACTGCTCGACGATTTCGCGCGAGAAGTAATTCTGTCGGAAGTTGATATCGAGAATGCGCAGGCAGTCGGGGCGCGTGCGGGCGAGTGCGGCGTGGATCGTCTGGCGGGAAGTAGGGCTGCGCTGGGCGAGCGTGCCGAAACAGACGCAATCGGCTTTGGCGGCGATTTCCAGCAGGCCGGGCGTCGTTGGGATGAAATCCCACGCCGTGTTTTCGTGGATCGCATAAGAAGGATGCCCGGCCGAATCGAGGGAGACCGTGACCGTGCCGGTGGGATGATACGGGTCTACGTTGATGAACTCGGTGGCGAGGTGGAGGGATGCGAGGCGGCCGAGAATTTCCCGGCCCAGCGCATCATCGCCGACGGCCGAGATCGTGAGGGAGCGCGCCCCAAGTTGTGCGGCATGAAACGCGAAATTCCCGGGAGCGCCCCCGAGCTGTTTGCCGTCGGGCAGCAGGTCCCAGAGGATTTCGCCGAGAGCGAGGATGAGGGGTGGAGTTGTCACAGGGACGAATTGGAACCGCGGATGAACGCGGATGGACGCAGATCATTCGGATAAAGTTTGCGCGAGCCAAATTTGTCACCCTGAGCTTGCGAAGGGTCTTGCTCCAAACTTCAAGGCCCGTTCGCTCTGCCCGAAGCCCTCACCGTTCCGGCAAGATGCTTCGCTGCGCTCAGCATGACACGCCTATTCTCTGCTTTCATCCGCGTTCATCTGCGTTCATCCGCCGTTCCAGTTGTCTTAATTCACGCGCTCACCAGCTTCGCATCCAGCTCGATAGGCACGGCCGAGAGCGCGCCCGAGACCGGGCAGGCTGCCTTCGTGGCGGTGGCGATTTCCTGGAATTTGGCATTCTCAATTCCGGGGACGACCGCTTCGGTGGTCAGCTTGATCTTGGTGATCTTGAAACCCTCGCCCACTTTTTCAACCGTTACGCCGGCGGTGGTGGACACGCGCTGGGGCGCAAAGCCGTTCTTGCCCAGCCCGGCCGAGAGGGCCATCGAGAAACACGCCGAATGCGCGGCCGCGATCAGCTCCTCGGGGTTGGTGCCGGGCGTCTCGCCAAAGCGGGTGCCGAAAGAGTAGGAACCGCTCCAGGCGCCGGAGGAAAGCTTGATATTGCCGGTGCCTTTGAGGAGGTCGCCGTTCCAGACCGAAGTTGCGTTGCGAGTGGGCATGATGGTGTGCTCCTTGAATGATGGGGTTAAAAGCCGCAATGAGTGTAGCCTCGGCGGGTGGCGTTGTCGCGGGTGGAAATGTTGTCGGCGGACGTTTTGGTGACGGAATAGAAGATCAGCGCAAAGGAACAAAGGCGCAAAGATGCAAAGGAAGAGAGTTGGTCAGAAATGGAGGATCATTGAAGATTGAGGATTTGAGAACTCGGGCTCTCGCCGGAGGATTGGGCTCTGCATGATAACGCGAACCGCGTGACGTGATTCGGGTTCGAATTCACTCTGTCCAATTTCCCCTCGATTTTCTTTGCTCCTTCGCACCTTCGCATCTTTGCATTGCTTTTGGTTCATACGTCAATCGATGAACCTCACGCCCGCCCCGCCGCGCGTTTGGCCAGTCGATCCACCAATTGCGCGAACGAAATCCCCGCATGCGCCGCCGCTTCGGGCAATAGGCTCTTGGCCGTGAAGCCCGGGAGCGTGTTGATCTCCAGCAGGTAAGGCGCCTGCGTCTTCTCATCGATCATGATATCCACCCGCGCCAGATCGCGAGCCCCGACAATCGCATTGGCCTTCTCCGCCAGCCCGCGGCAGCGCTCGATGAGATCATCGGGCAGGCCGGTGTCGAAGCGGTGCTCGGTGTCCGGGCGCTTGTACTTGGCCTGGTAGTCGAAGAACTCGGTCTTGGCGATAATCCGAAGCGGCGCGAGCGCTCTTTCTTCGAGCAGCCCGACCGTCAGCTCCGGTCCCTTGATGAACTGCTCGATCAGCACTTGTTCATGTCGCGAAAGAATATCTTCCACCGCCCGCGAAGCGCTGTCTTCTGTTTTAGCGATGAACACATCCACCGATGATCCCGAATCCAGCGCCTTGACCACCACCGGAAACCCCATCGCGCCGATCCCGCGCAGCAGCCCATTCCGCGCCAGCACCATGTATTTCGGCGTCGGCAAACCCGAGCGCTCCCAGGCCCGCTTGGTATCGAGCTTGTTCATCCCCAGCCGCGACGCCGCCGACCCCGACCCCACAAACGGCAATTTCCGCGCTTCGAGAATCGCCTGCAATCGCCCATCCTCTCCCCATGCACCATGCAACACCGGAAAAATCACATCCGCCGGCCGAGCCAGCGCCTGATCCAGCGTCTCCGGCCGAACATCCACTTCAAAAACTGCATGCCCCGCCTCGCGCAATCCCTGCGCGACCGCCTGGCCTGAGATCAGCGAAACTTCGCGCTCGGCCGACGGGCCGCCGTAAAGAACAGTCACACGCATGGGGAATCCGTGGTCAAAACAACATCCTTCGCCCGCGCTTGACCCAACACCGCCAACCGCGCCGTAGGCGATTCATTTATCGGCTATTGTCGGAGCCGAGGATAAAGAGGCAAGGTCGCGCGATCGTTCAAGGTTTTTGAAACCAGAATAATTACTACGATCAACGCCTATTCCCGCACCTCTGAACAAGCCGGGACAGAGCGCCGGAGCGGAGCGACAAAGCGCCGTCCCGGATGGCGTTCCCCATCAAACGGCGCGAAATCGCGCATAATCATTTAGATTGAATCCCCGCGCTACATTTCTGTATCATCGAGCGAATGATACAGGTATCTCCCATGGTATCCTGCCCAAACCCTCTATGCCCACCTCACACTCCATCCTCGCCCTCCTCTTCATCTCCATCGCCCTGTCCGCGCCATCCGCCCGCGCCGCCGACCCATCCCCCGCCCGGCCTCCCAACATCGTCTTCTTCATCGCCGACGACCTCGGCTGGGCCGATTGCCCCATCAACGGCGGCCGCGATGCCCGCATGCCTAACCTCGATCGCCTCGCCGCCCAGGGAATCACCTTCTCCCATGCCTTCGTCGCCTCCTCAAGTTGCGCCCCCAGCCGCGCAGCGCTCCTGACCGGGCTCGACCCCATCCACAACGGCGCGATGCTCAATCACGCCCGCCCCGCCAAGTCCCTCAAAAAATTCCCCGCCTATTTCAAAGAACTCGGCTACGACACCGCCGCCATCGGCAAGACCGCCCATTACAAGCAGGTCACCGAATACGGCTTCGATTTCGCCAGCCACTTCAACTATCACCAGGACGACTGCATCGAGTTCGCCGTTGACTGGCTCGCCAAGCGCAAATCCGACAAACCCCTCTGCCTGCTCATCGGAACCAACTGGCCCCACGTCCCCTGGCCGAAAGAAACCTCCTTCGATCCGTCCAAGCTCACCCTCCCACCTTCTTTCATCGACACCCCCGAAACCCGCCAGGCCTACGCCCGCTATCTCCAGGCCGTCGCCTTCGCCGATCGCGACCTCGGAATGGTGATGGACGCCGCCCGCAAATACGTCGGCGACAACACCATCTTCCTCTTCAGCGGCGACAACGGCGCTCAGTTCCCCTTCGGCAAATGGAACTGCTACGACACCGGCCTGCGCACGCCCCTGGTCATCGCCTGGCCCGGCAAGTTCAAGGCCGGTGCCCGCTCCGATGCAATGGTGAGCTGGATCGACCTCCTGCCCACCCTCGTCTCGGCCGCTGCCGGCCCCCCGCCCGATCACATCGATGGCCAATCCTTCCTCCCGGTCCTGCTCGGCCAATCAACCGCCCACCGCCCGATCATCTTCGGCACCCACAGCGGCGATGGAACCATGAACCGCTATCCCATCCGCTCCGCCTGCGCCGGCGATTTCCTGTACATCCGCAACATCGACCCCGCCGCCGAGCATCACACCCACATCGACAAGGCCAACGCCGGCGATGGCCGCGCCTACTGGGACACCTGGGCCGCCCGCGCCCAGACCGACCCCGCCGCCGCCGCCATCGTCCACCGCTACCACACCCGCCCCGCCGAGGAACTCTACAACACCGCCGCCGACCCCTGGCAGCTCAAGAACCTCGCCGCCGATCCAACTCAAGCCCAGCGCCTCGCAAAGCTGCGCGGCGACCTCGATGCCTGGATGAAGCGGGATGGCGACAAAGGCCTGGAGACCGAGCGATCAATGC
Source organism: Tepidisphaerales bacterium (assembly GCA_038244055.1). Lineage (GTDB taxonomy): Bacteria > Planctomycetota > Phycisphaerae > Tepidisphaerales > Tepidisphaeraceae > DASPKW01. The sequence goes on along the minus strand of JBBRTW010000056.1, from coordinate 15,457 downwards.
CCGATCCCTCCGAACGCCCCGTAACTAAACCGTAGGCTGGGTGCAATCGCCCACGGAATTGGAATTGCTGGTCGCTAGTGTACTCGCCCTCGCGGTCGCTTGCGTCGTCGCGCCCCCGCCCAACCCGCGCGACACCCCAGTCTGCGTCACCCGCCTTCAACATTTAACATTGAACATTTTAACTTTTTACATTTCATCCCTCCATGCGCGCCGCCCATCCTCCGTGCGCACGCGACGCCACCGCCGCGCTACCCCCCCGACCCCGAAAATCCGCCCTCCCACAAAAATAAATCTCCGCTCCCACTCTCCAATCGCCCTTCTCTCTCGCCACCGTGCGCGCCCAGCGCCACGCCCGCGTGACACCCCACGCCTCTATGGGAGGCCCCATCATGCGCCCACGCCGCCCAGATCATCTTCGCTCGCTTGGCCCGGTGTCCACCAATCGTGCGAAAGGTCATTCTTTTCGCCCCCTATTGGCAAAACCCCGCCCTCTTGGCCATGATGCACCCATGCTCCCTTCAATTCTCCACCGCACTCGCGCCATTGCCATCGTGACCCTCGCGCTCTTTCTTTGCACCGCGCGTATTTCATTCTCCGCCGATCGCGACACCTCGCCCGATCTGCAACGCCTGCGGCAGTTGGCCCCCAGCAAAGCCTTCGACGAATGGCTCGCCGCCAGCGGCGAGAAAATGCCCGATCTGGATGCACTGCCCGCGCGGGGGCTGGCGGAAGACCCGCTCATCAAAGACCCCGTCGCCGCTGAGCGCGCCGGTGGAGTTGGCGAGAAAGTAACCCGCGAGCAGTGGCCCGCGCAGCGGAAGCACCTGCTCGGGCTCATGGAGAAATGGCTGGTCGGACGCGCGCCGGAAGCCGGCGAAGTGCGCGGGATCGTCGAGGAGAAAGGCACCGATGAAAAAGGTCGCGCCTGGCAAAGGATACGGCTCGAGTTTGGGCCGGGATTCAAAGCCATCCTGCACTGCTGGTACTACCCGCCCAAAGTCGCGGGTAAGCGGCCAATCTACATGAGCGACAACACCCGCTACCTCGAATTCGGGGCCGATGCCTATGAAAAAGGCGGGTTCGGCCTTCTGCGCTACAACGCCACCGATCCCGTCTATTCCGATGACAAAAAGGATGAATCGGCCGCCTTCGCCGAATTGTGGGGCAGGGAATATGACTGGAGCGCCTTCCGCCGCCGCGGTTGGAGCGCCAGCAGGGCGGTGGATTGGCTCATCACCCAGGACGAGGTCGATCCGAAGAAAATCTACATCGGCGGCAACTCGCGCAGCGCAAAACAGGCGATGGTGGGGGCGGCCTACGATGAGCGGATCGCGGGTGTGATCGCCTCCAGTCCCGGCAGCGGCGGATCGCTGGCGTACCGGTATTGCGATGGCTCCTATTTCGGCGAGGGCGTGGAACTGCTGACGGGGAATTTCCCGGACTGGGTGAGCCATCGCGCGCGATTCTTCACCGGCCGGGAAAATCGCCTGCCCATCGACATGCACGTCATCTATTCCCTGATCGCGCCGCGGCCGGTGTTGATGAGCAGCGCGCTCAAGGACGGCGTGGAAAATACCTGGGCGATCGAGCAGTCGTACCAGCTCAACAAGGGAGTGTATGAGCTGCTCGGCGCGGCCGGCAACCTGGCCGTCCGCTATCGGCCGGGCGTGCATAAACCTGATGACCCTTCGTATGTGGATTCCAGCCGCTGCCTGGTGGCGATGGCGGAGGGCAAGCCGATCGAGGATCTGTTTCCCTATCGGCCGATGCACCCGTGGAATTATTCGGCCTGGGCGAAAGCGCATGGGGATGTGAAGCCGATCGACAAAGCGGCTGCGGTGAAGGAGCGAATCGAGTGGCTGCTGGGAAATGGGCCGGCGCAGCGCGAGCTGCCCGTGGAATTTGCCAAGCCGGCGGGTGGAAAAATCGCGGTGACCTTTGGAGATGCAATCGCCGGCGATCTATACATGCCGAAGGAAGCGGAAGCGACCAATGGCCGTGGTAAACTGCCGGCCGTGGTCTGGCTGGCGCCGCTGCATACCTCGCTGGGGTATGTGGCCAGCTACAAATCGGGGGAGCAGATGCACACGGCATTGTCGAAGGCGGGAATCGCGGTGCTGGCGTTCGATCCGATCGGGACGGGGACCCGGCGCGATCTGCGCCTGGAGTTTTACGAGAAGAATCCGGATTGGAGCCTGATGGGGAAGATGGTTTCCGATGCCCGCAGCGCGGTCGATGCGCTGGCGAAGCGGCCGGAGGTGGATTCGAAGAGGATATTCATCGTCGGCTACGCGATGGGCGGAATGACGGCAACCATCGCCGGCGCGCTCGATGGGCGCGTCGCGGGTGTGGTGAGCATCGCGGGCTGGACGCCGATGCGCACCGATACGGATGCGAAAGGGACGGGCGGAGCGCGGCGCTGGAGTAATTTGTATGGGTGGATGCCCAGGGTCGGCGCATTCGTCGGCGGGCGCGAGGGGGAAATCCCCGTGGATTTTGGAGAGATGGTTGCCGCGACCCGCGGGCGCGGCGCAAGGGTTCTGGTGATCCAGCCCAGGGGCGACTGGAACGCGGACTGGCATGAGGTGGAGAAGGCCGTCGCCGAGGCGGGCGGGCAGGCGCTGCTGCCCGATGATTGGAACCGCCTGACCAACGCCCGCGAGGCGGAGGTGGTCGAGTGGATTAAGAAGTAGGAACTGGATCGGCGAGCTTGGCATCGGGAATCGTCTCATCATCGCCAGTGGCATCATCCTTCCGGCGGTTCTTGCGGCGGTTGGCGATGTCATCGAAGAAGCTGTAGGCGACGGGCGTGACCAGCAGCGAGAGCAGCAACGACATCGCCTGGCCGCCGACAATGACCTTGGCCATCGAGGCGCGGCTGGCCGAGCCCGGCCCTTCGCCCAGGGCGATGGGGATCATACCGGCGATGAGCATGAGCGTGGTCATGAGGATGGGTCGCAGGCGCGTGCGGTTGGCTTCCATGATGGCCCAGGTGCGCGTGCGCTTGGCGGGGGTGAGTTTGGCGATGAAGCGGGTCCATGCGGAGGAGTTGCGAGTTGCGAGTTGAGAGTTGCGAGTTTGTTCGGTGTCAGTGGTACGTTGTCCCTTGTCGGATTCTGCCTTCTGCCTTCTGCCTTCTGCCTTCCCGGCCTGGCGGTAGGCGACGGGGACGACCATCGGTTCATCGGCCGCGCGTTGGCGGAGGACGTTGGTGTAATCCACCTGCAAAATGCCGTTTTTCTTGACGATGCCGAAGAGGAGGAAAACGCCGAGGATCGAGTAGATCGTCAGCGACTGCCCGAGCATGATCAGCGAGAGGATCGCGAAGGGGATGGTCAGCGGCACGGCCAGCAGGATCGTGATCGGGTGGATGAACGATTCGAACTGGGCCGCCAAAATCATGTACATGAAGACCAGCGAGAACATGAAGGCCATGAAAAAAGCGACGTTGGACTCGGCCTGGGTTTTGGCGCGGCCGGAGGCGATAAGCTGATATCCGGCCGGCAGGCCCTGGCCATGATCCACGGCGGCGGCGGCCTGGTTGAAGGCGACGACCGCATCGGAAGTGGCCGCGCCGGCGAGGTTGCAGATGAGCGTGATCTTGCGCTGGCGGGCGAAGCGATCGATCTGGGCGGGGCCTTTCTCTTCGGAGAGTTTGGCGACGTTGGTGAGCGTGATCAGGCGCGGGCTATTGGGATTGTCATTGGAAGACCCGGCCGGGGCAGCGCTGGATGCGCCGGCGGCCGATGAAGAGGCCGGCGCCGCGGCGGACAGCGGCGGCTTGGTGGATGGGATGGTCAGATTCTGAATCGCCTTGGCATCATTGCGGCCGACCCCCGTGGCGCGCAGCCATACATCGTATAGCTCGCCGATTTGATTGTCCTTGTAATCTGACACGATCTGCCCGCCGACGAGAGTCTGAAGCGTCGAGGCGATTGTCTGGATGGAGACGCCCAGATCAGATGCGCGATCGCGATCGACCGAGACGCGCATCTCGGGCTTGCGCAGGGCCAGCGTGGTATCGACATCGGCGATGCCCGGGCTAACGCGCATCGTGGCGATGATTTCATCGGCGTATTTGGTGAGTGCCGAAAGATCGGGGCCAACCAGTGTCATCTCAATATCGGCATTGACCGTGCCCGAGGAAATCGCCGCCGGAATCTGCACGGAAGAGCGCAGGTCCGGATACTGCGACATCAGGGCGCGGGCCTTGGCCATGATCTCGAACTGGCTGAACTTCCGGCCGGTGGCCGGGTCCTTCTTGCGGGCATCCAGATCGATCAGGCGGACGTAGATCGACCCTTGCGTGACATCGCCCTGGCCCTTGGAGATTTTGCCGGTGGTGTCGCCGAGCGTGGTCAGGACATTAGTCACCTGCGGCCAGGAGCGCATCGCGGTCTCGATCTCCTTGCAGGTGTCATCGGCGCGCTTGAGGGTCCAGCCGGCGGGGGTGGTGATGGCGATCTCGAATTCGGACTGGTCGTCCTTGGGAATGAAATCGAGGCCCACGAATCCAAACAGGCCGGGATAATTCAAGGAGGCGAGCTGTTGCTCGCGCGCGGGGCTGCCGAAGGCGAACCACCGGCCAAACGGCCAGGGGAAGATCGAGGCCGTCACCACAATCGTCGCCAGCACGATCGCCCAGCGATGGCGGAGGGACCAGCGCAGGGTCCAGAGGTAGGGGCCCTCGACAAATCGGCCGTAAATTCCGCCGGAATGGTGGCTGGCGCCCTGCTCCCTGGCGTGTTTCGAAAGCTTGAGAAAGCGCGAGCAGAGCATGGGAGTGAGCGTAAAGCTGACCAGCATCGAGCAGAGGATGGAGACGGCACAGGTGACGCCGAAGGAGAAGAAAAATCGCCCGACGCGCCCCTGCATGAAGGCGATGGGGAGGAAGATGACGACCAGCGAAAGCGTAGTGGCGACGACGGCCAGCGCGATCTCCTTGGTGGCCGCCAATGCCGCATCCCAGGCGCTGTAACCCTTCTCCTCCATCCAGCGGAAAATGTTCTCATGCACGACCACCGCATCATCGATGACGATGCCCACCGCCAGCACCAGGGCGAGCATGGAGATGTTATTGAGCGTGAAGTTCAGCCAGTTCATCACCATGAACGTGCTGACCAGCGAGACGGGGATGGAAAGGCTGGCGATGAGCATCGTGCGCCAATCGCGCAGGAAAAGGAGGATCGTCAGGCTGACGAGGATCGAACCCAGGACCAGATGTTTCTTCACTTCATGCAGCGAAGCATTGATGAAGCGCGACTGGTCGCGGATGACTTCGGCATTGAGCCGGCCGCGCCCTTCGATATCGAGCACGAAATTGGTGCGGGAATCCACGTCTTTTGCATCGGGCTCGCCCCCCATGAGGGCTAGGCGTTTCTTGACGGTGTTGATGACCTCGACGGTGTTTGAGCCGGACTGCTTTTGCACGATCAGGAGCACGGCGGGGTTGTTATCGAGCCGGCCGAGCGAGCGCCGCTCTTCGATATCGTCATCCACCGAACCGAGATCGGAAACGCGGATAGGCTGGCCGCCTGAATTGGCGACGATCACCTTGCGGAAGTCGGAGGTCTTCTCGATTCGGCCCATGGTGCGGAGAATGGGCTCGCGCTCGTTCTGATCCACGCGCCCGCCGGGCAGTTCGAGATTCTGGTTGGCCAGCGCCTGCCGCACCTGGTCGATGGAGAGGTGGTAGGCTTCGAGCTTGCGGGCATCCACCGTGACCTGGATCGCCCGCTTGCTCCCGCCGACCAGCGTGACCGAGCCGACACCGGAGAGCGAGGAGAGCGTATCCTTGATCTGCTTGTCGGAGACTTCGGTGATCTCGCGCTGGCGGGCGGCCGCGACATCCGCGGCGGCCGGCTCTTTGGAGGAAATGGCGATGGTCATGACCGGTGTGGCATCGACATCGAACTTGTCGATGATCGGCGCATCCGAACCCTGGGGCAGGCGCGAGAGAATGGTGTTGACCTTCCCCTGCACCTCCTGCTGGGCGACATCGCGATTTTTCTCGAGGACAAACTGGACGACGACCGTGCAGATGCCCTCCTTGGTTGTCGAGCGCAGCTCGTCGATCCCGGAAATGGTGTTGACGGCCTCCTCGATCAGCTTGGTGACGCCCGTCTCCATTTCCTCGACGCTGGTGCCGGCGCGGGTGGTGGTGATGGTGACGATGGGGAGATCGACATTGGGGAACAGGTCCGTCCCCATCTTGCTGTAGGCCATGATCCCGAGAACCACCGGGAACAGGATCAGCATGGTGGTGAATACAGGTCGCCGGACACAGAGTTCGGGGAGGGACATAGGAGGGAGGGTCGAGGATGGAGGATAGAGAATTTAAGGCAGAAGGATGAAGGATGAAGAAAGGGTTCAGGGTTCAGGGTTCAGGAATATTAGCGCGGGGCGGATTACGGGGTCGCGGGTTTCGACGCGGGTTGGGTCGATGCTTGTGTGGCGGGGGCTTTGATGGAGACGGTCATGCCGCCGGCGAGTTTGCTGGCACCTTCGATGACCAGTTGTTCGTTGCCTTTCAGGCCGCGGACGATCTCGACGTAGCGGTTGTCGGCCGACTGGGCTTCGCCGGTTTCGATGCTCACTTCGGCGGCCTTGTTGCTCTCCACTTTGAACACCTTGGTGACGCCGGCGAAAGTGATGATCGCATTCTGCGGGGCGAAAACCACGTTGTTGTCCACATGCGTCTGCACGGCCGCCCGGGAGAACGAACCGGGCTTGAGGCGGTGGTCATCGTTGGGAATCAGCACCTCGATGGAGAAAGTGCGGTTGTCGGCATCCACCTGCGGATTGATGCGCGAAACAGCACCAAGGAAATCAGTGCCGGGATAGGCATCGACATTGGCCTTGACCTTCTGGCCGATCGCAATGTCGGCCACATATCGCTCGGGCACCTTGGCGCGGAGCTTGATCGGGTTGTCATCGATCAGGCGGAAGCAGGGGGTGATCTCGCGAACCAATTCCCCTTCATTGACGTATTTGTGGGTGACGACAAAGCTCCTCTTGGCCTTTTCCGGCGGTGTGCCCGCGCCGGCGGAGAGATCCTTGGGGTCGATGGTGCTGGGGGCGCGGGTGGTGGCATCGGTCAGGCGCTGCTGGGCGATATCCAGGTCGCCCTTGAGGGACCACGCCTCCGCGACCAGCCCGCGCGAGACCAGCAGTTCGACATCGTAGCTGGACTGGGCGACACTCAGCGCCGTGGCCAGATCCGCGTAATCCTGCTCCGACATCAGCGGCGGCGTGGCCTCGAAAAGCTTCTTGGCGCGGTTGTATTTGGCCTGGGCATTCTCGGCCTGGAGCCGCGCCTTGACGACCGTGGGCACCTTGGTGACGTCGAAATCCTTGGGCGGCAGCTCCTTGAGCCCGACCTTGGCCAGGGCCTGCTCCATGGCGAGTTGCGCTTTGTTAACGGCCAACAGATAGTCGTTGGGCTTGAGCTGCACCAGCGGTTCGCCCGGCTGCACCGAGTCGCCAATGTCTTTGTACAGCTTGATGATCCGGCCGGGCACTTTGGCGGAGACCACCGATTCCTCATCGGCGAAGAGCGTGCCGACGACATCGACCGTGCGCTGCACCTTGTCCAGCCGCGCCGGAGCGAGTGTGACGGTCACGATAGGCGGCGTTTTAGCGCCCTGGGCCTGTACCTTTTTATCGCAGGCGGTCAGCAGAAGACAGGCGGACAGCGCGGCGGCGGTAAGCAGAAGTTTGCATTTGTGCATCACGCGGGACCTCATTGAGCGATCGCATTGCGAAAGGAATTGACGCCCGTCCAGCGAGTCTTACAATACTGACGGGTCGGTATTGGGCAGTATATGTAAGCCGCCCTGTACGGGCAAGGCCGTAGCACGGGCAAGACCGTAGTACGGGCAAGACCGTAGCACGGGCATCCTGCCCGTGTCGGATGATTTTGGGCTTGTACTGGTCAGATTTCAAATCCATTCACACGGGCAGCATGCCCGCGCCACGATTGGCCCTATGCAAAGACCGGATGAAAAGAAGCGGAAATTGATCGTGGCCAGCGCGGCGCGCCTGTTCGCCACCCGGCCATTCCACAAGGTCAAGCTGGATGCGATCGCCGCCGCCGCCGGCGTGGGAAAGGGCACCTTGTACGTCTATTTCAAGAACAAGGAAGACCTTTATTTCTCACTCATCTACGATGGCTTCTCGCAACTGGTCGATCGTCTGGAATTGCAGCTAGGCCACGGTGAAATGTCGCCGAAAGAAACGCTCGGGCGGATTTGCCGCGAGGTGGTTGGGTTTGGGTTCGGCCATCCGCATTTTTTCGAACTCATCCGCGCGGCCGGCGGCGCGATGAAACATCCTCGGTGGGATTCCAAGCGGAAAATGCTTAGCGGATTGATCGAACAGACGATCCGGCGCGGCGTGGCCTCGGGCGTATTCGATGATCCGCATCCGGAGATCACCGCCCTGTGCATTCCGGGATTGATCCGCTCGATCATGCTGTATGGGCCCAAGGGGCAACTCGATGAGGACGTGGTGACGAGCCATATCACGCATTGGGTGGAGCGCGGCGTGGGATCGATGGGTGATGGCGATTGTGGCGGGAAGTCGATGAATGGAAAACGAGTCGCCAGCCGCCGCAAGCGCCCAACCAGACAGGGCGGATTGGCGGCGGCCGGGAGGAATCATTCATGAGAGGGTTGCGGATTGGTGGACGATCGGGCGATGGAAGGATGATGGATATGAGCGGATTCGGAAAGACGCTTGGAGGTTCAGACCATGCCAGAAGCGATATGGAATGCGCGGACGCGATCAGCACGGGCGGGACGCCCGTGTCACGGGGGCGGCGCGTCGTGGAAACGTTCGCGCTGGTGTTGGCGATGATCTGGGCGGGCGGATGCGTCAATCAGAAAGCCGAAGTGGCGCGATATCGCCAGTGGCTGGATGGGGATTCGGGGCAGGCCATCGAGCCGCTCCGCGAGGGGGAGAGTTTGACGCTTGGCCGGGCGCTGCTGCTGGCCAATCAGGATAACGAAACACTGGCCATTCGCGGCGAGGATTACATCCAGGCTCTGTCCGACAAGGATCGGGCGTTCGCCGGCTTCCTGCCGACCATTACGCTAGCCCCGAACTACACGATTGCCGACAACAGTTCGGCAACATCAGTCAGCTCGGGGCAGGCGGTGGGCACCATTGGCGGATTCAAGCCCATCGGCAAAACGCTCCGGCGCTTCGAAGCGCCCGTCACCGGCAGCATGAATCTCTTCCGCGGCTTCCACGATGCGGCCTCGTTCGAATCGGCCATCGCAGCCGTCGAGCAGCGGCGGCAGATTCTGCTCGATGCCCAGGCCTCGCTGCTGCTGCAGGTGGCCGAAACCTACTATCAGATTCTGCGCCTTGAGAAATCGGTGGAGGTCATCAAGCAATCGCTGCAGGCGCAGATGGAGCGCGTGCGCGATGCCTCGGCCAAATTGAGGGCCGGCACCGGCAAGCCGCTCGATGTGGCCCAGAGCGAAGCCCAGGCCGCCTCCACGCGCGTGCGCCTGGTGCAGGCGCAGGGCGGCGTCACCAGCGCGCGAACGCTGCTGGCCTACCTGATCGGCACGCGCGGCATGGTCACCGGGCCGCTCAAGGATGAATACGATATCCCCGCCGATGTCGGCTCGATTCCCGCGCTTCTGGAGCGGGCCTGGGCCAATCGCGACGATTTGAAGGCGGCCCACGCCGCGGTTGAATCCGCGAAACATGACGTGGATGCGGCGATCGCCGAGTATTACCCCTCGGTCTCCCTCAACCTCACCGGTTTTCTGTACCGTGAGAATTTTGACAACGCCAGCAAGTGGAACAGCCTGCTCTCGGTCAATCTGCCGATTTTCTCGGCCGGAATCATCGAAGCCGATGTGCGCTTCGCCTGGTCGCGTTTGCGGCAGGCGCTAATGGCCGAATCGCTTCTCACGCGCCAGGTGGAGCAGGATGTTCGCACGCGCTACGAGGATCTGCATACGAGCCGCGCGAGCCTGGAGGAGATCCAGTCCCAGGTGCGGGCGGCGACCGAGGCCTATCGTCAGGCCAAGGCCGGATTCGATGCCGGCACGGCGATCACGCTGGATGTCCTCAGCGCCCAGGATGTGTTGCTGCAGGCGCAACTAGAGTGGACCACCGAGGAATTTAACGAAAAAGTGCAATATCTCGACTTAATTCGCGCTACCGGCAGCCTGACTCTCGGCGCAGTCCAGAGGGCGACCACCCGGCCGACAACCCGGCCGATCGCGCCACCCGCAATCCCCGCGCCGGCGGGCGGAACTGCCCCCCGAACCGAATCCACCCCTTCGTCGGATGAATTGAGTCGTGTTCCGAACGTTGCGGCCTGGGCCGAGTAGTAAGAGACTGCGCGGGGATGTTCCGCCGCGCTGATGAATTGAACCAGGGCAGTTCCACTCCGCGATGATCGTTTGAATCAATTGTGCCTCGCCACCGCGCTAAGTCGCCTTTAAGACCGCTCCATGCAAAAGCTCGCCGAAATCTGTATCCGCCGGCCGGTCTTCGCGACCATGCTGATCCTCTCGCTGGTGGTCATCGGCGTGGCCGGCTATGTGAAACTCGGCGTCGATCGCGTCCCCAGCGTCGATCTGCCGACGCTCTTCATCCGCACGACACTCAGCGGCGCTGCTCCCGAAACGATGGAGAGCGATGTCAGCCAGCGCATCGAAAGCGCGGTGAACACCGTCGAAGGGCTGGATGAGCTGCGCTCGATTTCCTCGCAGGGCCAGTCGCTGGTCATCGCCACCTTCAAACTGAGCCGCGATATCGATGTGGCGGCCCAGGATGTGCGCGATCGCATCAACGCGGTGGTGAAGAACCTGCCCGATGATGTGGACCCGCCGGTCGTGCAGAAGCGGAACAACGATGATGATCCGGTGATGTCGGTGGCCCTCTACGGCTCGCGCACCAAGCGCGAGCTGACCGAGATCGCCACCCGCACCGTCAAGGAGCGCCTGGAGCGCTCCATTGGCGTGGGCGAGGTTAACGTCGGCGGAGGCGTTCGCCGGCAGATCAATGTCTGGGTCGATCCCGACAAGCTCGTTTCCTACAACCTGCCCATCACGCTGGTGCGCGATGCGGTGGTGCGGCAGAACTCGGATATTCCCGGCGGCAACGTCACCGGCCGCCTCCGCGAGCAGCAGCTTCGCACGATGGGCAAGCTCGTCGATCCCAAAGCCTTCAACGACATCGTCATCACCAGCATTCCCAAGGAGAACGGGCATCCGATCCGCATCCGCGACATCGGCTATGCCGAGGATGGCACCAAGGAGCAGCGCACCGTCGCCCGCCTCTGGAAGCGCGGCGAGGGCGAGCCCGATGGCAGTAAAGTCGAGCCCCTGACCACCGTCACCATCGAGATCAAGCGCCAGAGCGGGGCCAATACGGTGGAAGTGATTGAGGGGGCCAAGGCGGCGCTAGCGGAGATCCGCGAGGAGCTTCCGCCCGATGTGCGGATGGAAGTGATCCGCGATCAAACCCGCTACATCTACGAGGCCCTGCACGAGATCAACATCCACCTCTGGGCCGGCAGCGGGCTGGCGTGCCTGGTGGTGCTGGCGTTCATGCGCAACTGGCGGACAACGGTCATCGCCGCCGTGGCGATCCCGGCCTCGGTCGTATCCACCTTCGGCATGATGTGGGCCCTGCATTTCACGCTCAACAGCGTGACCATGCTGGCGCTGGTGCTGATGGTGGGCGTGGTCATCGACGATGCGATCGTGGTGCTGGAGAACATCTTCCGCTTCATCGAAGAGAAAAAGATGCGCCCGCTCGATGCGGCGCGCGAGGCCACCCGCGAGATCGGCCTGGCGGTCATGGCCACCACGTTCTCGCTGGTGATCATCTTCATCCCCGTCTCCTTCATGTCCTCGATTTCCGGGCGGTTCTTGTATCAGTTCGGCATCACCGCCGCCGTGGCCGTGATGGTTTCGCTGCTGGTCAGCTTCACGCTCACGCCCATGATGAGCAGCAGGATGCTGAAGGGGAAGAAACCGTCAATCGTCCATAGTCCATTGTCCATGGCCTCGGGGAAGACCGAGCCGATCGCAATTGACCATGGACAATTGACCATGGACAAGGTCGAGCCCTCCTCCCGCCGCGGCTTCTACCATTACATCGACCTGATCTACACCTTCCTCCTGCGCTGGACGATGCGCCTGCGCTGGCCGGTGGCGGCCGGCGCTATCGCGGTGATGTGGACGGCCGTGCCCCTTTATCGTCAGGTCAAGCAGGAATGGGTTCCCAGCGACGTCGATGAGGCGGAGTTCCAGGTGGGGATCACGGCCGGCGAGGGCACCAGCCCGGCCTCGATGGGCGAGGCCTCGCTGGCGATCGAGCGCGAGATCATGGAGGTGCCGGGGGTGCGGATGGTGCTTTCGTCCGGCGGCGGAGGCCTGGGAGCGGCCAACAGCGCGCAGATGTACGTTCGCATCGCCTCGCACGAGGAGCGCACGCTCTCGGTTTCGCGCTTCTTCAAGTGCCTCTTCAAAGGCGAGCCGGGCAAGGCATTCGAGGGCAACTACAACCAGCGCGAGGTGATGATGAATATTCGCCAGCGTCTCAAGCGCTACCGCGAACTCCGCCCGCAAATACGCAACTACTCCGCCTTCAGCCTGGGCGGCGCGCCGGTGGATATCGATTTCGTCATCCGCGGCCCGGATTTGCAGAAGCTCAATGACTACGCCGAGACACTTCGCCAGCAGATCAAGAATGGCGAGATCGAAGGCATCGTCGATGCCGATACCACGCTCAAGCTCGATAAGCCCGAGCTGCGCATCGTCCCCGACCGCGACCGCGCGGCCGACCTCGGCGTGGACATGCGCGATGTGGGCACGGCCCTTCGCCTGATGGTCGGCGGCGATGACCAGGTCTCGCGCTTCCACGATTACCAGGTCAACGATGATTACGATGTGCAGCTCCGCCTGGTCGAAGGCAAGCGCAACGACAACCGCGCCGTCGAGCGGCTTTATCTGCCGCGCAAGAACGGGGACATCGTCGAGGTCGCCAACATCGCGCGGCTGGAGCCGACCAAGACCGCCGGCCGGATCGACCGCGTCAACCGCGAGCGCAGCAACAACCTCCGCGCCGGGGTCGCCCCCGGTTACGCATTGGGCGATCGCATCGAAGCCCTTCGCCAGGCGGCCGCCGATCTCAACATGCCCGCCGGCTACTCCACCAGCATCACCGGCAAGGGCAAAGAGCTCGAGCGCACCTTCAGCGAGTTTTTGTGGGCCTTTCTCCTCTCGGTCATCTTCATGTACATCATCCTGGCGATGAACTACGAGAGCCTGGTCCATCCCTTCACCATTCTGCTCTCGCTCCCGCTGACCGTGCCATTCGCGCTGCTTTCGCTTTACCTGACCTCCGGCACCCTCAACCTCTACTCGGCTCTCGGGATTCTCGTGCTCTTCGGGGTCGTCAAGAAGAATTCGATTCTCCAGATCGACCACATGAACCACCTCCGCGCCGGCGGAATGCCCCGCGCCCAGGCCATCATCCAGGGCAATCGCGACCGCCTCCGCCCCATCCTCATGACCACCCTCGCGCTGGTGGCCGGCATGACGCCCCTCGCGCTGGGCGCTGGCCCGGGTTCGGAAGAGCGGCGCGCCGTGGCGATCGTGGTCATCGGCGGACAGAGCCTGTCACTGCTCCTCACGCTTCTGGTCACGCCCGTCGCCTACTCGTTCTTCGACGACATCGGCCAGTTCGTCAAACGCCTCCACAAACCGAATCGCGCCGCCCGCGCCCCCGCGAACTCAAGCCCGTCTGATGTAGCATGGGCATCCTGCCCATGAAGGCTGCGCAAAAGTTCAAACGCATCGCCCCGAATTTCAAAAATGCAGCCGTCATGGGCAGGATGCCCGTGCTACATCACTTCGGCGCAGCCGGCAGCGCCACCTGCCCCGTCGATCGCAGGTACACCACCAGATCCGCCAGTTCCTTCGGCGACATCGGCAGCAGAATCCCCTCCGGCATCATCGAGAGCTCGCTCTTCTTGATCGTGTCGATGTCCTTGCGCTCGATGGTGCTGGTGGTGGTCTCGGTCATGAGCGTGACGCTCTTTTCGTCTTCGCGGGTCATGATGCCCGAGAGAATATCGCCCTCCTTGGTCCAGATGTTGGTGACCTGGTAATCCTTGGCGATCACGGCCGAGGGATCGACGATATTCACCATCAGGTAATCGATGTCCGCGCGATTCGAACCGGTCAGATCGGGCCCGACCTTGCCCCCTTCGCCGTAGAGCATGTGGCACTGCTGACAGGTCTTGGCGTAAATCGCCCGCCCCGCCGAGGCATCGGCCTTGGCCAGCACATCGGGCGTCAGCATCTTCTTGTACTGCTCGATCTGCTTGAGCTTGTCATCCGGCGTGCTGCGGGCCACGCCCCAGGTCTGCGTCACGAACGCGTCGATCTCTTTATCTCCAACATTGCGGAGCTGCCGCACCGTATACGCGGTGAGATCCTTGGCGGGAACTTTGCCGCCTTTGACGGCCGCGATGAGTTGCTGCGCGTAGGCCTTTCGAAACGAGAGCAAATTGACCGCGGCCCGTTTCGCATCGGCATCAAAGCCCTCATAGGCCGCCAGAAGCGCAACTGGCGTATTGGGATCTTCGAATGCGGCCAGGCCTTTGATCGCCGCCTCGCGCAGCGGCGGCACAGGATCCTTGAGCAGCGATTGCAATAACCCCGCCATCGATGGATCGGGCTTGGTCATGAGCCCTTCCAACGCCTTCATGCGCTCATCGGCCGGTTTCGAAACATCGGCCACCGTCTTCTTCATCGCATCGAGCGTGCCCACATCGCCGAACGTGGCCGACAGCCGCAGGGCGAGCTTGCGGACTTCCTCGTTGGGGCTCTTGATGAGCTTGGGCGAAAGCTCCGCCCACCCGGCCGGCATCTTGACGTTCTTCTTGCCCTCCATCGCCGCCGACAGCCCGCGCAGCATGTCGGCCTGCGAAGCGGGGTCTTCGGTGGATTTGATCACATCGACCAGCAGCGCCAGCGTGTCATCTCCGGCATCCGGTTTATCCTCCGCGCGGGCGACAATCCCAACCGCAAGCAGCATCACCATTCCAAACAGCCACGAATGTTTCATAGATGCTCATCTTACCGAATCCGCGGCGTCCGGCGACCCGGCAGGGGGGTCACGCAAACTGATTCGGATCAACCGACTCAAGATTCAATATGCAACAGGTTTCCGCAATTCCTTTCGCGACTCCTTCCCATCCCCCCCGCCTCCCCATTCCGTTCCGAGGGCAATCGCATGTGGCATGAAGTGGGCAACAATTGCGGATTTCGGATTTCGGATCACTACTGTCCGGTCAGAAGTCGAACAGCATCAACTGGTTACGATTATCGTCCTCGGCGTTTTTCTGCTGAATCTCTGAAAACACCTGAATTATCGGGGTTTTCTCGAAGATCATGACACTCAGGATTTGTGCGAT
>JBBRTW010000055.1:0-22764 GCA_038244055.1 Tepidisphaerales bacterium | reverse complement strand
TCGTTGACCGCCACCGTCAACCCCGTTTCCATGTGCGGGCTCACCCAGGGAACGCCGCTGCCGATAATGTCGGCGTTGATCACCGGCGTCCCGCAGGCCATCGCCTCCACCTGCACCAGCCCGAACGCCTCGCTGCGGGCGCTGGAGGGGAACCACAGCGCTGTGGCCGCCATGTAAGCGCCGACAAGCTGATCGTGATCCAGGTAATGCTTCCACACCACCCGATCGGCGACCCCCGCATCCCGGGCGATCTGCTTGAGCTGATCGGTCAGCGGGCCATTTCCGACGATCACCAGCGTCCCCGGCACATGCGCCAGCGCCTTGATCGCCACATCAAAACTCTTGTAGTAAACGCAACGCCCCACGGCCAGCCAGATCGGCCCGGGGTGTTCGGCCTTGAGCTGTTTCGCATACAGGTTCGCGCCAGGCGACGGCCGGGTAAACGCCTCAAGGTCTACACCAAGCGGCAGCGCCTCCACCCGCTCCTGATGCCGCCGCAGAATCCCCGATTCACACGGATAGCCCGGACTAGTCGATTGAATGACCGAGGCCTTGCCGTAAACGAAATGCTCGAAGGGCATCAGGGCCATCCGCAGCAGCTTCTGCCGCACGATATCGCTATGATGAGTAATGACCAGCGGCACCTTCGGCCGGGCGGCCGTCAAAGCCAGAATCATGGTCGGATTGGGAGTGTGAAGATGGATAACATCTGTATTCTCCCTTGTGATGCCCCGGAGTAACTTCGGCAATCCCGGGCAGACATCCAGCCGCGCAAACGATGCGCTTCGGCCAACCCGCGTGACGGCCACCTCCCCATCAGTCTCCTGAACCGTATCGGTAGCCCCATGGCGGACATAGGTGAGATCCCGCCCCTCGTGGTTGGTGTGGTTCACGCACACCACCCGTACGGACATGCCCGCCTCGGCCTGCGCCCGGGCGATCGTCTGCACATGGCTTTCGATCCCACCTGGAGCGGGCGGGTAATACTTCCCGAGATGACAAACGCGCAAAGTCTCTGAATTCACGACAATACTCCCCGAACAAAGGCACTTACCGGCTGACGCATCAAGGACATCGCATACGCCCGCGAACCACGCAACTCACATTCCGCCAAAAAAATGGGCGGAGAACCCGAGCGTGTTGCGGTTGGCTGATAATCCCTGATGTCTGCTACGATCAAACCCACTGCGGCGGTGCGTGAGATATCATACACGCCTCTTGGGAATGGGTCGAGGGATTTTACCTGCGTCTCATAGCTCAGAATCCCGCTTTTGGTCCATTTTTCGATTAACGCACTTCGATATGTGTGAAAATGGGCAAATTGCACGGCCCGCCCCTCATCGGTTATACATCTTGCATGGCGATGCTCACCGTTCAAGTCTGGGATGCCACCGGCAACAAGCGGCAGGATGTCGAGATGCCCGATGATGCTCCGGTCAACCGGTTGATCGCAGTTTTGCTCCAGCGGATGAACTTTCCGCAGTACGCCCCCGATGGCCAGCCCCTGTCCTATAAACTGCACCACCGCGCCACCGGCAAACAACTCCTCGATACCCAGACTTTGGGGCAGGTGGGTGTGAAGGGTGGAGATATTTTGCGGCTGCAACCTGAGATTACCGCGGGGGTCGCGATGAGTAGGCAGTCGGCAGTGGGCAGTGGGCAGTAGGCAGAAAAGAACTGAAATCCGCGCTCCATCGTGACCTGCTGTTAGACCCTACTGCCTACTGCCCACTGCCCACTGCCGACTGCCTACTCGCACCATGCCCGACCAACCCCTCAAAATCTCGCTGGCAGAAACCGCCCCGGATTCGGAGGACCGCTTCCACCGCTTCAAACTCATCTCCTGGTGGGATCAGCATCGTTTGAAAAATGCCAGAGTCCTCGTCATTGGCGCGGGCGCGCTGGGCAATGAACTCCTGAAAAACCTCGCCCTCCTCGGCATCGGCAATGTTCTGGTGGCCGACATGGACCGCATCGAGAACTCGAATCTTTCCCGCTCGGTTCTCTACCGCGTTTCGGATAACGGCCAGCTCAAGGCCACCGCCGCCGCCCGCGCTGCGCAAGAAATTTACCCGGATATGAACGTCCATGCCTTCAATGGCAATGTCGTCTACGACCTGGGCCTTGGCGTGTTCCGCTGGGCCGACATCATCCTCGGCGGGCTCGACAATCGCGAAGCCCGCCTGGCGATCAACCGCGCCTGCTGGAAGCTCAACAAGCCGTGGATCGATGGGGCGATCGAAGCCATCCAGGGCACTGCGCGCGTCTTCGTTCCCGATGGCCCGGCCCAGGAATCACCCTGCTACGAATGCACGATGTCGGAGACGGACTGGCGTCTGCTCAATCTCCGACGCTCCTGCAATCTGCTGACCCGCGAGCAAATGCAGGGGGGACAGACTCCGACGACTCCCACCATCTCCTCGATTATCGCCGGCGTGCAGGTTCAGGAAGCCGTCAAGATTCTGCATGGCCTGGAATCGTTCGCCGGCAAGGGGTGGTGTTTCGCCGGTTTGTCGGCCGACTCCTACATGACTGAGTTCCAGCGCAAAGAGGACTGCTACAGCCACGATCCACTGGATGAGGTCATCGAACTCAACGCCTCGGCCGATACGCTCACCGCGCGGCAGTTGCTGGAGATCGCCCGTGAGCATCTCGGCCCGGCCGCCCAGATCGAACTTGGCCGGGATATTCTGGAAAAGCTGGTTTGCCCCCGCTGCAAATCGGAGGAAACGCTCTTCACCTCCCTCGGCACCGTCTCGGCCGACAAAGCCTGGTGCCCGGCCTGCAAAGCCCAGGGCCATGAATCGCGCCGCGAAGTCGTCACCTTCCACAAGATTCGCGGGACCGAACCCTTCCTGGACCAGTCGCTGGCTTCCGTTGGGGTCCCACCGTTCGATATTCTTGTTTCGCGGAATTTCGAGCGAGTTGTTGGGTTTGAGCTTAGCGCGGATGCCGGCAAGGTTTTAGGGGGACTCTCGCAAGACGGCACTGTTTGACTTGCTCGTCTTCCTCCGCACTTTTTGGCTGCTTCGTGCTATAATCGGGGTATGAGCACTATGTCGTTTGCCAACATCGGACTTAGGCCAACTCAGGCGCGGGCGGCCGCTCGTAGAGCCAAAAACGAGGGAAAAACTCCATCCGAATATCTTCGCTCACTGGTCGAGCGGGACCTGTTGGCCCGTGGTTCGTTTGATGAGGTGCTTCGTCCGATGCGGGACGCGTTCGCCAAAGGCGGCATGGGCGAGGACCAACTTGATCAACTGGCAACGTCAGCGCGGGCCGACATTCAGTCCCGTGCGCGACGAAAGGGCCGAGGATGACCAGAAATGTAGCCGGCACGACTGTGTTCGACCGGAATGCCCAAGTCGGTTCGCAAGAATAATGGCCTTGACCATTTATCCTCGTGTGCCGATGATTGGGGTGGGAAGACAGGAGGTAGAGTTGGAAGACGGGCGACCGCTCCCCAGTTATCGAAGGCCACCAGTTAGCGAGGTGGCGCTATCGGTCGAGTTTTCTCCGCTTTCTGAGTGGAGCATCGTTCATTTCGGCATTTTCTGGGCCGCGATGCGAAACCGATTTCCAAAATACGAGTTCTACGCTCCGCTTCGATCGCAAATTGAAGAATTTGGCGATGCGAGATTTAACAAACCAGAGTTCGTGCAGTTAATGACGGGGATTCCAGAGTTACGGTCGTGGTTCCTAAATGACCAAGGCGAGATCGTACAGGTTCAGCGTGATCGATTCGTTTTCAATTGGCGGAAGAATACCGATGAATCGGAATATCCCCGGTATCGTGAATACATGAGACCGCGGTTTGAGGAGGAGTGGGCGCGTTTTTCTACGTTCATTGGTAGTCATGGACTCGGTGAGATTTCAGTTCGCCAGTGCGAAATCACATATATCAATGAAATCATTCCCGGGGACCTTTGGCAAACGAATGGAGATATGCAAAATATTTTCACGACTTGCAGGCGATCACAAGGCGCGTTCTTGCCGCAGCCAGAGAGCGCCGTTAGTTCCTTCACCTTCGTGATGCCGGGCGAGCGGGGACGACTTCATACTGCCGTCCAGCATGTATTGCGATCGCGAGACAACCAACAAATCATTCAGTTTCGATTGACCGCCCGAGGTAAGCCGGAAGGCAGCCGGCCCAACGATATTTTTGAGTGGATGGACCTTGGCAGAGAGTGGGTAGTCAGAGGATTCACCGATTTGACCACCGAAGCCGCCCATCGGGCGTGGGAAAGAACACAATGAGCGCCCAAGCTGCTACAACAATTCAGGAATACCGCCTGACGGGGACATCGGCAACGCTTGAACAGCCTACGCCGCGTTGGAGACCACTTCCATTGGAGGAACACGCGTTCACGACTAGAAACGACCCCGTCGCGGTGACGAATCCGGAATTCGCGAGATTAATCGCGGTTATTGATTTGGTCGCGAGTGATCAAGTTCAGTGGGATGATGCAGAGCAACCGACCCTGCTTTCAGTGGTATGGGCAAAGCTGGCGCTTGATGAGTTGGCGTTAATGGACTTTGTCCCCACGAAAATATTGGCCTCAGCCGAAGGCGGCATAGGCATTTGCTTTGTCGCTGGAAGCCGGTATGCGGATATTGAGTTTCTGAATTCTAACGACATTTTAGCTGTGACATCTAACGGCGGCGGCGATCCGAGGGTATGGGAGGTTTCCAGAACGGTTGAAGGGTTAATCCGCGCTTTGGGGACAATCCGTGACTACATCCGAACAGCCTAATGAGGACCGGCCTCAGCGGATGTACCGTAACGGACGCGAACCTGATCAGGTTTTCGAGCCCGCAGAGCGATTGTTCCATCGGCTCCGGCAAGAAATGATGCTCGGAGCGATAATCAATCCCTTGAAGATTGGTTACGCCAATCTAAGTGTCAACAGAGAGAAGTACAGCGTGTCAGAGGATGTAATCTTCGGGATGCCCAGTTGGGGGATTCTGTACTGGTTGGTGGCCGACGTTCCAAGCAATGTGAAGCCTTCAAACGAGGGCCTTGGCGAACCATTTGATTTTCGACCCAGCCATGCCCCAGAATGGAATAACTACGCACATTCAGAAATATGGGCTTACAAGGGCAATGTTCGTGTGCAGGATCCGAATCCATCGAAGGTGGTGAAAAAAATGTACAGGCAGCTAATGAGTGAGCGCGCGAAGATCATCAAATTACCCGAGATTTAGCGAGTCCAAGCGCACGAATAGTGCCCATCGGGCAACTGACGGGCTTCCAAGCCGGTCGCGTGCGCCCAGTCCGCCCCCATCCTTGCAAATCCAACCCCCTCTGCATACGATGCCAATATTGTGTTACGTCAACACTTAGGCGCGATTCGACAGGTTTCGCCGCGTGCGTTGACGACCGGATCGAGGCGGATTGCGGATGGCCTCGCTTCGGAACAGGCTTAATGACGTGCCTCTACAGGTTTCGGCTTGGTGTAGACCCGGCCGATCCATGAGACTGGGAAACGAAAAGTGGTTCTCTTCGGAATTCAATTCGCGCAGGTTCTGACTGTGCTGATCGCGGCGGGTGTGCTTTTGTTGTGCGTGCTGGTGATGATCCAGCGCACGGCGCAGGCGCGCGGCCGGGTGATTCGGCAGGTCGTCTGGCGGCAGCCCGCCAGGCGCGCGAACCGGCGCCAGGTCGCCTCTGACCTATCTCCTCTGCTTTCCAGAGGTCCACCTCAATTCCCTTCCCCATCTTCGCCACCACAGCCGGACGTCAATGACGTTCGGTGATGGGGTGCGCGCCGATGGCGGCATTTGCTAAGCCTTCCCCAAACATCCGCTGATGAACCGCAGGCCGCGCGGCTCGGGCATTCATTCCGCCCGCGTTACGCGGTCCGCAGACCGGGGAATCAGACATGCCCGAAATTCTATGGCTTGTGATCGGCGTGGCGGCTGGGGCCGGCGCTGCTTATGGCCTCTTGATCGTGACCGGCAAAAACATCGTCCAGCAGGCCCGCAAGGAGGCCGAACAGGCTACCGAAAGCTCCCGCCTGGCCGCCCAATCCCGGGCGCGGGAAATCGAACTCAAAGCCCAGGATGACCAGCGCAAAGCCCGCGACCAGTTCGAAAAAGACAGCGAAGCCACCCGCCGGGAAATCAAAGAGCACGAAGCCCGCCTCTCCAAGCGCGAAGACACGCTCGATCGAAAGCTCGATACCCTTTCGGTGAAGGAAAAGCACCTCGACGAGCTCGATGGCCGGATGACCTTCCGCGACCGCCAACTGGCGGCCAAGGAAAACGAGCTCGATGCGATCCTGGCGGAGCAGAAGAACAAGCTCATGGCCATCGCGCAGATGTCGCACGATCAGGCCAAGCAGATGCTCCTGAACCGAATCGAAGATGAATGCAAAGGCGAATGCGGCGCGCTGATCCAGCGCATGACCGAGCAGGCCCAGGAAGAGGCGCGCGATAAGGCGAGGCAGATCATCCTCCAGGCCATCCAGCGCTACGCGGCCGACCAGACTTCGGATCACACCGTCAGCACGGTGGCGATTCCCTCGGATGACATGAAAGGCCGCGTGATCGGCCGGGAAGGGCGGAACATCCGCTCGTTCGAGAAGACGACCGGTGTGGATGTGATCATCGATGATACGCCCGGCGTGGTGATCGTGAGCTGCTTCGATCCGGTTCGCCGCGAGATCGCCCGCATCAGCCTGGAGCGCCTCGTGCAGGATGGCCGAATCCACCCCGCCCGCATCGAAGAGGTGCATACGCTGGTCACCAAGGAAATGGATGAGGAGCTCATCAAGATCGGCAAGGAAGCGCTGGTCGAGGCGAACCTGCCGAACATCCCCAAGCCGGTGATTCCGATGCTCGGCCGGCTCGGGTTTCGCACCAGTTACGGCCAGAACGTGCTGCGTCACTCGATGGAAGTCGCTTATCTCTCGCAGGTGATCGCCGATGAGCTCGGCCTCGACGGCACGCTCGCCCGCCGCTGCGGCTTGCTGCACGATATCGGCAAGGCGATGGATCACGAGACCGAAGGCGGCCACCCGCAGATCGGCATGGAGTTCCTCAAGAAGTTCAATGAGTCCGAAGCGGTTTTGAACGCCGCGGCCGGCCACCATGGCGATGTGCCGGCCACCACGCCCTACACGCCCATCGTCATGGCCGCCGATGCCATCAGCGCCAGCCGCCCCGGCGCGCGTCGCGAGAGCCTGGAGCGATACGTGAAGCGCCTGACCGAACTCGAGGATCTGGCCAAGGGATTCGAGGGCGTGCGGATGGCATATGCGATCCAGGCCGGCCGGGAAATTCGCGTGATCGTCGATGCCAAAACCGTGGATGACAAGGTGACGGCCAAGCTCGGCCGGGATATCGCCAAGAAGATCGAGGACGATCTGACCTATCCGGGCGAGATTAAGATTACGGTGATTCGCGAGGTGAGGACTGTGGAATATGCGCGGTAGTAAATGTCGTGCTGAGCGTAGCGAAGCATCTTGCCCGTAGTCCGAGGCCCATTCAAACGCAGTGATCGCCTCGAACGTCGAAGTTCACGTTTTCTGCCTTGCGCAATTTCCACATTCTGATTAGGATGCTTGGCATGCGCACCGACGGCGATCGCGAATCGGATAATATCGAAGACCGCCGCGGCCTGCCGGTTTCCGGGCCGATGGCCATGGGCGGCGGCGTGGTCGCCCTCATCATCGGGGTGATCGTCTGGTTCGTCACCGGCCAGCCGCCGCAGGGATTCCAGAGCCCAGGCGGCGGCGGCGGCTCGCCCGCAGCCCAAACCGGCGGCGTTCCCAACTCGGCCAGCGAAGACAACCTCACCCGTTTCGTCCGCGTGGTGCTGGCGGATACCGAGGATGTCTGGCGCGAGCTTTTCCGCCAGCGCGGGCTCACCTACCGCGATCCGAAGCTGGTCCTGTTCACCGGGCAGGTGCGCTCGGCCTGCGGGTCCGCCTCCGCATCGTCCGGGCCGTTTTACTGTCCGGGGGATGAGCGGGTCTACATCGATCTGGCGTTCTATAAGGAGTTGCAGGATCGCTACAAATCCCCCGGCGATTTCGCGCAGGCGTATGTGATCGCGCACGAGGTGGGGCATCATGTGCAGAAGCAACTCGGCACCACCGCCAAAGTCGACGCCGCGCGGCAGCGCATGTCGGAGACCGAGTACAACAAGCTCTCCGTGCGCCTGGAATTGCAGGCCGACTTTTATGCGGGCGTCTGGGCGAACCACGCGCAGAAGATGAAGAAAATCCTCGAACCCGGCGATCTGGAAGAAGCCCTCCGCGCCGCCAATGCGATTGGCGATGATACGCTGCAAAAGCGCGCTCGCGGATATGTCGTCCCCGATTCATTCACGCACGGCACCAGCCGGCAGCGGATGGGGTGGTTCAAGAAAGGATATCAATCGGGGGATATTTCGCAGGGGGATACGTTTAATCTGCCGGACCCATAACGTAGCACGAGCATCCTGCTCGTGTTGGCCGTGTTTGCAACCGCCGACGATTTGAGTTTAGCCCAGATTATTTACCACGAATAACACGAAATGCACGAAGAGGAATGAACCGAAGGACTTACAGTCCAAAAGTCGGTACACGGTGAACGCACGTTGCGCAAATTACATTTCTACTCTTCTCCGGTCTTCTTCGTGCCCTTCGTATTACTATCCTTCAAATTCTTTGAGCGCCGCAAAGAATTCCTCCGGCTGCGATGATTGAGTTCCCGCCCCCCCTTGGATTTATCGCATTGGGCCACCCGGCATCGATAAAGGTCAGAGGGCGGCCGCGTCTTTCATGCCCACCATTTCATGCCGTTGGCCCAATGCGATAAATCCAAGGGGGGGGGGAAGACGCTTTCAGTTGCGATCTCGCGCTGGGTTTTTCGTGGTTCATCTGAATTATTCGGGTTAGACCCGCCGACATGAGCAGGATGCTCACGCTACGAGCAGATCACTCCCCCGGAATGTAACTGATCACCCCATCAAACGGGCTCGATGCCGTAGCATAGCGCTTCTTCGGAATTCGCCCCGATTGATACGAAAGCAGCCCTGCCTGCAGGGCGTGATTCATCGCGGCCGCCATCTTCACGGGGTCTTTCGCATGCGCGATCCCGGTGTTGAGCAGCACGCCATCCGCGCCCAGCTCCATCGCGATCGTCACATCCGAAGCCGTGCCCACACCCGCATCGACGATGACGGGGAAATTCGGATCGCCCTCTTTGAGCAGTTCCAGGCAGAGCGAGATGTTCAGTGGATTGACGATGCCCTGGCCGCTGCCGATGGGGCTGCCGGCCGGCATGACACTGGCCGCGCCGGCTTCCTTGATGCGGATGGTCGAGCGCGGGTCGTCGCTGGTATAGGCCAGGACGGTGAACCCTTCCTTGACCAGTTCGCGCGTCGCTTCGAGCGTGCCGATGGGATCGGGGAGCAGCGTCTTCTTATCCCCCAGCACTTCCAGTTTCACCCAGCCCGCGCCCTTGTTCTTCTGCTTTTCCAAAAGCTCCCGGCCCAGCATGGCCACGCGGATCGCATCATCGGCCGTGAAACACCCGGCCGTGTTGGGGAGGATGATGTATTTATCGAGATCCAGAAATTCGAGCAGGCTGCGCCCCTCCTTATCCACCAGCCGCTCGCGGCGCACGGCCACCGTGACCACCTGGCAATCGCTGGCCGCCAGCGCGGCTTTCATCACGTCATAAGTGGAATACTTGCCGGTTCCGACGAAGAGGCGGTTGCGAATTTCGAACGATCCGATTCGTAAAACATCCATGGGGATGATTATACGGATTGCGGCCGCGCGAGTCATCTGATTGCGGATTTCGGATTGTGGATTTCGGATTGAAGAAGAGCATTCAATCCGCAATCCGCAATCCACAATCCGCAATGCCTTAGTTCTTCTTATCCTTCAACATCAACAGCAGCTTCGCCACTTCCGTCTGCGCTTCCTCGGTGTTCTTGATAATCAGTTTCGTCCCCAGCAGCGCCGCCGTGGCCGGGCCGCCGCCATTTTCGGCCCAGCTTGTCGGGGCAACCAGCTTGCGGACGAGCTCCAGCAATTGCTCGGCCTGTTTCTCGGCCGGCGCTGCCCCATCGCCCTTTTGGATCATCTCCGCAAGTTCATAGATCTCCGTCTTCATCTCCGCCGCCTGGGCGACGGGCGCGGCCGGCGCATCGGCCGGTTTTGGCTCGGGCGCGGAGACGATCATCACCCCATCCTCGATATTCGATTCCAGGCCGCCGCCAACCATGCGGAAGATCAACCGAAGCACCGCATCCGCCGGCAGGGGGTTCTTGAGGTTCAAATCGATGGGCGCTTTGCGATCGATGCCGGTGGTCTCGATCGTCCGCCAGATGACGATGATATCGACACCCGTCACCTCCGAGACAAATCCAATGGCATCCTGCAGCGGGATTTCCTTGAACGCCGCCTTGATCGGTTTCTTCAGTTTTTCCGCCGCCCGCTCGTTCGGGTCGGCCGGCTCGGGCGCGGCTGCGGGCACGGCAACGGCCGCCGCAGGCGCATCCGGTTTGGGTTTGTCATCGGCCCGCGCAAGGCGCGCCGGCAGAATGAGTGACACGAACGACAAGCCAATGATCCATGCCGCCAGAGGACGAGTGTCGGAGTGATTCATGGGTGTTCCTTCAAATGGTGTTGGAGAATGAATCGGCGCGGCAGTTTAACATGGCGGCTTGGAGATGAGCCAGAAAAATAAGGCAATCATAGGGAGGTCGGGTGTGGTGCCGGAATGTGGCGACTGCGTCATCCTGAGGTACTCCGAAGGATCTGGCCGGTGGGTCGAGGCTCTTTCGTGTAGGCGAGACGGCCCATGGTTTCGAGGCTGGATCCTTTGGAGTACCTCAGGATGACGAATCGCTTTCGCCGCGAATCGGAGTTACATCCGGGGAGGTCGCCTGAATCGCTCTCGGAATGACCCGATGAATGGTTCAAAGAAATCCGCGCCATGACAATTGACCATCGACCATGGACAATAGACAACCACATGCGCCTGATCATCGCCATCTTCACCGCCGTCCCCCTCATCTTCATGGGGATGGGCGCTAAGGACGTCATTGAGCAACAGCGCCTGGTCGCGTCGGCCTCGCCCGTTCCGGCCGTGATGCGCCCAAGTAATTTAGAAGTCGTATCGAAGTATGAGAAGGGCAAACGCACCACCGTTTACCGTCACCTTGTGGCCTTCGAGTTCACCGTCTCTGGCCAGCCCTGGCTGAGCGAAAGAGTCTTCCCCAAACGCGATGTCACCGATCTGGAAACCGCCCAGAAGATTCGCGCCGATTACCCGGCCGGCAAAACCGTCGCCGCATGGCTCGTCCCCTCCGATCCCTCCGCCTCCTACCTCATCCGCGAGATGGAGTTCACGCCATACTATTACATCCTCGGGCCGATGCTATATCTCTCGGTCGGGCTGGGGCTCATCGGCTCGGGCGTCTATCGCGGCTCGCGCCGGGCGCTCCCGCCGCAACTCGATAAAACCGGCTGGCGGATGCTTCGCCCGATCGGGACGGTTGTCGGCCGAAAAAAGCCTTGGGCGATGATCGGGATGGCCTGGTACATGGTGGGCGTCGGCGTCACGGCGCATTACCTGACCAACGCCCCGCGCCCCTGGGGAATCGATGCGCTGATCACCCTGCCGGCGTACTTTACAGTCGGAATATTTTCCCTGGTGATGTGGTTCCGCTACGCGCGGCTCTCGCGCCATCTGGCCGATGCGCGCGTCTGGGTGGACACGATCGATTTCCCGCCGGGGCGCAATATCCGAATTCGCTCGGAGCAGATGTTTCTCCTGCCCGTGCCAATCACATCTTACAAGATCGGCCTGCTCTGCGAGGAGACATCGCTCGCCGGCGACGGGAAAAGGAAGCGGAAATCCACCCGACTGGTTTACGAAGACTGGTCCGCCACCAAAGCCTTCGAGAGCGCGCCGTCCAAAGAACCGATCGCCGCGAAGCTGACCGCCAAGCCGCCGATCGATCAGCCGGCATCCACATCCGAGATCGAGCGCGGCTATCCGCGCTATCGATGGTTCATCGAAGTCCGCGCCGAAATTCCGGGGCATCGAGATTACATCGCGCGGTGTCCGATCACAGTAGCCGCAACTTCGAAGCGTTAGCCATGCACCGGGTCATGCTGAGCGCAGCGAAGCATCTTGCCTGTGGTCTGGGGGACGTTCGAAACAGCGAAGTGGCCTCGATGGTCGAAGCCAGATCCTTCGGTCGCCTTAAGCTCCCTCAGGATGACACATATTCGCCCCTGCTTCCCAGTCTACCTGCCCTGTTCCGCCAGCTTTTTCTTCGCGCTGGCGATGCGCGCCTCGAATCCCAGCGGCAGGTCTTCAGCCTTCGCGCCCGATTTCTTGACCAGGTCCCATTCCTTCAGCGCTTTGGCCCATTCGCCTTTGTGCTCGGCCAGATTGCCCGCCTCGAAATGGCGGAACGCGCGCTGGGCGGGTTTCTCGCCGGGGATCGGCGAATCATCGACAACATTCACGGTTGCCGATACCTCAGCCGCCTTGGCCGAATCTTCGGCATTGGCGGCGCTGCCCGAATCGCTCGCCCTGTTCTGATTCGGATGCTTGTTGTTCGTCAGCGATATCACCCAGACCTTGGCCTGCTCCCAATATCCGATGGACTTGCCGCGAATCCCCTCATCGAAATAGCACATCGCCCCCAGCCCCCCGCCCGCCAGGATCAGCGCGATAAACACCACCTTGAAGAATTTTCCGATCGCGCTCCCGCCCCCGCGCGAATCGTACCCGCGCTGGAAGACCGCCATCTCCAGATGCGTCGATGAAGGCAATTCCTCGGTCGCATCCGCCAGCATCCCTCCGCGCGGACGCCGCCGCGGGCCGAGGTCCTCATCCAAACCATCCTGCGAATCGAAGCCGATCGAGAAATCCATCCCCGCCGCTAAACCGTCATCGATCGCCGCGGCCGGTTCCGGCGCACGCCGAGCCGGGGGATTCTTCTGACCATTGCCATTTCCATTGCCGCCGCCTTTGCCATTTCCGTGACCGTTGCCATTGCGCTTGCCGTTGCCCGATTTGTGTCCGTTTCCGCCGTTCGCCGGCGCAGCGACGTTGGAGCCTCCGCCCAATCCGGCGGATTCGCTGCCAACAAAATCATCCGTCTCTATTTCTTCGCGCTCGCGCCCTACGGCTTCGCGCCCCGCAGCCTCGCGCTCCGCGACCTCGCGCCGAAGTCCGCCTTTATTGACCAGCCGTTCGATAGGCGATCCAGCCGTCCCGCCGCGCACCGTCGTCGGCGAACCCACCTGCGATGAAGCGGCGTCGGCCGCCCACATCTGCTCGGTTAAATCTTCGCTGCTGATCTCGCCGGGGTCGAGAAGTTGATCGGGATTCAGCGGCGGCTCCTGCATGCGCTTGCATGATGGGCAGGCCCGCGCCGAGCGCGACAGATCGCCGCCGCAATTCCAGCACAGTCCGAACTCCCGGCTGACGCCCTTGACCTTGGCCGCGTGTTTCCAGAATTGCCCCGTTGTCGGCCCGCGCAGCACCGAGCGCGCCGTGACCCGCCCTTTTTGAACCAGAAGCATCAAAGTCGCGAAGTTCATCCCCGGGGCCGATGGATTGCGCGATTGCAGGACGTACCACGGTCCGAGTTTGCCGCGCGTGGCGGCGCGGGTCGTGGGCGAGTCTTCCAAACTGCAATGCTGGCAGGGGCCGACATCCGATTCGCGCGTAGTGCCGCAATAGGGGCAAACGTGCTTGCCGCGCAATTGTCGCCGAACCTGCGCCGCCGGAGAGAGCTCCCCGCGCGACTGCAATCGGCCTAGATCCAATTCCAGATTATCCACCGAATCGGGCATACATCATCCATCAGCGCCGCTTCGTGACGCACTTTCTCCCGCAAACGCGGGCCAGCCGCCGCCATGCGACAAAGCCCAAGCCTGCGCGTCCTCCCGCGCCAACCCATTTTGACCCGTTCAGATCAAAATGCAACGACGGAATACTAATGACACGGTTATGAGTGCCTGGTGGGGGACATCGCAGTCCGAATTGGCAAGTAACTGAAATTTTAGGCTCTGGACGGGCATATGCGGTGACGGAGCATGCGAGGGCCGCACTGTCGTACCGACGGTTCCGGCTATAGAAGGTGAGCGGACTCCTTCAGCTTTGACACCGTTTGCCCTAACTGATGCCTTTCAAGGGTGGCAAGGTATTCATCCACGCCTTTTGGCGGGTTCTTCAGACTTTCCCGATGACGCCGACTCGCGGTGCAGACGGCCGGAAAACTGAGATCCATCAGGTGCGTTATGAACTCATCAGGATGCTGAGCCTTGATTCCCAAGGGCTCCAAAACCGCTGCCGGGAAATCGCTGAGGTTGTAGGTAACGATGATGCCAGCGCTCGCCCGAATGGCCGCTGCAAGCACATGCCGGTCATCGGGGTCTGGAAGGTGCAGCCCATCAATGAGTTCGTCGTACCCGGTGACAAGGCAATCCATAACGTGGGCGTTCATCAAGTCGCGCGTTCGTTCGATTTGCTGTCGCGTAAGATCCGGCCGATTGGCCAGGACGTTGCGCATCCACTCATCGTGAATCTGATTGGTCCAGCGGGCACGAAACAAGCCTGTCATCGCCAAATGCATCAGCAAATCGCGCAGAGGCGCTGGGTACAACACACAGGCGTCGTAGATCGCAGTGAGAGTCGTCATTTCGGCACGAACTGCGACTTCAATACCCCATTCCCAGTTCCTGCGCCTGCCTCGCCAATTCATCCAGCGTTTTCAGACGTAATGCGTCCATCTTCCGTTTATAAGCGAGAAGATCGCTGAACAAAATGCGTCGGTGGGTGCCGACTTTCCGATGCGGCAGGCTTTGCTCCTCCAACTGCTTAATCAGAAACGGCCGGGAAACATTCAGGAAATCCGCAGCTTGCTGTGTGGTCAACTCCGCGTGACTGGGCATGAGCGTAACGGCGTTGCCATCGGCCATCTCTGACAACAAATCAACCAGCAGACGCACCGCCGCCGCCGGCAAAGTCAGTGACTCGGACTGAGCAAGTTGAACCCGCAAATCCTCATGGGCATGCGCTGCCAACTGCCGCATCGACGCGCGTGCAAGCTTCATATCGTTGTCCGATGGCATCACAGGATCTCTAATTACAACCACAACGACCTCCAGTCTTTTACTCCTAATTCTATCGACAAACGAAACAAATGCAATAATCGAAACAATCGATGGAAACTGGAAAGAAGGGGGCATGACCAATTTCTCGAAAATGTTAATTTGGGTAAAGAGTTTGACCCGCCTCCTCCGATACCATTTATGTCGAAGTTACCCAAATTAACATCGGCACCCTTGTTGCGGACGGCATGGACGCCTCCGATGGTAATCCGGGCAATCCGATTGCCCACCTGATCCAAGCCGGAGAACACATCCCATGTCCAAGCTCATCAATAACACGTTGTCTCAGCAGTATTTAGAGCCGCTTCTGGTCGGCGACCGCACCATGTGCCGCCTGGTGGTCGATGCCGCACTCGCCAAGGGGATCAGCGAGTACGACCTGCTCGTCAAACTCGTCTGGCCGACCATGGAACTCATCCAGACCCTCTATCGCGAGGATCGGATCACCCAGTCGACCTTGAATCTGGCCACCCGTCTCAATCGCACGGTGACCGATCAGTTGGCCGCCAAACTGCCCCGGCAGGCGAGCATTGGCCGGAAGGTCATCATCTTCTGCGGCGAAGCGGAACCCGAAGAACTCGGCGGGCAGCTTTGCTCGGACCTGTTCGAAGCCTCCGGCTGGGATGTCCGCTTCGGCGGCGGCGGCGTTCCCAACGATGAAATCCTCAAGATGATCGGCGATCACCGCCCCGATCTGGTCATCATGTACGGCACGCTTCCCGTGGCCGTGCCGGCGGTCCGCAAGCTCATCGACTACCTCCGCGAGGTCAATTCCTGCCCGGAAATGCAGGTCATGTGCTGCGGCGGCATCTACAAGCGCGCTGAAGGCCTGGCGGAGGAAATCGGCGCCGATCTGTACGCCCCCGATGCCGCGTCGGCCGTCCGCGTCGCCGGTGAGAATCCCACCAAGCGCGCCAGTTACGAGCAGCAGACCGTTGGCCGGACCCGCCGAATCCGCAAGGCCGCGGCCCGCAAAGCCTCACAGCAGCACGATACCGCCGCGACCGATGCGGCTTGAAATTGTTGAGACCCACAGATCGTCGGGCAGGATGCCCTCACGTCCGCCGGCGGACGCCCCGCCACGGAATCGACGTCCGACGCAAGATGCAAAAGACGCCGCGCTGGAGAAGCGCGTGGAAACGACAGGGATGTGTTGACCGGCGGCCCGAAATGGATTCAGGCCGCCGGTTTCTATTTGTGGTGCGTTTCCTGTTTTGTGGCGCGGCCTTTCAGGCTGCGGATTTTGTGGCGCAGGCTTTCGGCCTGCAAAATGCCACTTGAGCCATCTGTAAACCTGCCCTCACAATCAAGATTTTCTGATGCGCACGCCGGCGTTTCGCGATATAATCCCACCTATGAAATCTCTCATCATTCTCATTCTCGTCGCCGTGCTGGTCGGTGGCAGCTATCTCTCCAAGCCGTCCGAGAAAGACTTCCGGGAGATGATCAAGAAAAAGATGGAAGGCCAGAAGGACGACATGCTCACGATGATCCTGAGCAAAGGCTCATCCGACCGCTTCTGCGATTCCTGCACCTACAAGGATCGCTTCCTGTGGCTGACCGTCGAGCACGAAGGCAAGACCATCTACACCGGCGCGTTCAATTCCTGGTTCGCGAGCGATTTTAAGATTGAGAAGAATCCGAATTGATCGCGCATGAGCGCATCGGCATGGAAGGTCAGAAAGCCACGTTTGGTGTGGTTTGATGAAAACGCTCGCGCGAGCGGGCGGGGAAGGCGGAAGATGCAGACATGGACCGTGGAGGGAAAGGACGTAACGGGCAAGGCCAGACGGCTCTACATCAAGGCTCAGGATGAACGGGAAGCCGCTGGAAAAGCTTATGAAGCCAAGGGCGTCACTGCCGAGAGAATCTACAATGGCGAGGTCGCTCCGCTTCCGCAACCTGTTCCCGTCCAACAATGTGCAAACTGCGGAGTAACTATCGGCGCACTTGAGCAACCTTACGAATATCAGGGGGCGATAATCTGCGCGGGGTGCGCGTCGAGACTTGCCGCGCCAGCTTCCATATCGACCGAGCAGCCAGCAGCCCGAAAAAATCCGCGGCTCAAATCATGTCCAAGCTGCCACAAGCCGGTTGCCAGGAAGTCCGAAAAATGTCCGTATTGTGGGATGGTTCGCCCCACACAATCGTCCAACGCTCGCGGGGCGGAACGGTTCGGCGGCCTCATGGTCATTCTCGGATTTATTCTCTGCATCTCGGTAATCGGAGCCGGTGGATTTCAGCGCGGAGATGATGAGGACGGCCTTCGGAAAATCCTGTTCATTACAGGTATGGTCCTTTGGCTTCCCGGAATTTTTGTCTATCTGTTTGGCCGTTCAAACCGCTGAAGCCTTCGGTGGATCGCAACACCCGCCCCGAGTGGCACTGGCAAGCTGCAGGCTTGCCAATGGAATCACGCTAATTCAGGAATCACCTCATTTCGTCACCGATCATCCCCGCCCCGCCCGTCACCCTCCAAACATACCACGGCATCCAAATCCCACACCGCCCCACCACCACAATCGTCCCCAGCACGATCCCATTCAGCCCCATCCCGCCGAGTTTTACAAACGCATACGATAAAACAACATTCCCCACCCCCGCGATCAGCACCGAGGCCGTGAACGCTTTGGCGCGCCCCGTCCCCAGCAGAATCGCCCGGCCGACGGCGCTGCTGCCGCCGACGATCGTGTGGATGAGAATCAGCGGCAGTATCGCCCGCGTTTCGGGCATATCCCGGCCGAGCCAGATTCTAAAAAGCAGGGGAGCGCATGCCCATACCGCGAGCCCTGCCAGCAGCAGCAGACCGGCCGAAACGAGCGTCCCCTTGAGGTAGTAGCGGCGCACGATATGCGAATCCCCACCCGCATGCGCCAGCGCCGCGCGGGGGAGAATGACCGTTGAAAGCCCGGTGACCAGCAGCAACAGGCCGGCGTCGATCTGGACGGCCGGGGCGTAATTGGCGACTTCGAGCGGGCCGAAGAAGTGGTTGATGAGGATGAAATCGGTGGGGGCGTAGAGGTAGTCGGCGAGTTGGCCGAGGGTGATGATCGCGCCATAGAAAAGAATGCTGCGGAGGATGGGCCAGTTGACCCAGCGCCAGCTAGTTGGCGTATCGGTCTTGAGCAAATCGTCAGCCCATTTGTACCTGACGAACAACATCCCGACGGAAGCCGCCAAGTATGTCCCCACCGCCGCGGGCGCATTGAACTGGCCGGCCCACGGTGAAACGGTCGCGACAACTGCGGCCAACATCCAGATGATTTCAGTCGCCGTCAAGACTTTGTAATCGCCGGCGATTTGGCCGCGTGTCTGAAGGACAGCGCCGAATGCCTCGCTGAACAGGCGAATGACCGTTGCCAGTCCCATTCCGATGACCATCGCTGTTATTTCGTCAGGATCGAACCGCAATGGAATCTTATGAATGCGATTGTAGAAAATTCCATAAACAACGGAAATGATGATCCCCGCCGTTGCCGTCAGGAGCCCTGCCACCACACCGTTGATGTAGACCACACCGCGCGGGTTGGGAAACTCGGGTGAATGATATGAAAGAGTGGGAAGTTCTGCCGGAGTCGCGGGATCAATGACTTGCAAAACATTGGGCCGGTTTGCGTCGGCCGACCCCATCTGCGCCATCATTCTCACCATCGCCGGCACCAGTCCCAACGAGGTGTAGTTGAGTATCCCAATCGTCGCCCGCAGCATCGCAAACATCGCGAATTCCACCGGGCTCGTGCGATAAAGCATCGCCGAGACAATCACCCAGCTCCCCACTTTGGCGGCCGATGCGGTGTAGGACCAGAAAAGATCGCGCCTGAGGTCGGCGGTCACGGGGGAACTCCGGGGGTGGCGGCGGGACGCGCTCCACAAGTGGAGCGGCTAATGGAAAATCATCGGGAATGTTGGAAAATCACTTGGGCTGCGTGGCCGGCCCGCTGGCGGGAGTAACGGCGGCGGGAACGGGGTTGGGATTCGGTTTGGGGGCCGGGTTCATCTCGCGATAGATGTACCACCCCGCGCCGCCAACCAGCAGAACTACGCCAATGATTTGCCAGAAATTCAGTTTCATGTGCGACTCGCTCCCGTGTTGACCCCGCGACAATGGCGACTTTCCCATACTCATGCCGCCGCCGCAAGGGGCGGGCGGGTGGGATCGGACGCATCGGCCGCCCCGTCGCGCCGCCCGGCCGAGCGCGCCGCCCGAATCGTCCGGCCAATCAACATCGCCTCGATCGCGCCCAGCAGAAGCACAGTTCCATTCACTCCCGTCAGTCGTGCGACGGAAGAGTTGACGATGATCCACGCATACAGCCCGCACCATGCCCAGAAGAGCGGGCGATGCGATGGAGCCTGGCCTGAAGTGGATGCGGTTTCAGCGAACACCGTTTTCGCGCTCAACACGGCCGCGACGGACACCAGCAGCAGATCGTAGTCAAAGTAAAACGGCATTAGCAGCGGCATGGCGACAATCGCGGATGCAATGAACCAGTCGCGGGGGAGGGAATCCCGCCTCGGTGCGATATCGGGTGCCTCTCCGGGTGCCATGCCCTGACGAGCCGCCAGAACATTCCCACTCGCAGTTTGGCGTAATCGGCTCGTCTGGGCATGTCTTAGCGCCCACCAAGCCCGCACCAGCCCCACCACGATTGCTACACACGAACCAATCCAACAAACCCTGGCCAGCATATTCATCTCCCCCGCCCCCCGCCCCTGGATCAGCAACCGCCAGAAAGCGCGGAGCGTCACATGACGGTCCCAGAGATAAACATTCTCCACCTGAAATTGATGCAGATTGGCCGGCAGAAGCCGCTGATAATCACCCAGCACGCCCGGCAGCGTGAAGAGAGTCACCGCCCCCAGCGCCAGCCCGGTGATCGAAAGCCCCAGCAGCGACCGCCACCCCATCGTCATCACCAGCGCGGCCGCCACCACCGCGCCGAGCTGCGGCTTGTACAGAAGCACCCCACCGAGCATTCCTGCCCAGATCGCCTTATCCGCCCGCCAGAGCATCACCACCCCGGCCAGTAACGCCAGCGAAGTCATCGTGTTCTGCCCGTGCGAAAACGCCTGGATGAAAGGCATGGAAACGCAGAGGAAGAGGGGGATGAGGAGGGAGACGGTAGGAGGGGAGGGATGAATGATGAAGGGCCTGCCCTGAGCTTGCCGAAGGGATGAATGATGAATGGAAGATTCGGATCTCGGATTGTGGATTGCGGATTGCGGATTGTGGATTGCGGATTGCGGATTGAAGAGCGCGCCGTCGTGAGCGTCCCCTGCTTTAAGTTTTTCGTCTTTTAGTTTTTTCCCGCGCATCATCCCCACCATCATCCACAGCGCCCCGACCAGACACACCCCATTGATCCCCCACCAGACCCGGATCGCCTGCCGGTAACTCAGCCGGGAGATCGGCTCGAAAACCCACGCGTAGAAAGGCGGGTTCCAGAAGGGCCCGTAGCTCTCGCCGATTTCCAATCCCTCCTTCGCCGCCAGTTCATGTTGAAACGCTTTGACTTTCTCCAGATCGTAAATCTCCCGGCTCCGCCCCTCGCGCAGAAAAGTCCCGGCCGTGTAGAAGGCCAGAAAATCATGCCCGAGCATGCGCGAGGTGAGCTGCTTGTCCTCGGAGACAAACAAATTGCCGATGGCCGCCGTCCCGACAAAGGCCGCAAGAGCGATGCCGACGAGCCAGAGGCGCTTGATGGTTTTGGATGGAGATTTCATGCGTGGCGGAGGCGCGCGCCGCCACTATCGTTATCGGCCGGAAAGTGGGGGGACTTTTCTTCGCCCTTAGGACGCGCGTGCGTTGCCAGGGGTTTTAACCCCTGGAGAAGAGGGCCACCAATTGCTATTGCTCTTTATTTCTCCGCCCGGAGGGCGGGCGAGCCTTGGCGATTCAAGTGCGAGCGCCCTCCGGGCGGGAATAGTTGGGAGGCCCTCCTCCAGGGACTATCGCGCGCCCTCCGGGCGAAAGATGAAGATGTTCAGCACCCATGGTCCAGGGATTGAAATCCCTAGCTACGTCCGTGCGCCCTCCGGGCGAAATGCAAAGACGTCAACTAATCCTGCCGCGTCGCCGTCAACTCCACCACCGAATCATCCGGATCCCCCGAGGTTGTCGTGGCCGGCGTGAATTTGCCTTCGGCGAATTTCCGCAGCACTTCCACCGTGACGATCGGCAGATTGGCCGGGGCATCTTCGCGGCTGGCGATCAGGACGCCGAGAACTTTTCCCTGCTCGCTCACCAGCGGGCTGCCGGCCGAGCGCGGGTGGATGGTGCAGCGCAGGGCCATCGATCCGGGCGGGCCGAAAAGATCGCCCTGAATCAGATCCAGCGCCGGCGCGAAAACCGATGGCTTGACGAACGCCGCCACGCCCACTCGACCCGCATGCGATGAATCGGCCAGCGCCATCGCCTTATGAGCCGGCCCGCTGGTCTTGATCAGCGCCAGCCCGGAGGCTTCATCGATGGCGATGACCTTCGCATCGGAGGCTTTGCCGTCGGTCGTTTGGACCTGGATTTCCTTGGCGCCGACGACGAGCCGGGCGGCCGTGATGAGCGTATCGCCCGTGACCGCGAAGGCCGCGCCATGCAGCGTGCGCGTGATATGCCGCGAGGATTCGGCGACGCCCGTCGCGATGGCCGGAGTCGGCGCAACGGCTAACACAATCGGCGCGACAGGCTGGACGGCCGGTGTTTCGGACCCGCCGCCGGCCGGCGCATCGGTCCCGCCCAGTTTGAAGGGCCCGTTCGGAGTTTGAACCTTCACCTTGTCGGGGGCTTTGTCAGGTGTAACCACCGCAACCGCCTCCGGAGCCTTGCCGACCGGCGCGGCCACCGCCACCGCGATCGCCGGCGCGCTGCCGCTGGGGGGCAGCAATTCCGCCAGAGCAACCGTGCCCTTGGCCTCGGGCACCACAATGTCGCCCGGCATCAAAAACGGCAGTTTGGTGGGGAACGATTCCTTCTGCCCGGCCGACTGCAATCGCTTCACTTCATCGGTATTGACCCAGGTCAGCCCGAAGCGCTCCATCCCCGTGTATTTCTTGCTCGCCAGCGCCAGATTGGTGGCGGAGATCACCTTCTGGAGTTCCGGAAACTGGCTGATGGCCTTGCGCTGTTTATCATCCATCCAGGAGATGATCGTCATCTGCGCATTGAGGACCAGTTCATCCACCGTCTTGCCTTCAACCAGTGGCCGATTGAAAAGCACCAGCGCCCGCGCCCGCGCGTTGAGGCGCGTCTGGCCGACCGCGAGATTGTAAGTGATCAGCCGCGGTGCGACCTTGAGCCGCCCGGCCGCTTCAATATCGACCAGAGCCTTTGTGAAATCGCCCTTCGATGCCCGAGACAGCCCCTGGCCAAACTTGGCATCGCCATTGTCGGGTTTGAGTTCCAAGGCATCGGCGAACGCTTCATAGGCCGCCGTGGGGTCGCCCGCCTTGAGCGCTTCCCAGCCATCTGCGATGTATCGCTTGACCTTTTTCTCGGTTTCTTTCTCCACCTTGGCCGGGTCATTTTCTTTCATCCGGTCCCACCATGAGGAGCCAGGTCCGCCCGCCCCGCCGTTGCCGCCTTGTCCGAAGCCGCCCCATCCACGACCCATGCCGCCGCCCCCGCCGCCGC
>JBBRTW010000054.1:0-22835 GCA_038244055.1 Tepidisphaerales bacterium | reverse complement strand
GCGACTGCGGACCATGCTGCTGATGCTCCAGCACTGCGCCGAGGCAAGCCTGGGCTGTTCGGAGTCGATGCATCCTCCCAACATCCCGCCACTTAGCGCCATCACGGGGCCGTCGGGGTGAACTTGGAACTACTGAGCTACGCCTGCACCTTCGCGGTCATCGTCCCGCACTCGGGACAGCGCTCAGGCGTGGCGCGGAGATCGTAGCCGCAGGTGGGGCAGAGGCCTGCGAGCGCGCGGCTACTTCGAGCGCGGCGTCGCACGGTCGACCCGACCGCCCATAGCGGCGCTATCGCCGTCAATCCCGCAACCGCCCACAATGGGAGGATCGCGTAGTGGTCGTGGTAGCTGGCGTTAAAATCATTGCGATAGTAGACAAAGCCGGCCCAGTCGAGATAGACGTGATAGGGCGGGTCGGGGACGCCCACAAAAATGCCCCGCAGACCGTGCGAAGGCTCGATCGCGATCGGACCCGCCGACTCCGCGGACTCGATCTCGTGGCGAATGCCGCGCGGCGGGTCGTTCATGTAGGCCGAATTGAATTCGACATGCGCCCCCAACCGGCCGCTGAAAGTTCGAACATCAACCCACCCAACCCGGCCTTCGCTCGGGCGGTCATCCGGATATCGGGACCAGTGCCACAAATCGGCCACCCAGTAACTCCGCACCCATAGCGCCACCGTCGCCACGCAAACGAGCAGCGACAGGATCGATAGCCCTCTGAAAATGTACCGCCCGATCCGCCTCACCCCCCTATTGTATCCAACCTCCACTCTTCTTCGCATCTGTGCGCCGCTGTGCCTTTACGCCCATCGCCCACCGCGCCGCCCGAGCAGGAAGCGGTCCGCATGAATCCGCCTAGCCAATCGCCCAAAACTCGCATCATTCCGCGCGACTCACCCCACCGAGCTCCGCGGCGACACCTGCGGCCAACCCTTGCGGTATTCGCGGGCCAGATACGGGATCGCTTCCCTGGTCTTGACCGTTTTCTTCTCGGCGTCGCACTCGATCTTGAAGCCTTCCTCGCCGATCTTGATCGCGATCGCGGCCAGGAGCATGTTCTCCGTGAGTGGGCCGGCGTATTTCGCGAAGTTCGAGCCGGGGAAATCCCAGGGTTTGTCGCCTCGGGCGGCCTGGAGCCATTCTTCGTAGTGGCCGGGGCTCTTGGGGATGCTCTTCTCGGGCAGCGTTGCCGCCTTCATGACGGATTCGGGAATCAGTCTCGGGCTGTTGCCGTAATCGCCTTCGACCAGGAGCTTGCCTTTCGTGCCGATGAAGAGCGAGGCCGAGCCGGGCAGCTCGAGTTTCTTTCCCTTCTGCTGGCGGACCGGATCGTTGAGAAATTCCTCGGGCGCTTCGGGCTTGAGGCCGCCTTCATACCAGTAGGCCACGAACGCCTTGCGATCGCCCTTGGCGGGGAAGGTCCACTTGGTCTTGCTCTTGCTCGGGTAGGTCTCCTTCGATTTATTGACGATCTTCTGAAGCTCGACCTCGGTGGGATAGTCGGGGTTCATCGCCCAGAAGACGCAATCCCAGGTGTGGCATCCCATGTCGCCGACCGCGCCGCAGCCGAAATCGAACCAGCCGCGCCAGGCGAACGGATGCAGGCCCTTGTGATAATCGCGCTTCGGCGCCGGGCCGATCCAGGCCTCCCAATCCAGCCCGGCCGGAATGGCGTCGGCCGCCGGTCGCTGCTGAATTCCCTGCGGCCAGATGGGGCGATTGGTCCAGGTGTGAACTTCCAGCACATCGCCGATCACGCCGCCGCGCACCCACTCGACCACCCGGCGGTTGCCTTCGTTGGAGTGGCCCTGGTTGCCCATCTGCGTGGAGACTTTCTTCTCCGCGGCCAGTTCCGCCAGCGCCCGGGCCTCGGCCACGGACCAGGTCAGCGGCTTCTCGCAGTAGACATGCTTGCCCGCGCTCAGCGCGATGGCGGCGGCGCAGGCGTGGTTGTGATCAGGCACCGCGACCACCACCGCGTCGATCTCCTGAAGGTGCTGGTCGAACATCTTCCGGTAGTCGGTGTAGGCCTTGGCCTGCGGTGCGATCTGCGCGATGCCCTTTTTCTTGCCGCCGCCGTACCGGCTCGGGTCCACATCGGTGTAGGCCGGGCACGCTTCCTTCTCGGCCAGATGCACATGCGAGGCCGCGCGTCCGCCCGTGCCGACGAAGGCGATGCGCAGCTTCTGCTTGTTAAGCTCGGCGGCGCGGAGAATGGCCGGCCCGACAAACGTGGCCCCGGCCACACTCGCCAGCCCATGCATGAATCGACGACGACTGACGCGGTTCTTAGACATGAAGTTCATCTCCAAAAGGCTATTGCCAGCGATGTCGCGACCCATC
Organism: Tepidisphaerales bacterium; assembly: GCA_038244055.1. GTDB lineage: Bacteria > Planctomycetota > Phycisphaerae > Tepidisphaerales > Tepidisphaeraceae > DASPKW01. The sequence continues at coordinate 20,489 of JBBRTW010000054.1, read as the reverse complement.
GGCAACTGCCGGCCGCGACTACCTTACATAACGACGCCGGGCACGATTGTTGCCCCGCACCCCCGCCGGCGCAAACAAAAGCTGCGAGCGCCCAACAGCGCTCGCAGCCTTAAGTTTTTAGTTTCTAGTTTTCAACGCATCACAGAGTCAGTTCCCAACCCGGCCGCGCCTCGCGCTTCACGAACTGCGCCGCCTGCGGGCAATTGGGCGACTTCATGTTCGGGCCGTCCCAATCCATCTTGACGCCTTCGCCCACGTTCAGGGCGATGCAGCCGAGGAGGATGATCTCGGTCAGGTAGGCCGCGATCTCGAAGTTCGAGTAGCACGGAGCGCCCGTCTTGATCATGTTGAACCATTCGAGCTTCATCGACAGATCGTTGTTCTTGTCATCGAGCGGCTTGACGAAGTTCTGCGGGATCGCCTTGGTGGCTTCGTGGTTGCCGCTGCCCATGTACTTCTTCTCGTCGTTGAGCATGACGTAGAACTGCGAGCCGTAGTCATCGGGGGAGAAGATCTTGCCCTTCTCGCCGATCAGCAGCGCGCCGCTGCCCGGCAATTTGCCCTTCATGGCCACGATTTCGGTGGTCAGTTCCGGCTTGGGACGGAGCGTTTCCGCGCCATCGGGGGTGCCATCGTACCACCAGAACTTGGTGGCCGGCAGGCCATCGCGCTCGGGGAACTCGAAGCGAATCCGCGAACTCTTGGGGAACGTCTCGGGGAAGAGCTGCGAAGCCTTCTCCAGTTCGACGACGTTCGGATAACCGAGCTTGACCGCGCGGAAGGGCATGTTGACCGTGTGGCAAGCCATGTCGCCCAGAGCGCCGGTGCCGAAATCGCGCCAGCCGCGCCACTTGAACGGAGCGTAGACGTCCTTCTTGTACGGGCGCTCCTTGGCCGGCCCGAGCCAGAGATCCCAGTTCAGATTCGGGGGCACCGGATCCGAGCCTTCGGGGCGGGTAATGCCCTGCGGCCAGATCGGGCGATTCGACCAGACGTGAATTTCCTTGACCGGGCCGATCAAGCCCGCGTGAATCACCTCGACGGCGCGGCGGAGGCCGGGCCCGGCGCTGCCCTGGTTGCCCATCTGCGTGGCGACCTTCTTATCCTTGGCGAGCTTACGCAGTGCGCGGGCTTCGAAAACCGTCTGCGTCAACGGCTTCTGGCAGTAGACGTGCTTGCCCATCTTGAGGGCGGTGCCGGCGATCAGCCCGTGAAGGTGATCGGGCGTCGATACGGTGACCGCATCGATCGACTTATCGAGCTCCGCCAGCATCTTGCGGAAATCCGCAAAGGTCTTGGCGTTGGGGAACTTCTTGGCCTTGCCGGCCAGCGTGTTCGAATCCACATCGCACAGCCCGACGATTTCAGCGCCGGCCTGCGAGGCCTGATCCACATCGCTGCCGCCCTTGCCGCCGCAGCCAACCGATGCAATGCGAATCTTTTCGACATTCACCTCGGCCGCGCGCAAAATGGCCGGCCCGACAAAACTGGCCCCGGCGACCGTCGCCAGACCATGCATAAACCGACGACGCGATACCCGATTCTTAGACATACTCGTTCATCTCCAATCCGGCCGTCGCCGGATAATGCACTGTTCGATCGAAACATCGCTGAAGGCCTTCACGCACCACCCCATCGACCTTCACTACAAATAACAAGGACGGGCTGAATTGTTGTCCGGCCCGCCGGGTTTTTCAGACTTATGGCGATGGATATCCTCTTTCCATCGCGAGGAAATTACAAGCCTTCACATTGCGGATTTCGGATTGCCGATTGCGGATTGACGAACCGCGATTCAATCCACAATCCGCAATCGACATTCCGCAATTGATTCTTCCGCGGTCAACTGCCACCGCCTATCAACTAATCGCGCTCGTCGGCGTCACCTGTGGCCAACCTTTCCGATACTCCCGGTTGGCCCATTCCAGCACCGACTTGGTCTTGATCAGCCGCTTCTCCGCATCGCATTCAATCGTAAAGCCTTCCTCGCCGTTGCGAATCGCCATCGCCGCCAGGAGCATGTTCTCCGTCAGCGGGCCGGCGTAAGTGGAGAAATGCGATCCGGGGAAATCCCACGGCTTGTCGCCGCGAATCGCCAGTAGCCACTCCTGCTTATGCCCCGGCGAGCGCGGGATGCTCTTGGCGGGGCGCTGCGTTTCCTTCATGAATGATTCGGGGATCAGCCTCGGCGAATCGCCGTAATCGCCTTCCACCAGCAGCTTGCCTTTGGTGCCGATGAAGATCGTGCCCGATCCCGGAAGCTTCGGCTTGGCCGGGTTGCCTTCTTTATCCTTGGTCTGCCGGGTCGGATCGCTCATGAATTCTTCCGGCGCTTCGGGCTTCATCCCGCCCTCGTACCAGAACGCCTTGAACGCCGGCCGCTTCCCCTTGGCGGGGTAATCCCAGCGGGTCATGCTCTGCTTGGGGAATGTCTCCGTCGATTTGCCGACGATCTTGAGCAGTTGCACCCGCTCCGGGAAATCCGGCCGCAGCGCCCAGAACACGCAATCCCATGTATGACATCCCATATCCCCCACCGCCCCGCATCCAAAATCGAACCACCCGCGCCAGGCGAAGCTATGCAGCCCATCGTGATAATCACGGAATGGCGCGGGCCCGATCCAGCTATCCCAATCCAGATTCGCCGGCACCGGCTTGGTCTCCGGGCGCTTGACGATCCCCTGCGGCCAGACCGGCCGATTGGTCCACGTATGCACCTCCGTCACATCCCCGATCACACCCCCCTGCACCCATTCCACCACCAGCCGATTGCCCTCGTTGGAATGCCCCATGTTCCCCATCTGCGTCGGCACCTTTTTCTCGGCCGCCAGTTCCGCCAGCGCCCGCGCCTCGGCCACGCTCCAGGTGAGCGGCTTTTCGGTATAAACCGCCTTGCCCGCCCGCAGCGCGATCGCCGAGGCGCAGGCATGATTGTGATCGGGCACCGTCACGCAGACCGCATCGACTTCGTTCAGATGCGCATCGAGCATCTTGCGATAGTCGGTGTAAGCCTTGGCATTGGGCGCCCAGGTCGCGAGCTTGCCGTAGCGCTTGGGATCCACATCAGTGTAGGCGGCACACCAGTTGTTCTTGGTGATGTCGTTCTTTTTGTCCGATGGCTCGCACAGCGGCGTATGCGCCCCCGCCTGCCCCCCGGTGCCGACGTAGGCGATGCGAACCTTGTCCTTGTTCGGTTCGGCCGCCCGCATGATGTAGGGCCCGGCAAATGTCGCCCCGGCCACACCCGCCAACCCATGCATAAACCGACGACGAGATACGCGACGACTCATGGTTGCTCCTCGAATCAGAGATGACCCCGATGGGTCGACTGTTCCTGCGCCGTTTAACGTTGCTCCACCGTGGAAACGGGAGTTATACGCCCTCGCAACGCCATTGAAAAGAATCCCACCTCCAGAACGCACATGGGATGTGTCTTAAAGCGGTTTGTTCTTGTTTAGTTCCGCCTCAATCACTTTCACGCTCGGCAAAGTCTTTCGCAGATTATTCGGCAGCGATTCCACCAGTTTCGTCACATACCGCGCTATGCCCACGGGCTTGGCCAGATCGCGCAGGGCGTATTCCGCGATCACCTTGCTGCGCGTCTTGCACAGGATCAAGCCGATTGATGGTCGATCCTCGGGATGTCTCATCAGATCATCCGCGGCCGATAAATGTGATCGAGCAAACCCTTCTCCAATTCGTGCTCGGCCGCATTTGTGGCCAGTGTCAGGAAGTCAAAATTATATGGATCCCTGATCACCTCTTTTGCCAAATCCGACTGCGCCGCCGGCAATGTCGCCGCGAAGTTGGTGATCGCATTTCCCGATCGCTTGTGCAGCTTCGATTCGATCCAGTGATTCAGCATCGATCGCGACCACCCGTTGGCGACGGCTTGTCGAGCGTACCAGAGGCGGATGGCGGGATCAGCAGCGAGGCGTAGCTCGTGGGCAACTTCGTCGTCAGCCGCCGAACCTTACGTCCATCACCGCGCCGAACGATCTTTCGCGCGGGCGGCGCGGAGCTCTTGCGATTCAACCGTTTCGCGGATTTTTTCGGCTTCTTCTGGCTCATCGAATGACCATTACGTCCCTTGGCTCGGCCTGCATTCTCTCAATCCCACCCCCAACCCGCAACTCGCCCCTAACCTCACGCCACGATTCCGCCTATAATCCGCCCAGCACAAGGACACCCATGCCCAAACCGCCGCTCATCAAAACCCCTTCCTACGACGACCACCTCGATGACGACTCGGGCTCCCCCGAGCCCGCCCATGTCGATGTCCCGCGCATCGAACGCGCCATCCGCGAAATCCTCATCGCCGTCGGCGAAGACCCCGATCGCGAAGGACTCATCAAAACCCCCAATCGCGTCGCCCGCGCCTACGGCGAACTCATGGCCGGCCTGCACACCGATCCCAAGCTCCACCTCAAGACCGTCTTCAACGAACGCTACGATGAAGTCGTCCTCCTGCGCGATATCCAGTTCCACTCCCTCTGCGAGCACCATCTTCTCCCCTTCACCGGCAAGGCGCATGTGGCCTATCTTCCCGATGGCAAAGTCGTCGGCCTCTCCAAGCTCGCCCGCCTGGTCGAAGGCTTCGCACGCCGGCCGCAGGTGCAGGAGCGCCTCACCACCCAGATCGCCGATGCCCTGATGGAGGAACTCGCCCCCATCGGCGCGGCCTGCGTCATCGAAGCCACCCACACCTGCATGACCATCCGCGGCGCTAAAAAAACCGGCGCGATCATGGTCACCAGCGCCCTCCGCGGCATCTTCAAGGAAAACCCCTCGAGCCGCGCGGAGATCCTGGCGCTGATGCACGGAGAGTAAGTCTCGAGTCCTGAGTCCTGAGTGCTGAGTGCTGAGCGAAGAGCGCTAAGCCTACCAATCCGTCATCCTGAGTCGGCTCCGCCGACGAAGGATCCAGCCCCACCCCGCAAGGCCCAACCCATCGCCCAATCGCATCCGCAAACGAGTCCGCCTTGCCAACGCCCCCACCAAAAAAGAAAACCCGGCAGGAAATTCCCGGCGGGCTTTCAAATTTTGCAGCCTGAAGCGGACGAACTACTTCGCCTTCTTGGGGGGGGCTGTCTTGACCTCGATCTTGGTCGCAACGCCGGCGGCGTCGGGAGTGATCTGGACCCGCATATCGGCCTTGAGATCGGTGAGGGCCCCATCCTTGCCGTCGATGGTGACGGTGGTCTTGGCAGTGTAGGTCACCGGGGGAAGCGGACCGTCTTTACCCTTGAGGGTAATCGTCAAGGCGGTGGTGTCGATCGACACGATTACGCCGCGCACCGCCTTAGTGCCCTTGTCGGCCGCATGGGTGAACGAAACAAAGCCGACGATGGCCAGAACCGCAAGAAACTTCGCGAACATCTGCATAGGGATCTCCTCACCGCGCTGCAATTTTGATGGAGTCACGGTTGTACAGGTGGGACTTAGGGGGCTTGTCGTCGCGACCTCCGCAACGATGCCGCCCGTCGCTTCTCTATACAAGGACGAAGCGCATTGTGTTGAAGTTGGGCGCAAATTTACACCAACGCTCTCATTCAACCGCACCTCGGTGTTTCATATAACACCGATAAACCCAATCGGCGAATCACCGATGCCCCAGCGACCTCATCTCGGTGGAAACTCCAGTGTCATCACCCACGCCCGCCAGTCCTTCTCGAACGCCTCCAGCGATTGCGGGCCGATGATTTTCTTCAATGACTCCAGCCCGGTCGGGTCCTCTTTGTAATGATCCCGAAACTGCGTGTAGTAGGGCGCCAATAGCTTTTTCTCCTGCAAATAGAACATCAGGTAGCGGGCTTGGCCGTAATTCAGCCCCACCATCTCAGGCTTATAGAATGCCGGGTCGGCCACCAGCTCCGACAACGGCCTCAGCTTGTCCGCCTTGATCGCCTTCTGCAGCGCCGGCAGTCGCCAGTTCTCATGCCCTTTGATCGTGTTGTCGGCGCCCAATGAACATTGCTCGTAGAGACTCGCGAAACCTTCATTGAACCAGCTCGGCACCTCCGGAAAATCCGGCTTGATCAGGGCATGAGTCAGTTCATGCACCAGCGTTCCCGTCCCCGTGCCGACATTCATCAGCATGATGTTGTCGTGCCGGAAAAACCCGTAATACGGCACGTCATCATCGTCGAACCATTTCTTCGCCAGCCGCTTATACGGCTCGGCCGACTCGAACAGCAGAATCATCACCGGCTCGGCCGGGTGCTTCTTAAAGAACTGCGTTTGCAGACATTTGGCGGCCGACAGGATCGTGCGATCGCGATACGCATTCACCCGATCCGCATCCCCCGTCCCCGCGATCACGAACGGCGGCGCGATCACGGCCGTCATCTTTTCCTCCGCGAACCGATCCTTCCACTTGGCCAGCAGATCCGCGCATTTGGCGTTCATGTCGGATTCGGACGCCGCCAGTGCGGGAAGCGGCCCGAGCAGCAACGCGAGAAAACAAATTCGGTAGCGTCTCATGCAATCAAAGATGCGCAGGTGCGCCTGAGGTTGCGATTTGTTCCCCCGATGTTACACATGGGTGACATAAACACTAACACTTATAGGAGTTCAAGATGATTCGAGTGAAGTTCGCGTTGGTTGCCGGCCTGTCCGCGATTGGCATGATTCTCCTCGGCGGCTGCGCCAACAAGGCCGAAGAAGCCAAGTTCGAGCAATCGGCCCAGGAAAATGTCGCCCTCAAGGCCCAGATCGCCGACCTCTCCAAGGAAAATGATGGGCTCAAGAAGGATCTGACCACCGCCTCGAAGGACCGCGATCAGTTCTCCAAGCAACTGCTCGATGTGTCCAAGTCGGCCGATGATTATAAGAAAGAGCTGACGAAGAACGCCAACGAACAGGAACTGAACCGCATCAAGACCAAGGCCGCCGAAGGTGAAGTCGCCAAAGCCAAGGCCGATGTCGAAGCGGCCAAAAAGGCCCAGTCCGAGGCCGAAACCAACGCGGCGATCAAGAACAAAGCCGCGGATGACGCCGCCAAGGCAGCCCTGACCCGCGCCACCGATGCCGAAAAGGCCCAGTCCGCCGCCGCCGCCGATGTGAAGAAGGCCAAGGACGAAGCCGCCGCCCTCCAAGACAAGCTCACGGCCGCCCAGAAGAAAATCGAGGAATTGACCGCCCAGTTGGCCGCCAAACCCGAAACGCCCAAGAAATAGCCCGGATTCCGCAGGCAGAACATCAACCGTTCGTGCCACCCTGAAAAAACGCAGGCAGGGAACTGATTCAAGTCCCCTGCCTGTCTTTTTCTCTCTGCGACCTCCGCGTCTCCGCGGTGAATCCTCCCCCGAAAATTATCGCCCAAACCCCCTTCACCCCGATGAATGGAGTGGACGATTCCGCGCCCGCGCCGGCTCGTCCGACCTATGCCCTGGATTATTCTCTACGCCAACGATCAGGAACTGCAGCGGCTCGAATTGAGCCGCCCGATCACCATCGGCCGATCCGCTGAATGCGATATCGCCGTGCGCGATCTGCTTTTGTCGCGCATCCATTGCCGGCTCGAGCCCCTCGGCCAGCGCGGCTCCTGGCGCATCGTCGATCTCGACAGCAAAAACGGCACCCGCGCCGGCTGGCAGAAGGTGGAAAGCCACATCCTCCGCGAAGGCGACTGGATCCGCATGGGCCGAACCCGCCTGACCTTCCATCTCGGCCCCTTCGAGCGCGCCGCCGAATCGACCGCCCGCCCCGATCGCCTGGTCCGCCCGGCCGATCCGCACGAAGCCCTGACCGGCACCGTCACCGATTTCGTCCTGCTGGATGATGAGCAGGAAGTCCGTAACGGCGAGGATGGCATCGCCTGGGGAGGTGCCCATCCGCAGCCCCGGCCGCTCGATCCTTCCTCCTACAGCGAACCGGTGGTGGAAACGCTGCTCGATCAACTCGCATCGAGTCTGTCGCCGAATCACCCCTCACCGGGCGATGAGATCGCCGAAGGCTTGGAGTTGATCCATACCGGCGAAGGCTCATCCGGCGGACTGGCGGTGGCCGCCGCTTCCACCCGCACCGCAACCCGCCCGGCACGGCTGCGAGCGCTGCCGAGGGTCGGGCCTGTGTATCGGGATATTTCCCGCGCCTGTGCCGATGAGGCGGACTTGTCCCTTCAGGCCGATCCCGGCCTCCTGCCCCCTCTGCCCGTCGCCCCGATCCAGCGACCCACTTCGATCGCCAAACGCATCCTGATCGCCGGCGGCATCGGATTGGGAATGGCCCTCGCAACCGCGGCCGTGCTGGTCAGCGCCTGGGTGCTGACGATGACCCCGTGAGATAAAACCGTGACACGGCCGTCCCGGCCGTGCGAGCGGCATCGCAAAATCCCTCCGCTTCGTCCGCCTATTTAATTTGTTTTACGTTTTATGCATTTCGCACGGGCGGGACGCCCGTGTCACCCATTACTTCACTTCCAGCATGATGATCGTCAGATCATCCTTCGGCTGAAGGCTGCCCGATTGCCGGTCCAGTTCATCGGCGATTTCGCGCAGGAAGTCTTCGGTCGGCAGGTGCAGGCGCGTGCGCACTTCCTCGCGCCATTTATCGTTATCCGCGACGTTCTCCCCGCAGAAGCCGACTTCGATCCCGTCGCTGTAGATCATCACCCGATCGCCGGGGGCAAGCTGGACTTTGCTGACGCTGAACTGCTCATCGGGGAAAATGCCCAGCAGCGCGCCGGTGGCATCGACGAATTCCATCGACCCCTCCGCCCTAAGCACGAGCGGCGATGGATGCCCGCCGCGCGAGAAGGACATTTCCAGGGTCCGCGTGTTGATGATCCCATAAAGAGCGGTGGCATAGGTGGCCTGCGATAGATCCTGCTCGACCAGCGCCAGGTTCAGGCGCGAGAGCGTTTCGGAGGGTTCGAGCAGCCGATAGCCGCCCGCGTGGATTTCCTTGGTCGCCAGGGCCTTCTTGATAAACATCGTCAGCAGCGCGGCCGGCATCCCATGCCCCACCGCATCGCAGATGAAAAACCCGAGATGGTTTTCATCCAGGCGCATGACATCGTACAAATCCCCGCTGACATACCCCGCCGGCCGAAAAAGGCTGTGGAAATGAACCGGCCCGAGTTGAGGGAGTGTTTTCGGCAGAAAATCCTGCTGAATCCGCGCTGCCAGCCGAAGCTCCTCATCGATTCGCTGCATGTAGAAGCGAAGCGTTTCATCGCGCCTGCGAAGGAGATTGACCTCTGCCTTCAGCGAATCGATCTCCGACTGAAGCTCCGCGATCTGGTCGAGAACGGGAACGATGAGTGGAGATGGCGCACCGGACCTGCCCGGGTGATTGGCCGGAAAGGAATCCTGATCGCGTACGAGACGCAATGTCGCCATAGTGTCCTTCGGCCCAAACCGGCGACGCGCGCCTGGCCGGGGCAAAGCCGGCTGAAATGGATAACGCATGACCGCGGTTCGTAACGATTATGCGGCCACCCATACGTCAATCGGCTTGGATGAGGGGCGACTTGGGGAAAACAACGGGCGGAAGGCAATAAATGGCGGGCAGAATCATCATGAAAGCGTCAATCCTTGGCCTTCAGCTCCGGAAGTTTGATGGTCATCCCCGGTTTCAGCCCGGCCGCCGCGGCGATGTCTTTGTTGAGTTCGATCGCGTACTGGGCCGGCCCGTCGCTGGGCGTCGTGTTCTCATCGAACGGCTTCATCTGCTTGATGGATACGATCGTGCCCTTGGAATCGAGATAGACGATGTCCAGCGGAATGTGGGTGTTGCGCATGTAGAAAGCGAGCCGGTCTTCGCGGTCGAAGACGAAGATCATGCCATGGTCGGCCGGCATGGAGTCGCGGCGCATCAGACCATACTTCCGGTCGCGGTCGTTATCGGCGACTTCGAGCGTGAAGGTCTTCTGGCCCATGGGAAGCTGGATGGTGGCGAGATTGGAGGTCGGTTTTTCAGGGTCGCACCCGGCGAGCGCTGCGAGGAGGAGGGTGAGGAGAGGGTAGCGGATGGAGGGTAGAGGATGGAGAAGATGCGGGCGAAGAGCGGGGAACCGGGTCATATCGGTGGAGTTTAACGCGAATAACCTTATCAGTGAAATGGATGCCCGGGGTGGGTGGCACTCGTAAGTAATCTTAACGGTGGTCGCCTCGCCTCGTTTCAACTCCATCAACCGCGCACAACTCGCAATGGATTGAGATAAATCTGCCCCAGAATTTCGTACGAATTGAGCCGTGAAGCAAATTCAATATCCGGAGCCAGTCCGGCCGCGATGAGGTTTTTCCCGCCGGCCGTCGTGGCGAGAATGGCCGGCAGGTCGTGCCGGCTGGCGACAAAGACGCGGTGGGCCATTAAGGCGAGGTCGGAGCCGAAGTGTAAATGGTTGATTTTAATGAGTTCGTGGATCACCGCCCCGGCTCCGATCAGGTCTTCCATGGCGGGCTGGCCATTGGTGCCGGCGCAGAGGAGTGTGATATCCAGGCTCGCGCCGGCCAGGGCGTGGGCGACTGTTGCGGCATTGACGAGGGAGCCGGCCAGAAGAAGCGACGCCGAACTGGCCGCGACAATCGCCCGCGTGCCATTGGTCGTGGACATGAACAAAGTCTGCCCGCCAAGCCGATCGGCCCAGGCGGGGTCGGCCATGGCGACCGGGCTGTTGCCGAGGTCGAAGCCGGGCGGCGGCAGGCAATTGGTTTCCCCCACCAGAAGCGGGCGCGGGCGTGCGGCTTCGGCGGCAGCGCGGGCAGAATCGAGGTCTTCAAAAATGCGAATCTCGCGCACGCAGCGGGCCAGGGCGACGGTCATCGTGGTGGTGGCGCGGAGCACGTCGAAAACCGCGACGGCCCGCCCCGCAAAATGGGCTGGAGACAAGTCACTGGGCAGGAGCAGCACATCAAGGTTCATGGGCGCGAGGGTATAGGGAAATGGTGGCGTAAAACAGAGGCGTGGCAGACAGGATCGGCAGGGAAAAATACTGCTGGGGCATTTCCGGAATCAGAGCAAAAAAAAGAGAGCGGCAATCGGATTAACCGACTGCCGCTTCTCTTCACAACTTATTTAAAATCCGAGCGATTCGGTCGGCCGGCCGATCCATCAAGTACTTCACGGCCGACTGACCGAATGATGCCGTACAAATCGCATCAATATCGCTCGGCGTTTTCAAGGATGCTGCCGGGGCGTGCGAAACGCTCCCAGGATTCACCATGACACTTCGGGCAGACGCGCGGCGGGGTGACGGCCGCCTCAGTTTCGAAGCCACAGGCGCGGCATTGCATGGTGAAGACGGCCACACGCTGGAGTTCGTGGCGGAAGGGATTGTACGTCACCAGTTGACCTTCCGAGGCGAATCGTTCCATTGCGATGGACATGTTAAGTCTCCTTCTGGCCTGAACTTATCGAAACTCATCGCTGCGTTGGCGGAAGGGATATTGCAAGGGGTATGCCACGCGAAAGGTGATTGGGCTGAGCAGTTCACATCTCCCTTGTTTTCAATGGTTTGGGTGCGTCAGAGCGGGTTTTGAATTGCGGCCATGTGTTCATGGCTGTACGACAAAATGGGTTCAAGTCGGCCATTACGTCATTGTGTCGTATCGGTGCTGAGGCTTTCGGACATGGCAGAACCGGGATTCCATCGGAGGAATCCCGGCCGGGAGTCTGAAATCGGGGTTAGATCAGGCGTTGGAAAGCACATCGCCGGACGAAGCGGGCTCATCGGCAGCCGTCTCAGGCGAATCCGGGCCGGGCTCCTGGCCAGTTTCATAGAAGCGGAGTTTGCGCTGCAGCGTGCGGACGGAAATCCCCAATCGGGCGGCCGCGTGGGTGCGATTGCCTTCGCACTCGCTGAGCGTCTTGGTGATGGCCATGCGCTCGATCTGGTCCATCGTCAGGCCGGTGGGGAAGGTCGAGGAACCGCCAATCTGCGGCTGGGCGGATTCGGTGATGCGCTCGGGGAGATCCTGTTCGGTCAGGGTTTCGCCATCGGCCAGAACCATCATCGATTCGAGCATGTTGCGAAGCTCGCGCACATTGCCCGGCCAGCGGTAGGTCAAAAACCGGCGCATGACTTCCGGGCTGATGCGCTTGCGGGCGGTATGGCGCGTGTCGCAGATATCCTTGAGGAAATGCTCGCAAAGAAGCGGGATATCATCGGGGCGCTCGTGGAGGGAAGGGAGTTTTACGGTGATGACATTGAGCCGGTAGTAGAGGTCTTCGCGGAAGGTGCCCTCCTTGACCATCTTGACGATATCGCGGCTGGTGGCGGCGACGACGCGGACATTGATCTTGCGATCTTCCTGTCCGCCCACCGGGCTGACGGTATAGGCTTCGAGGACGCGAAGGAGCTTGGCCTGAAGGGGCAGTTCGAAATCGCCAATTTCATCGATGAAAAGGGTTCCGGCATCGGCCTGCTCGAATCGGCCGACCCGGCGGTCGGTTGCGCCGGTGAAGGCGCCACGGACGTGGCCAAACAGTTCGGATTCAACCAGGGAGGAGGGGACGGCGGCGATATTGACGGCGACGAAGGGGCCTTTCTTGCGGGGGCTGTTGTGATGCAGCGCCTGGGCGACGAGTTCCTTGCCCGTGCCCGATTCGCCGAGGATCAGGACGGTCGAATCCACCGGCGCTGCCCGCTGGATGCGGGCAAACACATCGCGCATCAGGCGCGATTGGCCGACGATCTGGTCCAGCCCGAACTTCTGATCCAGGCGTCGGCGGAGGTCATCGATCTCCTTTTCCTTGCGGTTGGAGTCGATGGCCCGGCGGATGAGGATGGTGAGCTCATCCAAGTTGAGCGGCTTGTTGATGTAATCGTACGCCCCGGCCTTCATCGCCTGAACCGCGGCCGCCGCGCCCGTCTCGCCGGTGATCACGATGAAATGGGTATCGGGCCGACGGGCTTTCCAGAGGGTCATCAGATCAATGCCGCTGACATCGCCCATATGCAGGTCGGACAATACAACGTCGATATTCTCTTCGACATAGGAGAGGGCTTTGTCAGCGCTTTCGGCGGCATGAACCGCAAACCCCTCGGATTTCAGCCGTTGGACCAGCGCTTTTCGCTCGATCAGATCGTCTTCAACGATAAGGAGATGCCCCTGGCTCATGGGATGGCCTCATTTTGTCAAAAGGATTCGAGCACAAACGACGCTCCGCGACGAGATGTCATACCGCGCATTATTGGTGGGCGGAACGGACAAAATCGAAACGAATCGGGAGATTCCGGACAAGATGGCGGTTTAACCCGAATAATTTCGATGAACCACGAAAAACACGAAGGCCACGAAGAAGACCGGAGAAGATTAGAAATGTAATTTGCGGAATGTTCACGGAAGCGATAGCGCGCGAGAAAAAGCATTGAACCGGTGTGCGTTGGAATTCGCGGTTAAGGGCCTGGCCCGGGCAGTCGAATAGAAGGTTGTCTGAGTGAGGAACAACGGCGAGATGAACCAACCGCCGCGTTTTGAGTCGCGGTCGGAGCATGAGTGGAGTAGAGCAGAATTCGCCCGGTGGCCGAGAGGTCGCCGGGCGATTTTGCTTAAATACGGACAATCACCGCGGAGACGCAGAGGGCGCGGAGACGAATGGTTATTAGATTTCCACTTCGGCGGGGACGATGATTTTGGCGGAATCGCGGCCGCCGGTGAACTGGGGGAGATCGAGTTGGGTGGCTTGCCAGCCGGCGTGGGCCAGGCGGCCTCTGGGCGGGGTTTGCGCGGCGAGATTGCCGGTGAGGCGGATGCGGGCGGGATCGTTGTTGGAAGTCAGGGGCACATCCGCGCCCTCGGTCTGTTCGAGGACGGGCCGGATGGCGAGGAGGCGCTCGAGGACGGCCGAGGCATCGCGGTGAACATCGCGGACGGCCGCGCCGATCTGGGCATCATCGAAGGGCTGGATATTCTCCTTGAGAAAGTCGATCAAGCGGGCCTCGCGCTGGAGGACGGCGAGGAGAGTTAGAGCATCGCTACGCGTGGAGACGGGAGGCGTTGCGGGGGCGGGTGAGGTTTTCACGGCCGAGAGCTTTTCGGCGGGCGATTTCGCGACGGCCGGTTGTGCGGAGGCATCGGCCGATTCAACGGACTGATTGGAATCGAAGAGTGTTGCGGCCCGTCTGGCGAACGCGCCGTTGAACAGGGTCTTGAAAAAGAGTTTCCAGGCGAGAAAGAATCGTCCCATGTCGGGCCTCGGGGTTGAAAGTGATGGAGGTGGAATCTTAAGGCTGGGGGATGCGAGGGCAAGCACGGCGCGAATCGCTCGGGTTGGAAATCATGGGCGACTCTGGGAGGATGAGCGATATAACATGCAGATCAGAAAAGCCAATCCGGACGATGTCCCCGCCGTGCTGCCGATGGTGCGGAAACTATGCGAGCTGCATCGCGACTGGGACCCGGCCAAATATCCGTTCGTCGAGGGGATCGAGAAAATGTACGATGGCTGGCTGCGGGTTCGGGCCGAGGATGGGCGGTCGGTATTCCTGGTGGCGGAGCGCGAAGGGAAGGGGATCGTCGGCTTCCTGATCGGGACCGCCGAGCGCGAAGTGCCGATTTACCGGGTGGCGGAGTACGGGTTCATTCATGACCTGTGGGTTGAGCCGGAATACCGAAATGAAGGAGTCGCCCGGCAGATGGTCATGCTGGCCATCGAGACGTTTCGAGAAAGGGGAATGGGCCAGGTGCGGCTTGACACGGCGATGAAAAACGAGGCCGCGCGAAAGCTTTTCGAATCGTGCGGGTTTCGGGGGAGTGTGGTGGAGATGCTGATGGAGCTGGGGGGAGAATAGTAGGCGGTAGGCAGTAGGCAGTAGGCAGTCGGCAGTCGGCGGTAGGCAGCAGGCGGCAGGCATTAGGCGGTAGGCGGCAGGCGGTAGGCAGCAAAAACCCTGAAGCGATTGCTGTCATCCTGAAGGAGCTTGAGGCGACTGAAGGATCTTGCCCCGACGACAGAGGCCTCTCCATTGCGGAAATGGCTTCGCAAAGATACTGGTCATTCGCTTTCACGGAAAACCCCTGGAACAGAAGAGTGCAACATGATTCTGTGTGTGGGCACGACGCCGACGGTGCAGCGGACGATGGTCTTCGAGCGGCTGGAGCTCGATGAGGTCAACCGCGCGGTGGAGGTGCATGAATATGCTTCGGGGAAATCGGTGAATGTGGCGCGGGTATTGGGGGTGCTGGGGGAAGAGGGGCTGGCGGTGGGATTCGCGGGGGGGCGGCGCGGGGAGTTTCTGCTGGAGGAGATGACGGCGGCCGGGATCGCGCACGATTTCGTGCGGACGGCGGGGCAGACCCGGCTTTGCACCACCGTGATCGATCGGAGCACGGGGCAGGTGACGGAGCTCGTGGAGGAAGCGCCGGCGGCATCGGCGGGGGAGTGGGAGGAGCTCATCGCGCGGGTGGATGCGCGGGTGGCGGGAAGGGAAGGGCGGCGGGGGGATGAGAATGCGGAAGCGATGAAAAGAGCAGCGTTGGCGGAGGCGGTGAAAAGAGCGGAGGCGGCGGAGGTGGTGAATGGAGCCGGGGAGGCGGAGGCGATTGTGTTTTCCGGAACGCTGGCGGGTGGAGCGCCGATCGATTGGCCGGCGCGGTGGCTGGGAAATGGGCCGGCAACGACAGCCGGATCGGCACACGGACCTATCGTAATCGTGGATGCGCGCGGCGAGCCGATGCGGCGGGCGCTGAGAGCCGATGGCATTCGTGTGATCGCGAAGCTGAATCGCCAGGAACTGGCGGCCACCCTGGGCGAGCCTCTGGCCGATGAGAGAGAACTGCGCGCGGCGATCCTGGGCAACGCCCCGCGCGGGGGTTGGCTGATCGTGACGATGGGGAAGGCGGGCGCGCTGGCCAGCGATGGGCGGGCGCTGCGGCGCGTGATCGCACCGGCGGTCCAGGCCATAAGCCCGATCGGATCGGGCGATTCCTTCGCCGCCGGCCTGGCGGCCGGCATCGTGCGCGGTCTGGCCATGGAAGATTCGCTGAAGCTGGCCTGCGCCTGCGGGGTGGCCAACGCGCTGACGAAGCACTCGGGGATGGGTATAAAGGAGGATGTCGACAGGCTGGTGACGGAGGTTAGGGTGGAGGGGTGAGGGGCGGCGGGGAAAACTAAAAACGAAAAACTTAAGGTGGGGACGCGGGAGCGATGTCAAAAGTCAAAGGTCAGAGGCGATGTCAAAAGTCTAATGTCAAATGTCAAATCATCCCTCAACAACAAACGAGCACGATCACTTGCGCGATCGTGCCCGTCGATTGGGATCCCTCGGAAAATGGCTGCTGCTTACGACCTGTTGCCTACCGCTCTACTACCGCTGCAGCAGCGACAGCACGCCCTGCGGCGTGGAATTCGCCGTGGCCAGAACGCTCGTGCCGGCCTGGGCCAGGATCTGGGCACGGGTCAAGTTCGCGGTTTCGGCGGCGAAGTCGGCGTCGCGGATGCTCGATTCGCTGCTGGTGACGTTCTCCAGGGTGACGTTCAGCGAATTGATGTTGGTCTGGAGCGTGTTCTTCTCGAACGCGCCCAGTCGGCCGCGGAGGATGGCGACCTGGCGGATGGCCCGCTCGACGATGGCGCTGGCGGCGCGGGTGTTGCCCGCGACCAGCGAGGCATGGCCGCCGGTGACGACATCGTTGAGGAAGCCGACATCCGAATCGCCGAGCTTGGAGGCGGCGACCGACTGGATGCCGAAGTTGACCTGCTGGTTGGAGGTCACCTGGGCGCCGAGTTGGAAGAGCGCGCCGCCGCCGGTGACGGCGAAGGAGGTCTGGCCGATGCCGAAGGTGTGGTCGAGGGTCATCTCGACATCCAGGCCGGAGGTGTTGAGCTTGAGGCTGAGTCCATCGCCAACGGTGAGCGCGCCGTTGACGGTGGCGACGGCGTCGGAGCCGCTGGCGCGCTGCTTGGCATTGCCGGAGGTGTCGGTGGTGGCGAAGGACCCCGACCCGAGCTGCGCGGTCACCGAGACGTAGCTCTTGGAGCCGAACCCGGCCGACTGGAAGACCAGGCCGGAGGTGGGGCTGGCGGTGTTGATGAGCGATGCGGAAACGCCGGTGGCATCGGTGATGCGGTTGACGGCGTAGGCGATGGCCGAGGCGGTGGTGCCGCTGACGAAGGTGAGGGTTTCGACGCCGGCATTTCCGGCCAGTTCCAGCGTCACGGTGGAGGTGATGGAGGAAGTGCGGAACTGGAGATCGGCGGTCTTGGCGGAGGTGATGACGTTGACCTCGACCGGGATATTGGGGTTGGTGCCGAAGTTGGCCTGCTGGATGTGCAGGGACTTGATCACGCTGGTGTCGACGCCGGAGGTGACGTAATCGAGCGAGCCGTTGATCAGGTGCAGGCCGGCGAACGTGGTGGTGTTGGAAATGCGCGTGATCGACTCGACGGCCGAGTCGATCTGCAACTGATTGGCGGCGATCTCATCGGGCGAGAGCGCGCCGGTGTTGGCGGCCTGGATGACCAGATCCTTGACGTTGAGCAGGAGGGAGGCGACCTCCTGGAGCGAGCCTTCGGCCGTGGAAATGACGTTGGAAGCGCGCGATGAGTTATCGACGGCCTGATGGAGGCCGGAGATTTCAGAGCGCAGTGTTTCAGAAGCGATCAAGCCGGCCGGGTCATCGGCGCCTCGGTTGATGCGCAGACCAGTCGACAGGCGTTGCAACGTGTCGCTGAGGTTTCGCTGGCTCTTGGCCAGTCCGCGTTGGGCGGTCAAAGACGATACGTTGGTATTGATGCGGGCCATGCCAATCCTCCATGATTGTTAATGGCAACCGGAGTCGAACGAAAAGTTCGTCGCCCCGGTCGGGGCGGGCTCCGTCCCTGGAGCCCTCAGGCGGCGAGATACGTTAAAAGACGCTGGGGATTCGCGACTTGCGTTGGCCGATCGTACAACAGGCGGGTCAAACCTTCGATCTGGCGTCCGGCAGGTCACAATCGATGGAAAACTTACGGAAGTTTTTCAGGCCCCTTTTGGCCTGGGTTGGCCTGGGGGTTTGGCTTGTTGATTTTTCCGAGTCCGGAGAGGTCTTCAGGCTTGACCTGGGCGGCTTCGCGGTTCTCGCGCCGGATGGCATCATACACTTCTTTACGATGGACGCTGATCTCCTTCGGAGCTGAGACGCCGAGTCTCACCTTGTCTCCGCGGATATCGACGACTGTGATCTCGATGTCGTCGCCGATAATGATCGTCTCGTCCTTCTGACGGGACAGCACCAACATGAGTTGGCTCCTTCCTGGGCAGAGGGGCCTGACATCGACGGGCGCAAGCGCTCGTCCAGCGCGCGACATCCCTGTCACGCGGCGCCTCGGGATGAGCCTGGCTCATCGATTCCCGCGGCGCGACCCCGGGTGCGATAGTACAAATTTCACGTGTCGGACAATGCGAATGGGAGTGGGCGCGAGCGGAGCGCGATGGACCGGCGGCGCGATCGGAAATCGATCGGCGCGGCTGAGGCCCGGCTCCGGCGAACCGTGCGCACCGGCTTTACCCCGGCGAAGGGGAAAGGCCCGTGCAATTCCGCGGCGCGATGCCGCGGCGGCGCGGTTCGGGCGCGCTCAGGCCGACTTGGCCAGCGGCACCTGCGCCTGCAGGCGCATCAGCGGCTGGCGGGTCGTCCACTTCTTGTCCGTGAGCACCACCTGCTGGGCGACGCGGTTATTGGCGTTAACCACGATGGGTCCCAGGAGGTTGCCGGTGAGCCATTCGTCCACTTTGTTGCAGATCACGAAGACCTGCGCGTGGGCGATGTCCTCGAGGCTGATCTCGGCCTGGGTCTCTTCCTTGATGGGGACTTCGTAGTCCTTGAAGAAGATGCTCGGGTCGGTCACCACGAAGGCCAGGTTGGGCTCGTCCACGCACTGCAGCCAGAAGAAGTAGTTTTCCTCTCCGGTCTGGATCAGCGCGTAGCGCGAGTGATCGGGAAATCCCAGCAGGCCGCGCGGGAAGGTAATGACCCTCTCGTCTTCGACGCTGATGGTTCCAAAACGAGTCGTTTGGATATCCATGCGAACTCCATTTCTCCTCGCATCGCGGCAGAAAATCGCCGCGCGATGCGAAAACACTTGCGGCGGACGGAGGCTCGGCCTCCGATGATGGCGGCCAGCGCGAAAGCGCCGGCCCGCGCCGCAAATCTTCCTTGAAGGCCCCACGGCGTCTCCGCGCCGCGTTGGCCACGATATCTTCCGGGGACTCCGCCCCGCCTCGGACGCATCCAGCGTCTCCGGCCTGACGATCGGGCCCGGGCAATCCAGCGCGTCCTGCGCCTTAATGCCACCGGCCCGCCACAACCCGGCCGCTCTTGGCCGGGCTCGATCCGCCCCGCATTTTCGGGGCGTCCGGCGCATCCCGCCGGACGGATGGGTCTTTGCTTCCTTCCACTACAATCGTCTTCCTGCTGATCCGGCGGTATCTGCGCCCGCCGGCATCCTTTGTTGCGCATCGGCCGCAACGTCCGCGTTTCTGAGGTCTGCAACGCGGGTTGCCTTTGTTAAGGCAAGAAGCGTGCCACCTCGTCCATGAATCACCCGAGAAAATCCATCAGAGACAGGTTCATCACCTTCGCTGTGGTTTGCATGCTGGCCTGCAGCGCGGTCTGCAGCGTATTGAATCGCGCGATGGCATCGGTGAAGTCGGTGTCCTTGAGCTGCGAGAGCAAACCCTTGGTCGAAAGGTTCTCATCTTCGAGGCGATTCTGGCGGGCTTCGAGTTCCTGGACTCTCGCGCCGGTTCCACCTCTCACGCGCACGATCCGGTCGTAATCGTCCTTGAGCCCCTGGGCGGCTTGGGTGATCGCGCCCTGATCGCTGTTTTGCAATGCTTGTTGTAGTTTCTGGAGGTTGGCGAAGACGCCGGAAACGGCGACGGAGTTGACATCCTTGCCGGTGAGGGTCGCGCCGGCGGCCGCTCCATCCAGGCCCAGATCTTTGGCGGCGGTCGAGAAATTGAGGGAATTGACCGAGAGCGAGCCCGCGCCGCCGGTGGTGTCGGTGAGGACAATGCCGTTGCCGGTGCCGGCGAAAGAGGCCGATACGCCGCCGCCTGCATCCGCGGCGTTGATTGCGTTAACTACATCCTGAACCGTCTGCGAGCCGGTGAGCTCCACCTGAAAGCTCGAACCATCGCGTCGATTCACCTGCAGCTCCGGGCCGGCGACATCGCTGACGCCGTTGCCGCCATTGAGCTCGGCCAGGGGCGTGGCCAGGGAGTAGCTTCGCAGGCCCAGGTCGGCGGCCGTCGTGCCGCCGTTCTCGCCGATGGTCATCGACACGCCCTGCGTGGGGTTGACCAGATCGATGCCATTGCCGGCATCGTTGATCTTGGCCAGAACGCCGATCTTCGAACCGTTGACCGCATTGAGCAGATCCTCGACCGTCGTGGCGGTGGAGAGGTCGATCGTGGCGGTGGCCTGGCCGTTGGTCAGCACCAGGCCGGCCGTGCTGATCCCCGCGCCATTATTCAAATCGGCGAGCGGGGTGAGGTTGGTGACACTCGGGCCCACATCCGCCCCATCGACCGAAACACCCGCGCCCTGCGCCGAGGC
>JBBRTW010000053.1:0-22983 GCA_038244055.1 Tepidisphaerales bacterium | reverse complement strand
TGGACACCCGAGCATGCGGAGAACATTACGGCACTGCGGTGCCTCGACTACAGCGGACTTTGGGCCGAATTCTGGAGCCAACGGGCGGCATAAGTGCCGAAAACGGGAGTTACACGCGGGCAAATATCCGAGGGCAATACCGCGTTCCACCCGGGCAAGCCCGCCCCGACCTGAATCAGACGCGGCATCGCGCCGACATCTGACATTTATGTCAACCGGCGCTGTCGCCGGCATCGACCCCGGCCATCAACGCCCAAGTGCCAAACCACCCTGCAGCCGGCTCGCTCAACATCGGCAGGATGCCCATGCTACGACGGCCCATCGCCTCTCCCATAAATTAAAATCATTGCCTTGCCGGGGTGTGATCGGTAAGAATCAGCATTCGATCCGCCCATGACCACCGTTTCTCCACCCGATCTCGCCGCCGAACCGCGCAAGCTGCTGCTGCGGATCAGCCATCCCGCCCACCAGACCACCTGGCTGCCCCTCACCCAGTCCAGGATCGTCCTCGGCCGCGCCGAGGATGTCGATGTGCCCCTCGACAGCCATACCGTCTCGCGCTGGCATGCCGAGCTCGTGCGCGATCCCTTCGATCGCTGGTGGATTCGCGACCGCGACAGCCGCAACGGCACCCGCGTCAACGGCGCCAAAGTCAGCCAGTGCCTGGTCCGCCCCGGCGACCTCCTGCAGATCGGCGAGTTCTCCCTGGCCCTGTGCCCGTCGGCCGCCCCGATGGAGACCACCGTCACCCAGACCGACATGCGCCTGTCGATCATGCAGTCGCTCCCCGATCAGATCCACCGCCTCCGCGAATTCGAATCCCCCAAGATCGGCCACGAGCATCTCTCCGCCGTCCTCGAATTCGGCCAGTCGCTCAACACCATCGCCGACCCGGGCGAGCGCATGGCCCGCTTGTGCGATCTGGTCCTCTGCCGCCCTTTCCCGGGAAAATCGGCCGTCATTCTCCGCGCCTCGCGCGAGGTCCCCGAGCGCATGCAGATTCTCCACGGCCCCGTCGTGGCCGCCCCCACCCGCGCCAGCGCCACCGTGCTCGAGCCCGCGCCGATCTCCGCCAGCGTCATGCGCGCCGTCTGCGAAGTCCCCGAGCCGGTGCTGGCCACCAATCTCGCGCCCGAACTCGGCAATGTCGCGCTTTCGGTTCCCGCCGAGGTTATGCTCCTCTCGGTGGCCGCCGTTCCGCTCCGATTCGACGATCACACGATCGACGTCATTTATCTTTCGCTCGCGCCCGAGTGTGCCCACAGCGATTGGCTCGCGCTGGTGTCGCTGGCCGTCAAGCAGTTCCAGCAGGCCGAGTCCGTCTGGGCCAACGTCAACCGCATTCGCGAATACGCCGCCCTCGATCGCGAGCTCGAGCGCGCCCAGCAGATCCAGCAGAAGCTCATCCCCACCAGCGTCCGCATCGAGGGCCTGGAGGCCGCGGTGGGCTTTCGCCCCTGCAACTGGGTGGGCGGCGATTATGTCGATGTGCTGAAGTTGAACGATGGCCGGGTGCTGCTGGTGGTGGCCGATGTGGTCGGCAAAGGTCTCCCGGCGGCCCTGGTCGCCTCCAGCCTGCATACGATGGTTCACGCCGCCGCCCGCGCTGGCGAAGGCCTGCCCGCCCTGCCCCACACCCTCAACGAATACGTCTGCGATTATCTCGGCGAGCAGTCCTTCGCCGCCACGATCTGCATCGTTCTCGACCTCGCCACCGGCCAGTGCGAATGCGTCTGCGCCGGGCACCCGGCCGGGCTGGTGATCAGCCCCGGCGGCAAGGTGCGGCAGTTGAACACCTTCACCCATCCGCCCCTGGGTGTCGATCGAATGACCCTGAACGTCACCACGGACCAGCTCGCCCCCGGCGACATGCTGGCTCTTTTCACCGATGGCGTGACCGAGCTGCGCTGCGATTCGGGCGAAATGCTGGGTGAACAAGGCCTGGGCGAAGGCCTCGCGCAGCTCTACGCCGCCGCGGCGGATCGGCCCCTTTCCGACCTGGCCGACGGGCTGAATCAAATTCTCGACAGTTTTCGCGGCGGCGGAATCGCCACCGACGATCGAACATTTCTGCTGGCGAGGCTTGGCGGGAAGATCGCTTGAGGGGACAATGGGCCCGGAGGGTCATCATGCCCACGACCGATGATGGACAGATTCGCGTTCACGAAACATCCGACCGGATGAGCATCGCTGTCGCCGGCCGGGTCACCATGCACCACAGCCCCGCCTTCTGGGGCCGCGCTTCGAGCGCGCTGGAGGCCGGCAATGGCGTGAGCGTGAATCTCAGCCAATGCACCTACATGGACAGCACCTTCCTCGGCACGCTCCTGCGTCTTTCGCGCCTGCCCGCGGCCAAAGCCGGCGCAACCGCCTTCGCGCTGGTCGCTCCCTCCGCCTCAAGTCGGACATTGCTCACGCACATGGGGATCGACCGCGCCATTCCCATTGTCGAATCGGAACCGGATGTTGACCCCAACGCCACCGACTGGCAACCGCTGGACCTGGGCCCATCCGAACAGATGGTGATCCAGGAAACCGTCGTTCACGCCCATCAGCAGTTGGCCGAAGCCTCCGGCCCCGGCTCGCAGCAGTTCAAGGCGATCGCCGCCAAACTGGCCAAGGCGTGGGAAGCCGAAAAAGCGAAAAAACCGTAGTCCCTCGTTGCATGGGCATCCTGCCCATGTCGAACACCTTATTTCCCCCGTTATCTCTGATTCTTTGATTTCGAAAACGTTCACACGGGCAGGATGCCCGTGCTGCGGATGCGGCATTTGCCCCTCATTCACTCTGGCGGCTCAGCTGCAAATGAACTCCGTTGAACGCAGATGAAGAACAGCTTTAACAAGGAAAAGTTTTGGTCTGTTCATCTGGGTTCAACGGAGCCCACTCACGGCGAATTCTTCGATGCTTTGGCTTGTCGCGGCCGGCGGATGAATACGGGTGAACACAGTCGAGTAGAGTGAAAAGGGTAATGTGTGCTCTATGTCTGTGTTCAGCCGTACTCATCCGCGGCCGCATGTTGTTTTGTTCAAGGTCGCAAATCGAATCCCGCGAATGACCGCCGATGAACACAGGTGATAAAAGAGAAGGGGTAATGTTGTGCTCTACATCTGTGCTCAGCGGCGTTCATTCATCGTGCAGGCTTTCAGCCCGCCAATCTGATTTCCTTGTGGCGCGGCCTCAAGCCACACACCCAACGCAGCCTGAAAGCCGCACCACAATCTCAAATTTCAAATTTCAAATCACAAATTTTCAAATCTCAAAACCGCGGTGCCTTCGACGCGCTGATCGCCGCCTTGCGGCTGCTCGTCGGCCGGGGGTACTCCGAAAGGTGCTGCCGATGTTCGCGCTCGCGGGCCTTGCGAACCTGGTCGGCCACTTCAACCATCGCCGCCAGCATCGCTTCCGTGCTTTCCGTGGCCGCTTTGCAGAGCAGCGCCATTCCCGGAACGTGCAGGCGGGACATCTCATCCACCAGCAACGCCAACCGGCTGAACTCATCGGCGTCGAAACGGATAATGACTTTCTTGTCGGCCATGGAATCACCTTCGATTGTTTGTCCCGCCCGAAGCAGGCAGGTCGACAAGGTTATCGGCGCGGCGGGAAAGCCGTTGCGGGATGGCACAAATCGACCTATTCAGGTCTGTTTTGGGTCGCATGGGCATAGGCACTGCTTTGCCTGTGTCTGGGAATTCGCAATTGGGATGCGCCATGTGCAGTGTGGTCCCACATATAAGGCCCCCAGGCTCTTCCCATGCCGCCCGAGACCGATTTCCAGAATTTTCGTGCAACGATTCCCCCGCCGACCCGAAAACCCTGTCGATGGCTGTCGCTTAATACCCCGCCCAGATGTGGAATTGAGCCTGTCAGCCTCACTCCCAACCCCTATTCAAGCCCGCCCGCGTCTGCCGCAAGCAGACGCGGGCGGTTCAACTTTCCAATCGGAGTGCTTCCTTTTTCGCCTCCATCCCACCCGCTGTACCGCATTGTTAATCTTGCATTATGCCAAGGGGTTGAATTACACTTCCAACGTTGTTCCATATCCTTGGTTCGCGGAGTTCTCTTTTGGGAAAGGAGCCCTGTATGCGATTTCGTAATGCGCTGGCGCTGCTATTAGGAGCAAGCGCTCTCTGTCTGCCGGCCTGGGCGGATGAATCATCCCCCGCCAATTTCGATCCGGCCGCCGAAACTTCGGTCGCCTCGACCATCCAGCCCCTGTCGCTGACCCAGTCCCAGCCGATGATGCTGGCCGACAAACTCGCCGTCTCCGCCAAGTCCGCCTACAAGGGCGGCCGCGGCCTGGTCAGCCTCTCGGGCGAAACCGGCATGTTCCTCAACCCCACCTCGGGCACCCTCAACCAGGGCCAGTTCACCGCCCAGTACTGCCTGTTCGTCAATGGCTACAATGCCGGCACGGTCGTCGCCCATGGCTTCCTCTTCGCCTACGGCGTGACCGACTGGCTCGAAGTCGGCGAGTTCAGCAACATCGCCGAAATCGATGGCGTCAACCGGAGCTGGTGCGATGATCCCTTCGCGGTCACCGGCCCGTTCGTCCGCGTTCGCCTCACCAAGGAAGAAGGCTGGATCCCCGAGTTGAGCATCGGCGCGATCTACCTCGATGGCAGCGCCCGCGGCGATCTGCTCGCCAAGACCGAAGTCTTCCTGGCCGCTTCCAAGAGCTGGCAGATCGACCCCGATGGCTTCTGCCGCTCCGTCCGCGCCCACGGCGGCTTCCGCTACATCTCGCGCCACGAAGCCCCCGACCTACCCAAGAGCGTGCGCCTCGGCACCGACCTGAGCATGCTCTACGGCGGCATCGAGATCGAGTTCCCCTACAGCATCTACTTCATCAGCGAAGTTGGCACGCCCGACCTCTTCGACCGCAAACAGTCCGAAGCCTGGCCCTATGCGGTCGGCTTCCAGTGGAAACCCAACAGCGTCCTGGGCATCAGCATTGCCCACGCGAATCCCGAGGAGCTCGGGCTCCGCGATGGGTTCTGGTTTGGGATTGGGTTGAATTTCAAGTTCTGAGCGGTTGGTACAGAACTTCATTTCGCAGTCATCGCCGGCCGGCGCGCGCAAGAGCGCCGGCCGGTTTTCATTTTACTCCCTCTCCTGTATTCGGGAGAGGGCGGGGGTGAGGGCGAACGGCGATTGACTCTCCATCATGTCGAATGAACAACGCCGAGATTTCCTTAGAACAAATTCGGACTTGAATCGCTATCTCCGCACCGGAGTTATGACGGATGCTCCCGAAAAGACGCCGGGACGTCGCTTTGGTCGCTGCGCTCCCGGCGCTGTGTCCCGGCTTGTCCAGAAGCGATGAGCATGCGGGGTTCGCTCATCATCCAACTTTTCTTTCTTCTCCGCGCCTCTGCATCTTTGCGCCTTTGCAGTCGCATTCCATTCCCTACTTCACCACGCTCAACACGATATCCCCCGCGCTCGGATCCCGGCTGATCTGCGGCGTCTGATTGCCGTTGGTCGCCTTGCCGACCTCCACCCTCACATATTCGTACAGCTCGTCCACCGTCACCGTGTTATCGTGATTCAGATCCGCCTTCCCCTGCAATCCCTCCAGCAAATAGTGCGTGAACACACCATGCTGCAGGTCCGTCTTCTCCTGGGCCACCTGCGTGCCGGTGGAGGCGGTCATGATCGCGCAGCCCTTGCCCTTGGGGCGATCGGGGATCGCCTTGATGCCGATGCCGCCTTTCATCGCCAGGCCGGGGATCGATACCGTCCGCGCTCCCGCGCTGGCATCGCCGCCGCGGGCCGCGCCCGAGTAGCACGTATCGGCCAGGAACACGATCCGCTCGCTGCGCAGCCGCCGCAGGATCGTTCCCACATCGCTCATGCGGATCGCCGTCGAGAAAAGCTTCGATGGATCGGCATCGATCGGCAGCAAGAATGTCTCGACATTGCCGGCCGCATCGGTGGCCGCATCGGGCGCGCCGTGGCCGGAGAAGAAGATCACCACCGTATCCGCCGGCTTGACCTCGGTGGGCAGTTTCTCGAAGAGCTGGCGCACCAGGTTGGCGCGGGTGGCCTGCCCATCGAGCAGTTCCACCACCTGCTTGTCGGTCGTGCGGGTCAGCCGGTCCAGCGTATTGGCCACGCCGCGGGCATCGGAGACCGCGTATTGCAGCGGCGGCACCGTCAGGCGGTTCTGGTAGTCGTTGATGCCGATGGTGATGATGTGAATGCGCCCGCCGCCCTTGTCGTAGATCACCGAGAGCTTCTCGGTCGCCTTCAGATTATCCTCGTTGGTCGCCTCGATGAGGATTTCATTCTCCCCCTCGCGCAGCGTCGCCGCCACGGCGAAGCGCCGCAGCGCATATGAAGTCGCGCTATCGTCCGCCGAATGCACCGGCCCGGGAATCGGCTTGATCTCCACGCCCTTGCTCCCCGGGCTGCCGGCCGCGATCGGCTCGACGATTTCCTTGCCGTTGATCAACACCCGCAGCGCGGAAACCTTGCGGTCGTCGATCGCCATCCCCGAAACCGTCACCTGCCCCAGCGTGGTTTCGCTGCGCGAGGCGTTCGGGTCCGTCACCAGGATCAGCGGCCGGCGCTTCTCCACGATCGAGGCCGGCGGCTTGACGTTCGCCCGCGCATCCAGATCGGTCTTCCAGTTCTTCAGCGCCTTCTCGCGCTCGGTGATGTCCTTCTGCCGCGCCGTCAGTTCATCCGCCAGTGACTGATTCGCCTGCGCCTGCCATTTGAGCTTCTCGCCATAGGCCGTCAGGTTCTGCTCGCGCTCGTCGATCTTCTTCATGCGCGTCTCGACTTCCATCCGCGCCATCTCGACAGTCTTCGCCTTGGCTTCCAGATCGGCTTGCTCCTGCTTTACCTTCACCAGCGCCGCCGCCGCAGCTGGGTCCGTCGCCGGCTTGGCGCTCAGCTCCGCCACCTTCGCCTTCAGCGCATCGCGCTCCTGCTGCAGCGCCGTCTTCTGCTGCTCCACCTTCTGCATATCCGCCGTCAGCGATTCCCGGCCGGCCTTGCGATCCTCCTCGAGCTGCCGCTTCATCTCCTCCGCCGCCTTGCGATCCCCCACCAGCATCTCATCGCGCTTGGCCAGCATGTCGTTCAAATCCTTGATCGCCCGCTGCTGCTTGGCCATTTCCTCTTCGCGGTTGAAAATCTCCTTGGCGCTGACGGGCGTGCGCGTCACCACTTCCACATCCGGCGCGGCCTTGGCCACCGCATCATCCACCGCCATGCTGATCGCCTGGCTCAGGGTCTGCTCCACGATCCCCCGGTCATCGCTCTTGTTCTCCGCCTTGCCGCCGGCCACATGCGAAAAACCCAGCCGCGCGTTGTTCTTCCGCACCGAGACCGACATCGATGCCTGCGCCTCCGTCGGCCGGACCGGCCCCGGCAGCAGCGCCCCCACCGCATCCAGCGTGCTGGCGCGCTCACTGGGCAGGTTCCAGTGCGTGAACTGATAGGCTTGCAGCGGCATATCCACCAGCGACATCTCCACCACCACGGGCGCATCGGCGCTGACCGTGAACCCCGACTTCCGCAGCGCCGCCGACATCGCCTCTTCAAACACCTTCCCCAGCGGCTTCTCCAGATACACCTTCCCCTTGTCTCCCTCCGCCAGCACTTCTTTGCCATCATTCGTGATGCGGTTCTTCGAAACCCGCGCATCGACAAAGCTCACCGCCACATTCAAGCGCTTGCCATCGACCGTCCCCGCCCCGGCCGTCGGCTGATACTGTGGCGCAACCGTGAAATTCGGCCCGCCGCCCCCGCTGCCCGATGAACCGCAGCCACCCACCGCCGCCGCGATCCCCGCGAGCGCCAGCGCACTCGCCGCACGCGTCAGTCCAATCGCGCGGCCAACTCGAACGATCATCTTCATCGCTTTCATCGCATCCTCCAGTCCGCGCCGAAGCGCGGTCAGGAACCTTCGAAACCAAGCCGCCGGCCGACCGGCCGCCATGAGCAACCGCGCCGCCGCTTTCACCAAACTTCACGGCGCGTGCGTCATCACATCCACCTCCGCGGTGGACCACTCATCGGCCTGCAACAAATCCGCCAGATTGTCGGCCGGCCGCGCTGCGCCATCGACCATCATCTGCTGCACGTTCTCCATGAACAAACTCTCCGGATTCGGCGTCGCGCCAACCATCGCCAATCGCCTCGACGTGCCGATCACCTTGAACGAGGTCAGCCCATAAGGTGCCTGCACCGACAATTCGAATCCCATCGTCTCCAGTTTCACCGGCTGACCGGCCGGCGCTAAAGGCGATTTGTCCCATTTCGTGTTCGGTACGAGCAGGCTTACTTTACCACTGCTATCCCGATACAGCACCAATAAATAACAATCCTGACTGGGGGTAATGGTCAGGGAAATGCACTCTCCGTTCCCCCAGCGTGAGGTGTAAGTCTTGGCCGCAACATCGAGTTTGAAGGGAGCGCGAGCATTTTTGGCCACCATTAAATCGCGCACCAGCTTGGAACTTCCCTTACCGGCCTGATCCTTAATCGCCGCCAGGATCGACTGCATCTCCGTCACCCTCGCCTCGAAGGTTCCCGCCCGCCGGTCTTTCTGCACCCAGGTCTTGCTCGACAAATCCGCCACGGCCTTTCGCGCTGCCTCCAACTGCTTCTCCAGCGCCGCCACCTTGGCCGGGTCGCCATCCTGCTTCATCGCGGCGATTTCCCCCTTCACCGAATCCGCCTGCCCCTTGAGCTTGCTGATCTGATCCGCCAGCCCGTCCGGCTTATAACCGTAATAATCCTGCGCCTCGCGCACCCACGAACGATAATCCTCCAGTTCCGGCGTCCCCGCGATTTTGTACGCCTCCCCCTCCTTCGCAAACCGATCGCGATCCACCTTCGCCTCCCAATCGCCTTGCAGCACCTCGGCCACCTGCCCCGCCAAGTCCGCCACCGGCCCGATCGCCGCCCGCACTCCCTCCAGATTCACCGCCTGCCCAGCCCCACCCAGCGCCGCCTTCGTATGCCGCTTGGTGAACGCATCGAACTGCGCCAGCACCTTATCCCCGGCCGCCTTCTGCGCAATCACGCCATTGGCCGTCGAAACCGACGACCAGCGCGCCTCGATCTCCGCCATATCCTTCTTCAATTTCACCTGCGCCGCCAGCAGCGCATCGATTCCCGCCGCCACATCGTTTTGTTGCTTGAGCTCCACCCCATCCGTCAGCCGCGCGAGGTATTTCGCCGCCCCATCCCACCCGCGCTCCTTGTACAGCTTCTGCCGGTCCGAAACGTCCTTCAATATCGGCCACTGCCCCGCCGACAGCGCCTCGCCCGTCTCCCGCACCACCGCCAGCGCGTTCTTCACCCGCCCCGGCGCATCGATCGCGATGGGCGGGTTCTCCGCCAGCGCCGAGATCACCATCGTCTCATTGCCCGACAATCGCTTGGGATCGAGCTGCGCCCCATCCGCGAGCAGGCGGGCAATCGCCTTCTCAACGTAAGGATCGCGCTTGATCCGCGCCAGCCGATCGGGGTTCGCCTTCACATCCTTTTGAAACCGGTAGACCCACCCATCATATTCCCGGCAAAGCTGCCGCCAGTCCGATTTCAGTTGCACATACTGCATCCCCACCCAGAACCCCGCCCCCACCAGCAGCAGCCCCACCACCACGATCACCCGCATCGGCGTGACATACCGCTTCCCCTGCTTGAGTTTGGCGATCTTAGCCGCCACGTCTTCCAGCGTCAGCTCCCCCACCCCATCCGGGTTGAGCAGCTTGTTGCATAAATCCCGCCACCCCTCGCGCTTGCTCCCCAGGCGAGTCCACTCCGGCGATTTTGGAATCGGCCAGCTCTGCGACCCCTTGAACAGCTTGTGCAAAACAAACTGACACAGCAATTCCCCCACCGCCACCAGATCCGCCACCTCCGCCGCTCGAGTGTCGGCCGGCAACTGATCCGCCGGCGCGGGGTCCGTCAATACGATCGTCGCCACATCCAGATCGCCCTCCCCTTCAAAAAGCACATTCGATGGCTTGAGATTCCCGTGCGCCCGCGAGCAATTCCGCTTGAGCTCCAGCAATCCCTCCACCACCGCCGCCATGAATTTCTGCAGCGCCTGCCCGCTCAACTTCACCCGCCCGCCGATCAGCTTATGCGCCGAGCGCGAATAATACGCCGTCACATAATACGCCGACCGCCCCACCGCCCCGGCCTCGTAAATCGGCGCCCAATGACTCGACCCCCCGCTGGTCACATCCTGCTGCAAACGTACACAATCCAGAAACCCCTTGATCGACGCCTTCACCGCATCCTGCCCGGCCACCCGCGTCGGCGGATTAAACGCCTTGATGATGAACTTCGGCTCCGGATCCCCCTCCGTCGGCTTGGCGCGCGAAACCGAACCCAGCCCATGCCGGTAGAGCTCATGCACCACTTCATAACCGCCAAAAACCGCCATCAGACGTGCTCCGACCCCTCTTGAATGACGACCAACTTGCCGCGGCCCATGCGATTTTAGCGCATACCCAGACCGCGATCCTGCCAGTTGGAATTGTAGTCTAACGGGAGGGGATGGGGGGGGCAATTATGGAGTAGTCAGTAGCCAGTAGTCAGCAGTCAGTAGAAAACACATCCCCTCTCCTGGACTCGGGAGAAGGCAAGGGTGAGGGAGAGTGGTGAGCGGCCTGGGGATCAAATGAAAAAACCAATTCAGGTGAACTCGTCCGCCTCGGAGATATCGCGCACTTCGAGATCGTCAAAAAGCCCAGTCACATTGTGACGAAGTTGCCGTGAAGAAGACATCCCACATGCTCATATCCCCCGCCCCGCGCGCGCCGGGCCGATTCCCGCTTAAACTCACCCCATGGCCTGTCTCACCGGCAAACAGCGCATCCTCGGCTTTCTCGCGGGCGCGGGGGTCGATCGCGTTCCCTTCATGCCCATCACCATGCAGTTCGCGGCCGAGGTCATCGGCGTCCCTTATCGTCAGTACGCCACCGATCACCGCACGCTGGTCGAGGCGCAAATCCGCACCGCCGCCGAGTTTGATATCGACCACGTCTCCTGCATCTCCGACCCCGCCCGCGAGGCCGCCGATTGCGGCGCGAACATCGCCTACTTCGACGATCAGCCCCCCGCGATCGTCGAGGAGCAAGCCCTTCTCCGCGACAAAACCGCCCTGGTCCGCCTGAAAATTCCCGATCCCCTGGCCGGCGGGCGCATGCACGACCGCGTCCGCGCCGCGGCGCTTTTCAGCGAGCGCATCGGCCATGAAAAGCTCATCGAAGGGTGGATCGAAGGCCCCTGCGCCGAGGCCGCCGATTTGCGCGGGCTGATGCCCCTCATGATGGACTTCTACGATGACCCCGCCTTCGTGCGCGATCTCTTCGAGTTCGTGATCGAGCTGGAGCTGCGCTTCGCCCAGGCCCAGGTGCGGGCCGGGGCAACCCTCATGGGGATCGGCGATGCGGCCGCCTCGCTCATCGGGCCGGCGCTGTACGAGGAGTTCGTCTGGCCCTATGAGAAGCGCCTGATCGACGGCGTGCGCGCCATGGGCGTGCCGGTGCGCCTGCACATCTGCGGCAATACCCGGCCGATTCTCGCCGGCATGGGAAAACTCGGTTGCGAAATCATCGACCTCGATTACCTCACCCCGCTCGTCGAAGCGCGGCAGAAGATGGGCCCCGAGCAAATCCTCCTCGGCAACCTCGAACCCGCCGGCATCGTCCGCCAAGGCGCCCCGGATGACCTCCGCGCCGCCACCGCGACCACCCACGTACAGGCCGGCCCGCGCCACATCATCGGCGCGGGCTGCGAAATCCCCAGAGATACACCCGCGAAAAACCTGCGTGCGATGCGCGCCGCGGCGGCAGGCGGGGAAGGATGAATTCTAAAATCTGAAATCTGAAATCTGAAATCTGAAATCTGAATCTGAATCTGAATCTCAAATCTCAAATCTCAAATCTCAAATCTGAACGATTGAATAAAGAACGCGGAAGGATGAAAAACCTGCCCTCCTCGCGGGGAGGGCTATCTCGATGCCCTCCGCGCTCGTATTGAGCCGCCCGCAGCTTTAAGTTTTTCGTTTTTAGGTTTAGGAACTACTCAAACTCCCCCACTGCCTCGCGCGACAAACTCAAATACTCCCTCAACTGATCCGTCGACAACCCCGTCAGCCATTCATCCCCGCTGCCGACGATCTGATCCGCCAGCGCCTGCTTCTCGCTCAGCAGCTTGTCGATGCGCTCTTCCATCGTCCCCAGGCAGACGAACTTATGCACCTGCACCGTTCGCGTCTGCCCCACTCGATGGGCGCGGTCCGTCGCCTGCGCCTCGACGGCCGGGTTCCACCAGCGGTCGAAGTGGAACACATGATTCGCGGCCGTCAGATTCAATCCCAGCCCGCCGGCCCGCAACGACAGCAGAAAAATCCTCGGCCCGCCCTTGGCCTGCGCCTGGAACGCCTGGATCATGTCATCGCGACCCTTGGCGGGTGTCCCACCGTGCAGGAAGAACGTCGGCTCGCCCAGGCGCTTGTTGATCGCCCGCTCCAGCAGGTGCCCCATCTGCCGATACTGCGTGAAGACCAGCGCTGCATCCCCTTCCTCCAGCAGTTCCTCCACCATGTCGATCAGCCGCTCGAGCTTGCCCGAGCGATGATCCAGCACCGCCTTCTCCGGGTTCTCTTCCAAGAGCGCTGGATGATTGCAGATCTGTTTCAGCCGCGTCAATGTCGCCAGGATCAGCCCGCGCCTTTGAATCCCGCTGGCCACATCAATCCGCCGCAGCGAATCGTTCACCAGCCGCTCGTAGGAGGCCGCCTGCTCGGCTGTCAGATTGCAGAAGACCTTCATCTCCAGCTTTTCCGGCAGATCGCCGGCGATCGTCGGGTCCTGCTTGGTGCGCCGCAGGATGAATGGCCGGATCATCTTGCGGAGCTGCTCGGCCCGCTCCTTCTCTCCGATCTTCTCGATGGGCACCGCGAATTTCTCGCGGAAATCGGCCGCCGTCCCCAGCAAGCCCGGATTCAGCACCTGCATGATCGACCACAATTCCGACAGATGATTCTCGATCGGCGTGCCCGTCATCGCCACCCGATGCGGCGCGTAAAGCGCCCGGATCGCGATCGTCGAAGCGGCGGCCGGGTTCTTGATCTTCTGCGCCTCATCCAGCGCGATGCGATGCCAGCGCACCCGCCCAAATTCCTCTTTATCCCGCTGCGCCAGCGAATACGAAGTCACCACCACATCGCACGCCTGCGCATGTTTTGCAAAGACCTCCCCCGCATGACGATCGGACCCATGATGCACCATCACCCGCAAATTCGGAGCGAATCTCTGCAACTCCCGCAGCCAGTTGCCCACCACCGAAGTCGGCGCGAACAGAAGCGTGGGGCCGATGGATGAGTGGCGAGTTGGGTGGGTCAATTGCCCATGGTCCATGGTCAATTGTTTCTGGTCAGATGCGATTGAGCCGATGTCGGTCGGTATAGCGTCTTCGCGCGCTCCCCCCGGCAATGGACTATTGACCATTGACAATGGACCTTCTTGCTTCTCGCTTCTAACGTCCAACTTCTTCTCCCCCCCTGAACCCTGAACCCCGAACCCTGAACCCTCCGCCTCCCTCCCCTTCACCCACCCCTCCCCCTTCATCTTCCCCTGGGCATCCTTCTGCGTTTCCCGCTCGTGCAGCATCAGCGAGATCAACTGAATCGTCTTGCCCAGCCCCATATCATCCGCCAGGCACGCCCCCAGCCCCAGCCGATCCAGAAACGCCATCCAGTGCAGGCCGCGAAGCTGATACGGCCGCAGTTCGCCCTTGAACCCCTTGGGCTGATCCATCGCATCGGGCGCGGTGATCGGTGTCTGATCCAGTAACTTTTCGATCCACGAGGTGCCCGTGAGTCCAATGACGTTCAGCCCCGTCTCCGAGCGCTGGGCCGTGAACGCCGTCCGAAACGCATCGGCCAGCGAGATCTTCCCCTCCGCCTGCTTGCCGACATACTCCACCGCCTTTTTCGTCGCCTCCAGGTCCAGCCGTAGCCAGCGCCCCTTGTGCTTCACCAGCGGCACGTTTCGCGCCACCAGCGCTGAAAACTCGGCCGGCGACAACCGCAAATTCCCCACCGCCACCTGCCAGTTGAAACTCACCAGGCTGTCCAGCCCGAACTGCCCCGTGGACAGATCGAGCGATTCGCTCCCCGCCCCGCCGCGCCCGCGCCGGGTGCCCTCGCCCCCATGCAGATCGCCGGTCGGGTAGGCCGAGATTTCCTCCATCCCTTCCGAATCGCCCGGTGAAAGCACCAGCCGCAGCCCGATCTCCTCATCCGGGTCCGAAACCCAATCCGGCAGCACCACGCCGAAGGATCGGTCCCGCAGGATCGGCGCCCAGTGCCGCATGAACGCATACGCATCGGTCGTCGACAGATTCAGCCCCGTCGGCGCGGGATGATTCAGCAGATCCTGCACCGGCGGAAAAACCTCGGCCGCCCGCGAGAGCTCCGCCAAAAGCGCCGCCTGCCGCTTGGCGATGCTCCGCCCCAATATCGGCGCGCTCCCCCCCGGCTGACCCCAGAGCGATGTGGCGCTGATCAATTCCCCTTCACCATCCAACGATTGCAGATGCAGCGAAAGAGGCCAGTGATCGGGGGCGGGGGTAATGGCGGTGGATGCCGGGTCGCTCGCGATTGGTGCCACCGCGTCGGAGCCGAGGGTATAGGGTATAGGGTTTAGGGTATGGGATTCTTCGGTGTTGCCTTCTGCTCCATCGACGCCATCGACCGCTTCCGCCCCTTCCGCCAGGTCCCCCGTCTCCGGCAGATGATCCTCGATCGCCGAATCATCGCGCGTGATCTCCGCGATCATGTCGGCCTCCCCATCCTCCGGCTCATCCAGCACAAAAACCAGCCGAAGGGCCGCCGCCTGCGTGTCATCGAGCTGCCCCAGCCATGCCTGCGCCTGCTGCACGAACGCCGCCCGCTCCTCGGCCGCCTCGATCCGAACCATCCGATCCTGTCCCAGCAGCGCCGCCAGCCAGCGCACCTCCGGCCCCGCTCCCGGCTGCCCCGAGCGCTCCTGCGCCTTTCTGAAAAACGGATCATCCGCCACCGACCGCCGAATCAGCGCATCGGCCGTCGTCGCCAGAAATGTCTCCACCAGGTGCGTCGCCTCGGGCGCTTTGAATCCATTAACCGCTCTCCGCTCGCCCGCTTCGCCCGTGCCGCCCGCAGAACCCGCGCCATCCCCCGCCGCCCTGCAAATTTCCGGCATCGCGGCCGCGAAGTGCTCCAGCCATTGCAGATGATTCCGCTCGGTCACCAGCACCCGCCACGAACCCCACAGCGCTGCCCCATCATCATCCACCCGCGGGATAAACTGCTTGGCCGAGATCAGCGAACAGACGAATTTCGCCAGCCGGGCCCAATACCCCACCGCCGCCCCGCACGAAACCGCCAGATCCTCCGGCAGCGAAGTCAGTAGATCGATCGCCTCCGCCGGCCCCAGAATGATCGCCGGCACCTCGACCGCGATCAGGCCTTCCACCGCTCCCAGCCCCTGCGCTTCTCGCCCCCCCGGGCCTGATTGCATCCCAGTCCCTCCGTGACCTCCCTCTCCTTCCCGTCCCCCAACCCCTGCCGGTAAATGCAAAGTCAGCATCCCCTCCCGCGCCGCCGAAGCCAGCAGCCCGTCGCTCGATACGTCCCCCAACGCCGCCCGCACCGCCTCCGCAGTCCCCGCCACAATCGGCCCCCCGCCCCCGAAGCCACCGCCCCCGAAGCCACCAATCCCCGCCCCACTCGCCTCGCCCGCCCCACTCGCCCCAGTCGCACCTTCCCCGCCCCCACCGCGCGCACCCTCCCCATCGCGCGCCCCGCCCACCACGCGCCCCCAAAGGTAAAGGGATTCGCGATGCCAAATTGCCTGTATTTGCAGTGTTTGCAACGTCACCAAACCCATCCAGCCGTCTCTCTCCCTCGGCCCAAAAGCCGAAACGTACTAGCATAGGCCCGACGGGGGGAATTGGTAGGGGTAGGGGAAAAAATTGCTTCTCCCGAGCCGCGAACCTTCCATTCCCCGCCGCGTCACTTCCGATTCTTCAGCCGCGTCGCTTCCAATTCTTCAGCCGCGGAGCGGCGACAAAAAGTAGCCCAGTGCGTGAGCACTGGGAACATACGCGGAATCCCGGTTTCTGCCCTCCCCTCCCCTTTCCCATTTCGTCCAGCCCTGTAAGGGCGGCAGATGAGAATCCCATCGCGCGAATAAGGCACCTATTCAAAAGGCCCGGCGCAAGCGGCCGCTCCAGGTCATCCGCCTCAATTCCACACCTCTTGCACCACGCCCTCCCAATCCAGTTCATCGCTCCGGCTGTTGAAGAGCGAGTCGGCGCTCGATGAAGATTGCACGAACATCTCATCGCCCGCAGGCGGCGCGGCTGCGGCAAGCCCATCGACCGGGTTGTTATCGGTCACCGGATTGAATTGGAGATCAGTGGGGTCTTGGGCTGTTCCCGCCGGGGGAAGGCCGTCATCGTAGATGCGGATCAGGTGGAATTGATTGAACAACACTGCATCGCTCCAACCGTTGGCATCAACCGCCGCGACGTGGTCGAAGTCGCGGTCCATCAAGACCACCAGTTTGTCGCCATCCTGTACCTTGGCAAGCGGCCACATAGCGCCGACGCGGAACTCCGTCTCACCGCCAACGCCGTAGAGCGCATCGGCACTACCGTTCGAGTTCAATCGTAAGACGACTGTGGAATAGCCCGATGCCTCCCGACGAGAACCGACGGCCACCAGTTTGCCATCCGACTGAAGGGAGATATCGGTCACACGAATGCCGCGCCCAAAAACGACGCATCCGTCCTGGCCGAATTCAGGATCGCGGCCTCCATCGGCCTTGAATCTTAGAACGCTGGAATTACCCGTGGTTGAGTCGTCGACAAGAACAACTATTTTGCCATCGGGCTGAAGCAGCAGTGCCGTGGAACCTGTGTTGAGCGCAATCGAAGGCTGTTCAGTCACAACACGACCGCCGAGGCCGAACGAAAAATCCGGGGAACCGTCGGGCATGAACCGTCTAATCTCGCCCACATTGTCGATTAAATCGAAGAGCAACAATTTCCCGTCGGGCTGTACGGCCATGAACGCTTCCGCAAGGAATCCGGGGCATGGCGTGAGTGCTCCGCCATGACCGAACGACTCATCTGGCGTCCCATCGGGTAAAAATCGCATTAGCAGCGCGTTCGCTTGCGGATTCGTCGCAATTGAATATCCAACCGCCATGATCCGCCCATCGGGAAGCAAGGCGGCATCTTGCAAAAACCAATATCCATCGCCAGTGGCGAGAGCGCGGGACTTAAATCCAGGATCGTTGCTTCCGTCCTGGTTGACCCGCGCCAAGCCACCTTCATTGACGATGACGATTCCTCCATCTGCAGGTTGGGTTAATAGACGTAGAGGTGCCCAACCAGTCGTGTCGCCACCGAAATGGAAACTAGCGTCGGCCGTCCCATCGGGAAGGAGTCGCTGGAGGACCGTCCGGTCGTATTGAGAACCTGGCATGAGCCCGGCCACGAGAATCTTCCGATCGGGCTGAAAATCGAGGCGCTGGATGTCGGCATAGAATTCGACCTGAGTTCCAGCCAAGATCGCCGGCGCTCGCGCATCCCCACCCTCGCCAAAACTCAAATCAAGATGCGCCGACAAAAGCACCCGCGCCTCCAGTCGCTCGAGAACGAACGACGCCGCCCGCGCCGCTTCCAGCCGTATCGCGTCGCCGCGATTCGCTGCTGATAGAAGCGCCGTCCAGACAACCGGCAACGAAGATGGCGTCATGATTTCCCCGAAAATAGGCCGAGGGCGATCGGCCGGCGCGGAGGCCAAGCCGATTCTTCACCGCTATTATATATGCCCGCGACCCTTCCGTGGGGCGACATGTGGCAATCCATCCATCGAACATGCGAGATTCACCCCTCACGTCCGACTCGACATCGGAATGTCGAGCCACGCCGCGGCCGGCCGATCTGATTCGAACCTGCTCAACCCCCTCGCCCCCAATCCCCCCCCGCCGTATCATCCGCCCCATGTCCTCCACCCCCTCCCTCTTCGCCCCCTGGCGCATGGATTACATCCGCCAGATCGACAAAGGCCCGGCCGAGTGTTTCCTCTGCGACGCCGCCCGACTCCCCGCCAGCGCCACCGCCGCCGATCGCAAAGCGCTCCTTCTCCTCTGGACCAGCGACCACTGCCTGGTCATGATCAACCGCTACCCTTACACCAACGGCCACCTCCTCATCGCCACCAAATCCCACAAGGCCGACCTCGAAGACCTCTCCGATGATGAACTCACCGACCTCGCCCGCCAGACCGCCAAAGCCGTCAACCTTCTCAAGCGCGCCATCTCCCCCCAGGGTTTCAACATCGGGATCAACATCGGCCGCTGCGCCGGCGCAGGCCTCCCCGGCCACATCCACCAACATGTCGTCCCCCGCTGGAACGGCGACACCAATTTCATGTCTGTAGTCGGCGAAATCCGAGTCGTCCCGCAGGCGATGAGCCAGTTATTCGATGAACTCGACCGGCTGGTGGAGAGGCGCGAGTGAAACAACAAACGAGATGCATGAAACAGCCCACCCGCTTCTTCCTGTTTCATGTCTTCATGTCTCACACCCCTGTCCCCTGTCCCCTCGTTTCACGCTCCGCCGCCGCGAAATCACCGATCCCGCTTTAAGTTTTTAGTTTTTAGTTTTCCCGCGAACCCATGCACCATTTCCTCGAAGTCTTCCTCCCCCTCTTCGTCGCCATCGATGCCGTCGGCCTGGTCCCCGTCTTTCTCGGCGTCACCTCCAACATGAAAGAGCCCCAGCGCCGCAATGTCGGCGTCGTGGCCGTCATCTGCGCCACGCTCATCTGCCTGAGCTTCATGTTCATCGGCAACCAGCTCTTCGGCTTCCTCGGCATCCACACCTCCCACTTCATGGTCGCCGGCGGCATCATCCTTCTCGTGCTGGCCGTGCTCGATATCGTCATCATGGGCAAACCCGCCATGGCCCCCGAGCAGATGGTCGGCGTCGTCCCCCTGGGCATGCCCCTCATCGCCGGCCCGGCCACGCTCTCCACGCTCCTGGTCCTCTCCGCCGACCCCCGCCACGGCTTCGCCTGGACCACGCTCGGCCTGGCCGTCAACCTCCTCATCCTCCTGGTCTGCCTCATGCTCTCCTCCGCCGCCGCCCGATGGCTCGGCCTCAACACGCTCCGCGCCATGAGCAAACTCGTCATGATCCTCCTGGCCGCCATCGCGGTGAGGTTTATCGCCGATGGAGTGGCGATGCTGGTGCAGGGGAAATGAATCGGGAAATATGAAACATGGCCATTCCCTCACCACCTCCCGATCAATCCTTCACCACTCCCCTCCACCACCCCTCGCCTCCGCTTCCCAATATCCTGCAATCTCCGCCCCAAACCCGCCGACCGCCTGAGCCAACCCCCCCGGCCCGCCATTTGCCTCTCCAGAACTTCCTACCCCCTTCCGCGTCCGCAGTGTAGGATAACCTCTCTTCCAAAGGAGCCTTCGATGCCCATCGCTTTCCGCAATTCCCTCCCGGCCGCGCTCTGCGCCCTCGCACTCCTCACCTGCGCCTGCCGCGGGGCCGACCCGGCCGACAAACCCGCCGACCCCGCCAGGCCCGATGCCTCCAAGCTCCCCCACCTCACCGTCGATGTGAAAAAGAAGGAGCTCCGCATCGATGCCGAATTCGTCAACGCCCAGATGCCCCTCGAATTCTTCTGCTGCATCAACGGCACCGCCGAGCACGAAACCGTCATCCGCTCACCCGTCAAACCCTCCCACGTCCACCTCGGCATGCTCATGCTCGGCCTGGCCCCCGGCGAGCCCGTCCACTACTCCAAGGCGGCCGATAAATGGCTCGCCCCCCATGGCCCGCCCATCAACATCTCCTGCGAATGGACCGACCCCAAAACCCAGAAGACCGTCCGCTATCCCGCCTACCGCCTCATGCGCGGCGTGAAGAATAAAAAAGAAATGCCCCCCATGACCTGGATCTTCGCCGGCTCGCGGGTCATGGAAGATGGCAAATACGCGGCCGACACCACCGGCTACCTCGTCTCGGTCGTCAACTTTGACCTCACCGTCATCGATATCCCCGAGCTCGCCTCCAGCTCCAACGACTCCCTCGAATGGGAATTCAACCCCGACCTCTGCCCGCCCAAGGGCACGCCCCTCACCATGATCTTCGAACCCCTCGGTAAGGATGACCCGGCCATCAAAAAAGCCGATGCGAACACCGGCGCGGCTGGCGCGGGCGGCGCTTCCTCAGCCCTGGCCGCCCCCGGCGATCCCCCCGCCGCAACCCCCGCCGCCATTGACAGTCCCCCGGCCGCCGGCCAGGCCACCGATGCCGCCAAGCCCGACAAATCCCAGCGCCTCTCCGATGTCGAGATCGACGCCCAGAAAGTCAAAGCCCTCCGCGAGCGCTGGGAAAAAGTCATCCGCCCCCGCAACGCCGCCCTCAAGGAAGCCGCCCAGGCCCACTACGAAGTCATCAACTCCCTTCGCAAGGAACAAAACCGCCTCATCGATGAAGCCGACCGAATCCAGCGCGTCATCGACCAGCTCCAGAAAGAATACCAGGACCTCACCACCCCCCAACCCGATACCGACGCAAAAGAAAAACCCGCCAATCCGTAAGTCTTCCTCCCGCGAACCGCATACCGCATGACTATTCGCGACCCGCGCGAATCACAAACCGCGTGAACATTCACAAACCGCGCGAACATTCACAAACCGCGCGAACATTCATAAACCGCGCGAACATTCACAAACCGCGCGAACATTCACAAACCGCGCGATCCGTCATTCTGAGGGGAGTCCAGCGACCGAAGAATCTAGCCCCGCAATATTGGCCCACCCGATAACCCCCAATGCCCCGCCTATTGTCCGCCACACTCGTCCCCTTCATTCTGTCATCCCTGTCTGTCATCGCAACATGGTTTTCGCTGCGGACCGGTTCGCCGATGGCGCTTGAAGGCTCCGCCCTTGGCCTCTTCCTCGCCGCCCCCATCCTCCTCTCCATCCTCCTCCCCCCCCTCATCGCCACGCGCTCAACCATCCGCCAACAACTCCTGACACTGTCCGCCACACTCCTCCCCTGGTACATCTTCTGGTTTGTCATCAAGTGGCTGACATTTCCCTTTCAGCAACGACCGGTATCCCTACCCCTTTCTGGTTATTGGGGAGAATGGATGGGCAGTGTCATCGTCTTGTCCGCCTTCGCCGCCACCCTCTCCGCCTTCACCTCCCTCCTCTCCGCCATCCGCCTCCCCAGATGGCTGATCCCCGCCCTCATCACCCCCCTCGCACTCGCCTGGCTCACCTGGCCCATCTGGACCTCCCCGTTCTGGACCGGCGCTGAAAACCAACCCAGCCTCGAACCGCTCCTCTTCGTCAACCCCGCCATCAACCTCAATGGCATGGTCTACAAACAATACGGTGGCTGGATGGAGCAATCGGTGGCCTACCACCTGACCAACCTGAACCAGGATGTCCCCTTCTCCTTCCCCCGGACCCTCTGGCCGATGGTCCTCTGGCACCTCGGTTTTGCCGCCCTTCTCTTTTTCCTGTCCGCCCTCATCACCGCCAGATCTCCATCGCCCGAGTTGAAGATAGCCCGGCCAGGCTCGTAGTTCGTAGCGCGGGCGCGCCCGATGGGGGCCGTGAAACCCTGATCAGGGCCTTTCCGAGCCGGGGTCGCCAGGGGAGGGGGTTCACATGGAAGGTCCTGGTCCGATGCCCGCGGCCATGGGGCGATGCGACGGACCCGCAGGCGAGCGGGGGGGGGCTGGCGGGGCCGGGAAAGGCGCCAAGGCGTCGGAGCCTGTTTCTCGCTTTCACCATCCAGGGCGGCTAAATTATCGATCGCCTCCGGCCGGGCGTCTTCGCTCCGCGGCCGGTGGGTTGCGTTACCGTATTGCCCTTCCGCCGCCGCGCCGCACGCGAACGCCCCCTCCGGCGACGACCGCGGCATAAAGCAAATGTGCCCCATATCGGCCCGGCGCGAGCGGTTGAAACTCGGAAGGCCGGGAACGGAGCCATAGGCAATGGAAAATGGAGAACGGAAATCCCACGCTTAAGTCGGACCTGTCCCGTTTGTTTTCCCCGCAAACACGGTAAAGTCGATCCCACCCCGGGCCGCCATGGCGAGCCGGTTCCCGGGGTGGTGCGACGGTTGTGTGTTAACCCGG
Organism: Tepidisphaerales bacterium; assembly: GCA_038244055.1. GTDB lineage: Bacteria > Planctomycetota > Phycisphaerae > Tepidisphaerales > Tepidisphaeraceae > DASPKW01. The sequence continues at coordinate 767 of JBBRTW010000053.1, read as the reverse complement.
ATTATTCACCACGAAAAACACGAAGAGGAATGAAGCAAAGGACTTACAGTCAAGAAGTCGGTAAACGGTGAACGCACGTTGCGCAAATTGCATTTCTACTCTTCACCCCTCTTCTCCGATCTTCTTCGTGTCCTTCGTGTACTTCGTGGTTAATCGAATGGTTATGCCGCGGCCGGAATCGCCCCACCCTGCAGCGTGAAGCTGACCGGCACGCTGCCGAGGCCGACCTGTCCACGGCTGCTGACCCAGTAGGCGCTGAGCCACACGGTTGCGCCGCTGGACACCGTGTTGGGGAAGATCAGCTGCGCGATCGTGCGCGTGGCCATGCCTTCAAAATGATATTGCCGCGGATCGGTCGGGGCCTCGTCGCCGACGAAGGAGAAGAGATGGGCCCCGCTGGCGCCGAAGGGTTTGCCGCGCGTGGAATCGGGCGGGGCGCCGTGCAGGCGGATATTCACCAGCCGGCCGCTCACCGAAACCACCTCCACGATCGGGGCGGTCGGGGGCACCGGGCGCGGCTGGGGGATGAGCCGTTCGTTGAGCCGAAGCGCCAGCAATTGCGCGTTGCTGACGGTGGCGGTGGCACTGATGATCTTCGCGAGCTGCACCGAGGCCTTCACGAGCAAATTTTTGGCGACGTTCTTATTTTCGATCGCGACGGGGGTGCGCGTGGCCGGCTCAATGGCCAGATTCCACAGCGTATTAAAACTGGTCGCCAGAGTCGTGTACGATGTGACCTGGCCGGTCAATAATCCATAGGTGGCCGG
>JBBRTW010000052.1:0-23076 GCA_038244055.1 Tepidisphaerales bacterium | reverse complement strand
TGCGCCGTGGGCGATGGCGCATGTGGTTGGACAGTATGGATGCAAGCCGTGGGGGACGATTGGCGACAATGCGGCAATCGAGACTGGCCGGGAAACAGGCGTGCCGCCGGTTCCGGGCAAGCCGATCAAGCCGGAGGTTGTCGCGGCCGGGCCGGGGTTTGTCTGGCCGAGCGCGATCGCGTTTGTGGGATCGGATTGTTCGCTCTACATCCCGCCGGCCGGTACGCGCAGTTCGCTGGATAGTCTGACGGTGACGGTTTTCACCACACGCCGATCGGCTTCGTATCCCGAGCACGATCTGCCCGCGCCGATCAAGTTCGGGCATACACTCTGCGCGCTTCAGCCCGGCTCGATTGGGGCCGCGCCGCGCCTGCTGCTCGATGCCGGCAAGGGTGGGATCGGCTCGCCCTGCGTATCGTTCGATGGCAAGTCAATTTACTTCACGATGGCGGCCGATGGAGATTCATTCTTCCACATCTACCGAATCAGCAGCGATGGCGGCCAGCCGGTGCAGCTTACGCGCGGGCCGTTTCACGATATCGACCCGGCCGAGCTTCCCGATGGCCGGCTCGTTTTCACCTCCACGCGCTCGGGCACGTTCGAGGAATATCACAGCCCGCCCTCGCGGGGGCTGTTCGTGATGAATGGCGATGGCGCGAACATCCATCCGATTTCTTCCACGATCATCTTCGACAATGAGCCGCGGATCACGGCCGATGGGAAAATCCTCTACATCCGCTCCGACAACTTCTTCGATCGCGGCAAAGTCGAGACGCTGCTGGCTTCGATTCACCCCGATGGCACGCACGGGTACACGGAATTCGGGCTGGAGAATTTTCCGGAGTACGGAAACCGCCTGCGCGGATTCTACTGCGGCAGCCCAGCGCCGATGCCGGATGGGCGGGTGGCGTTTGTTTCGGCGCAGGGAATCACGATCGGCGTACCGGGAAGTTCGCCGAAAGACTGGGTTCATTTCAAGCTCGAGGCGGGGGATGTCGCCGCGCTGCCGGATGGACGATTGCTCTGCACCTTGGCGACGCGCACGCCATTTGAACATCCCGCCGGGAAGAACAAACGCATCACACAGGATCTGAGCTATGAGACCATCGGAATTCTCGATCCGATGGAGGCCGAGCCGAAGGTGACACTGATGCATGAATCGGCGGGGAAGGCGCTGCATTCACCGGTGTTTCTGGGGGCGCGGGCGCGGCCGCCGGTGATTGAAGATCGTGTGGATCAGAAGGCGGCCGATGGGATCGGGGCCACCGGTGTTTTGTACTGCGCCGATGCGCGGCTGACGCAAAACGTGTCGGCCGGGTGGGCGCACGTGCGCGGGATGCGCGTGCTGGCAGCGCGGGGGCTGACGGTGCGCTCGTCGCATTCGTATATCGTGCATGCGGGGAGCGAGGTGCTGGATCTGGGGACGGTGCCGATCGCGCCGGATGGATCGTTCGCGGTGGAAGTTCCGGCCGACACGCCCATCGCGTTTCAGGCGGTGGATGCCGAGGGCCGCTCGGAGCTCAATGAGATGTCGTGGATTTCCGTTCGGCCGGGCGAGCAGCGCGGCTGCACGGGTTGCCACGCCAGCCGGCAAACCACGCCGCCGCCGGCCGGGGTGCATGTGCAGGCGATGAAGATCGCGCCGGCGAAGTTGATCGGCCAGGGCGATCCGCACCGATTTCGCGGGAACAACGCGGCCGTCACGGGACTGATGGAGATGCAGTTCGATCGCTATCGCGAGGTGGCGAGCTTGAATCGACATGCCGACAGCGCCGATCCGCTGGCGACATCGGCGAGCGATGTCGCCAAACTGATCGAACAACTGGCCGGGAGCGATGCGGGCTTGCGGATTTCATCGGCCAATCGGCTGGCGATCTTCCGCGATCCGGCGGCCGCGCCGGCGCTGACGGGTGCGCTGAAAGACAAAGCGCGCGAAGTGCGCCTGGCGGCGGCGGGGGCGCTGGGGGCATGTGGGACGCGCGAATCCATCGCGCCATTGCTCGATGCGCTGGCGGATATCGACCCGTTGGCGGCGCAGGCGGCTTCCATCTCGATCGAGAATATAACGGGACATGCCCGGCCATTTGATGCCTTCGCATCGCGCCCGCAACGGCTCGAAATGGCGCAGGCCTGGCGGGAGTGGATTGGGCAGACGGGGTTGGATGCGATTGAGGCCGCGCTCGCCAAGCGCATGGATGATCCCGATCGCGATATCGTGCGCCGGGCGGCGGTGGCGCTGGGACATATCGGCGGCGACGCGGCTCGGGCGGCCTTGCGCGCGTATGTGCTGCGCGAGCGCGATAACAACCCGCTGCCGGAGTGGCGCAAGAAACATTCCGGGGATAACGCGCGCTTCAACTCCACCGAATCGGTCAACCCGCGCACGCTCCAGGCGGCCGTCCGGGCGCTGGGCTGGCTCAAGGATAAGGAATCGGCTCCGATGCTGGTTGCGACGCTGATCCAGCACGCCAATCCGGATACGGGGAATCTTTTCCTGGCCGAGGCGTGCGCGGAGGCGCTTGGAGTGATTGCTACGCCCGAAGCGCAGGCGGGGCTGATCAAGGCATTCGCGGGGCTGACGGACTATCCGAAATTTTCGCGCTGGTATGGAGATCACGATGCGCTGATCGCCTGTCATGCATCGCCCGTGCATTACTTCATCGCGCAGGCGCTGGATGCGTGCGCGTCGGCCGATTGTGCGGCAATATTGCCGAATTTGATCCGCTCGGTGCCGACGGATACGGATCGGGCGCTTTTCCCGGCCTGCGATGATTACGAGACGATTGTTGGCCGGATTGTGCGGAGAAATGGGCAGGCGAAGGAGGCGATCGAGACGTGTCTTTCGCTGCTGGGTGATCGCGCGGCGGTTTCGACGCCGCGATTCGAAGAGGCGATCAACCTGGTTCACGGCGCATGGGGCGGCAAGCCGGGCGCGGAGATTCGGGCGGCGCAGATTCTCTCGCTCCTCTGCCGCGACCGCGCTTTCGAGCCGCGGGTCCGCGCTGCGTTCGATCGCTACCGCGGGATGAGTTGCGATATCAAGCGCGTCTTCGACACGGGCATTCCCGTGGTCAACGCCATGCCCGTGAAGAACTGGGTCTGCTTCTTCCTGGCGCGGACGCTGGGGCACCTGGGCGATAGGGCATCGGTCGATTCGCTGCTGGCAGCGCTGGATCAACCCTCTGAGGCTGCGGCCGGCCGGCCTGACCCACTGGGGCCGGGCGTGATGTTTCTGCACAACGATCTGACCCCCTGCTGGCGCGCGGCATCGGCCTGGGCGCTGGGTCGGATTGGAGACCGGCGGGCCGTGCAACGGTTGATCAAGATCGCGGCCGATCTGGATAACGCAACCGATACGCGGCACGCGGCGGCGGACGCAATTGAATTGCTCGGGGGCGGCAGCGATGCGGCGGAAGTTCGGAGACTGGCGGAGGGATATCCGGAGGTTTCGACGAGGAAGGCGCTGTTGCGGGCGGCCGGGGCGCTGGAGGCGGGGGTGAAGTGAATTCACCGCGTTCTCGTAAAACCGCTCATTGAGAGCGGGAGGCCGCGAATAGGCTATTTCTTCTCGTACTCGCGCCGGACCTCCGGAGTGAGGAACTGGGCCGTGTAGTCGCGGATTTCCTGCCAGTCCTGGGGGTCAGGGCTGCGCCTGTCCGTGGGCAGCAACCGCAGGCGCTGCGCCACCAGCGCCCCTTGCGTCTTGCATAGAGCGGTGAGCTCCCGCCGGGCCCAGAACGGGTGCGGGTGTCTCTCGTCAATCGGGTCGCTGTTGGCACCGGACAGGGCGTTCCATGTGCTGCCGGCCCGTTGGAGTACGAAGTCAATTCGCTCCTCCGGCTCCCGTAGCCGGTCGTACTCATCGATCAGGGTCCGCACCGCCCCGACAGCGCTGATTGCGCCCTGGATGTGGACATCCTCGTGCGGGGTCATCCGCTTGATCCGGTCAAGCACCTTCTGATCCGGGTTACGGGCGAGGATCAGGATCGAGTTGTAGACGAGCCACTTATTTTCCTTTCCTGCGTCGAGGTTCTTCAGGAAGTAATCCGTCGACTCGCCGGATGTCCACAAGGCGTGCAGCGCGTAAAAGCTGACCTTCAAGTGGACGGGGTCTGCGCCCCAGACGGCGGCGGCCTTTCGCAGGGCGGGGATCAGCTTTGGGTCGGCTGCATCCGCGGCGGCGCGGAGGACGCGGCAGGACTCGACGCCGTTGATGCGCTTGGCCGCCACTTCATCGATCAACTTTTCGCTGAGGATAATGGGCGCTGGCTCCCCGACCTGGGAGTCGGCCAGGGTAATGGCGGGCATGGACAGGAAGCACGCTAGGACGATCAGGTATCTCATTCTCAAACCTCACTTCTTCTTCAACAGAGCGTATTGCGTCCCCGGCCCGTTCTGTCAACCTTCGTTGTCCGCAAGCGTCCCAATCTCCAACTCGCAGAACGTCTTCCACCCATACCCGGAGCCAATATTCACCGCGTCGATCCGGCCCAGCCTCGCCTGGGCGGGGAAATGGCTGTGGCCGCAGAAAACGTGGCTGACATTCGCGTGGCTGGAAATCACCTCGCCCAGTTTCGGACTCCCCAGATAGGCCCGCGCGAATTCCCACTGGTTTGACTTGCGCGGGGGAAGAAGCTCGGCGTAGGGCACGCAATGGGTCGCCGCGACGAGATGGCGAGCGCCGGCCGCGGCATTCAGGCCGGCCGAGAAATCGGCCAGGCGCTGGTTCAGGAAGGTCTCATCGCTCCGATGCAGGTGGATGAACTTGGCATCGTTCCACCGCGCCATCACCCCACGGGCGCTTTCGGGGATATCCGCGCGATCGCCCAGCAGATCGCCGCGCTTGAGATACTCCGCGGCCGCCGGCGACATCCCGGCCTCGTAAAACCGCTTGGGAATCGCCAACGCCGGCGAAGCGAATGTGTAGTCGTACCACCCCATCGTCCCCACCACCGCGATATCGCCACCGATCCACGGATCGCCCTCCAGCCAGTGCCAGCCCAGCGCGCGAACCCGGCGGGGAAGGTCCTCGGTAAACAGGGCATGGCTGTCGGCGGAGTGGGTCCACAACTCGTGGTTGCCGCAAAGAAACAGGCGCGGGCCGCGAATCGTGAATCGCTCCAGGCAGCGCTCCAGCCAGTCGCCATCGGCGACGGCGGTATCGCCGGCCACGAGCAGCGCATCGCCGCCGGCCTGGTTCATGCGATCGATCAAATCGATCGCCACCGGCCGGGAGCGGGCATGGTTGTAGTGAAGATCAGCGGTGACGAGCAGGCGCATCGAGGGATTTTAGGCGCGCCGCGTGCGATGCGGCGAGCCCGCTTGTGGTGCGGGCGTCCCCGCCTGCAATGACGGTTGCAGAAACGAACTGTGGTGCGGTCGCCTCCGCATTGGCGGCCGGGACGGCCGCACCACAATCGCGGGGCTCCATTCGAAGCGCCGACGTCAATCAATCTTCGCTGTTGAGAAATTGGTAGGCCAACTTGGTGGCTTGCCAGCGCTCGCGCGCCCGCGTGACCGAGGCGGGCTTCTGCACCACCTGGGCCGCTTCGGGCCGGATCTTGGGCTTGCGCCCGCGGCGGCGCGGCGTGAAGGCCTCGCCGAGGTGGCGCTTGACCAGCTCCAGGAGCTTCATGAAGGGCGTGTCGCCCTTGAAGATGTATTCCTGGAAACCGATCTGGCGCGCCCGGGTCAGCATGACCGAGTCGTGCTGCGCCGTCACCATGAACACCGGGAGCTTGGCCCAGCGCTCCTGCTTGCGCATGGCCTGCAGCATCTGCACGCCATCGACGCCCGGCATCTTGAGATCGAGAAGGACGAGATCGAACTTGCGGCGACCGAGCGCCTCAAGTCCCTGGAGACCGTTGACGGCCTCCTCGATTTCGTAACCTTCACATTTGAGTAGGGTGGCGAGCGGCTTACGGCAGTCGAGCTCGTCATCGACGATCAGAATGGTAGCCATCCGTGGCAACTCCTTCTTCCCTGAATGTTAGAGCGGTCTAGTCTGCCCGTGAAAGTTTAGGATCACTTTCAACGCGAGGAATATTACCGGACGTTCGCGCTTTTCCAACGAAAAAATCCACTGTTTTCCAAGGAAATTTGCCCCGGATGAAAACCCCCATGCCACATCAGGGAGATGTTTGGGAAGAGTCGCGTGAAACAGTTACATCCGCGCCATATTCGCGCCGCGCACGGTCGCTTGCGATGACGCCGCGCGAAAAAAATACGATGGGATTGCATTGACTGTTCGCGAATTGTCTGAAGATCGCGCGAAGATTTTCGCGATCAGGCGCGAGCATGGAGCACATCGCGACGCGGCGCAACTCGGCCTGGAGCGCGGCGGCAGAGTGCGCCAATCGCACCAAAACAGAGAAAAATGGCCGGAAAACCGCATGATTTTCCGACTTGTCCACCGGTTATCCACCGCCGGGTCGCGATAACTGTCAGGCATTGTGGTGAGTCCACCGAGGCGTGCGTCTGGAGATTTTCTGTCGCCGCCGTTCCCACTACAATCGTTTGCATGTTCAAAGCCCTCAGCCCCGGAGCGATTGGAGTAAATGCAGTCACACTGGCGGATTCGGTCGCCGCCGCCCGCGCGGGAGGTTTTGCCGGCGTCGAGTTCTCCGCGGCGGTGCTGGCGGATTTCATCGATTCGCACGGCCTGCCGGCCGCGCAGGCGATCTTCCGATCCGCCAAAATCCGGCCAGCGGCTTTCATGCTGCCCACCGACTGGCGCGGCGCCGATGACACATTCAAGCGCGATCTCGAAGCCCTGCCCCGCCTGGCCGGCGCGGCCGTGGCCATCGGCTGCACCCGCTGCGCCACCTGGATCATGCCCGGCTCCAATGACCTGCAATTGACCGACAATCGCCACTTTCATGTGGACCGTTTCCGCCCCATCGCCCGCGCCCTGTCGGTTCATGGCATCTGCATCGGCCTGGAATTCATCGGTCCGAAGACCCTCCGCGAGACCTTCAAACACCCCTTCATCTATCGCATGGGCGACATGCTGAATATGGCCCGCGAGATCGGCCCGAATGTCGGCCTGCTCCTGGACTCCTACCACGTCTACACCGCCGGCCACACGCTCGATGAAGTCCGCCAACTCAAGGCCCGCGAGGTCGTGTACGTCCACATCAACGATGCCCCCGCCGGCCTGACCCCCGACCAGCAGTTCGACACCGTCCGCTGCCTTCCCGGCGAAACCGGCGTGATCGACATCACCGGCTTCCTCCGCGCCCTCAAGCAAATCGGCTACGAAGGACCGGTCACGCCCGAGCCGTTCAAGAAGGAACTGGCGGAGTTGGCGGATGATGAGGCGCGGCTGAAGGTGGTGGGAGAGGCGATGGAGAAGGTGTTTGCCGGATTGTGATGGGGGTGTGGTTGGCGAAGGGTATAGGGTGTAGGGTGTAGGGTATAGGGTATAGGAATGGGGATCATGCTCTCCAGTTTTCTATACCCTACACCCTATACCCTAAACCCTTTCAACACTGCTCAATACGCCCCGCATCGCCGCCTACTGTCCCACTTCCTTCACGCGCACATTCCGAATCGCCACCGGGCCGTGATCGCCCTGGAACATCAGCGGGCCTTGCGTCGCTTCCTTGTTGGAGAGTTGGCCGCCGGTGGGGGCGGGGGCTTCGACATCTTTCTGGATTTCCTTGCCATTGAGCTTCACGCTAAGGAACTTGGCGTTGGAGACCTTCTTGCCATCGGCATCGAAGCGCGGGGCTTCGAAAATGATGTCCATGGACTGCCACTCGCCCGGCGCTTTGGGCTCGTAGGTCTCGGCGATGGGTTCTTTGGTATTGTAAATGCCGCCGAGATCGCCCTTGCCGGGTTTGTTCTGCGCGCCTTTGCCGAAGGAATCGAGAATTTGCACCTCGTAGCGGCCCTGGAGATAGACGCCGGAGTTGGAGCCCTTGGGCACCATGAATTCCACATGGACTTCGCAGCTTCCGAAATCCTTGGTGGTGAAGACATCGCAGCCGTGTTCCTTCTCCTTGAGATCGTTCACCAGAAGCGGAACATCGCCCGGCTCGCCGGCCGGTTCGAGTTCCTTGTTCTTCGCCTCGCTCATCTTGACGCTGCCGGCCACCTTCCAATGGCTGGCCTTCTCGTTCTTGAGCTTCCAGCCCGACAAATCCTTCCCGACCAGATTGGCCGCCCCCACCGCGACTTCCTGCGCTGAAGCGAACGACCCGCCCAATGCCAGCGCGACCACCGATGCCAACAAACGCTTGAACATGAAAGCTCCTGGTTGATGAATGCGAAGAAATAGCCTCTCCGTACAAAGAACGCGGCCGATGCGCAAACGTTGAAGGGCCTGGCAAATGATCGCACCTTTCGCATGTTTGATGAGGGTATAGGGTGGAGGGTATAGGGTGTAGGGAATACGCGGAGGAAAAGTACCCGAGCGATATGCCTCGCAGTGTCCAATGCGACAGAAGCCATTCCAACTGAGTTGACGCGTGATTCGTCAAGCCTACACCCTACACCCTACACCCTGAACCCTGAACCCTGAACCCTGAACCCTACCCTCCTCCCCCCCATTGCGGATCGACCAATCCTCCGTATCGTATCGCCCTCTCTCTTCGTGACCTTCGTGACCTTCGTGGTTCAATCCCGGAATCGTTCATGTCGAGCATCGGCCACACCGCCGGTATCGCGCTCTCGCTCTGCACCGCGACCTTCTGGGCCGTCTCCTCGATGGTCATGGCCAGCGTCGGCCGGCGCATCGGCTCCATCAACACATGCCTGATCCGGATTCTTCTCGCATCGGCGGCGCTGCTCCTGATCGTGCTGCCGTTGTACGCGGGCGTGGTTTACGGTTTCACCGACTATCGCCCGGCCATGCCGAGCGGGGCGCAGTGGATGTGGATGATTATCTCCGGCGCGGCCGGCCTGGTGCTGGGCGATCTTCTCTTCTACGAAGCGCTGGTCAAACTCGGCCCGCGGCGGGCGGTGAAAATGAACACGCTCTGCCCGGTGGCGGCCCTGATCATCGCGCGAATCTGGTTGGATGAGGCATTGGGCGGATGGGCGCTGGCGGGCGCGGGGCTGGTCATCGCGGCCATCGCCTACGCCGCCACCGCGCGCCCGGCCGCGCCATTGGACCACGGCGATTCATCGCCGCAGGCCGAACCCGCCGCAACCACCGAACCCGGCGCGGTCACCGCCTCGGGCCTGATCTGCGGCCTGCTCGCCGCCATCTGCATCGGCGTGGGGTCCGTCACCGGCCGACTCGCCTTCAACATCGATCCAGCCCGCCCACTGGATCCGATCATCGGCACCATCATCCGCGTCAGCAGCGCCGGTTGCCTTCTCTGGATCGCCCCCCTGCTCACCGGTTCGTGCAAAAAGATCCTCGCCCACCTGCGCAATCGCGCGATCCTCAGGCGCGTGGCGCTGGGGACGACCTGCGGGCCGCTGCTGGGGATGTTGTGTTATGTCGGGGCGCTCAAACTCGCCTCGGCCGGGCTGGTGAGCACGCTGATGTCCACCAGCACGCTGCTGGTGATTCCGATGGTGGCGATTCGCTATCGCGTGCGGATCGGCTGGGGCGTGGCGATCGCGGCGGCGGTGGCGGTGGTCGGCGTCGGGTTGATTTCTTGGAATGGGTGAAGGCTGTCTGGTCCCCTCTCCTATACTGGGCCTGTCGATTTATCTGGCCCGCCTCGTGCATGGATTTCCAGACCGCGCTCAGAAGAGGGAGCTTCAGACTCCCTTGATCGCCTCCCCGATCTCTCCAATCACTTCCCGCCCCAGCGCGCTTCTCTGCCCGAACTTCGCGCCCGCCAGTTCGCCGGCCCGGCCATGCAGATGAGCGCCCAGCGTCGCGGCCGCGAAAGGCTCCAGCCCCTGCGCCAGCAGGCAGCCGATCATCCCGCTCAAAATATCGCCGCTGCCGGCCTTGGCGAGTGTCGAATCGCCGGTATGATTGACATATAGTTTGATTCCATCGGTAACCACCGACTGGTGCCCTTTGAGGATGATCGTCTGGCCAAAGGTGCGGGCGGCCAGCATCGCGATCGACTCGCGCGCGGCCTCGTCGCCCGGGATCTTCCCACCGCTGGCCCATCCGCCGACATCGGCCGGGGGGAGAAGCATCGACAGCCGCCGCATCTCCATCGGATGGGGTGTCAGGACGGCCTTGGCGTGAAACGTCGCGCCCGGCCAGCGCTTCAGGGCGGCCAGCAGGTTCAGTCCATCGGCATCAATCACGATCGGCTTGTACAAACCGACAACTGTCTTGAGCATACCCCGGGCCGAGTCGCTCTTGCCCAGGCCCGGGCCGATGACAATCGCATCAGCGGCTTCCGCGGCTTCGGCGATCCGCGGAATGTCCAGTTTCACATCGCCCGACAGCCCCAGGCCGATCAACTCAGGGCAGATGGTAAGGGCGGCCGGGAGAATCGATCTCGGTACGACGATCTGCACCAGCCCAGCGCCCAGGCGCAGCGCCGCCATCCCCGCCAGCACCGGCGCGCCGATCATCTCCTCGTGCCCGCCGATGATCAGGACCCGGCCGAAGGTGCCCTTATGGCCCTGTGCGGGACGATCGGGCAATGAGGCGGGACGGGAGATGCGCTCGATGGGTGCGGTGTCCATGATGAATGGCCTTTATACTGAATACGATGATGAGAAGGAAGCGATCGCGATGAGCATACCAGGCATCCGCGTGCGATGAAGGCAACGGGAAGATTTTTCGAGGAAGATCGCGCTTCCAAATCGAATTGCATCCCGCGCCCGCATCGGTAAAACTACGCCACCATGCAATCCAAAGCCGCCACCGTCGAAGCGTATCTGGCCGAACTTCCCCCCGACCGCCGCGCGGCCATCCAGACCGTTCGCGAGGTCATTCTTAAAAACCTCGACAAGGATTACGAGGAAGGGATGCAGTACGGCATGATCGGGTACTTCGTGCCGCACCGGATCTTTCCGCAGGGATACCACTGCGACCCGAGCAAGCCGCTGAACTTCGCGGCCCTGGCATCGCAGAAGAACGGCATGTCGCTCTACATGATGTGCGAATACACCTCCTGCAACGACCAGCCCGATTCCTGGCTGCGGCGGGAGTGGGCCAAGACCGGCAAGAAGATGGACATGGGCAAATCGTGCATCCGCTTCAAGAAAGTGGAGGACCTGCCGCTGGATTTGATCGGCGAGGCCATCCGGCGGGTGCCGGTTCAGGCCTACCTGAAACAGTATCGGGCGGCGATGGCGCTGAACGAGGAGAGAAAGGCCGCCGCCGCAACCAGCAAGTCCAAGCCCGCCAAAGCCGCAAGAGCCGCCAGCCCAGCCAAAGCGGCCAAAGCCCCCAAAGCTTCTGCCGCAGCCAAAAGGCTGAAAAAATCGGCCAAAAAGGCCCCGTCCAAACGCAAATAACACTGTCGTAATGCCCGCGGCGCCAAAATCCCCAAGCAAAAGCCGACCCTCCCTTCTTTAAGTTTTTCGTTTTTCGTTTTCTCCAAGGCGAATCGACAGAATTGCCGCGATAAATCGCCTGCGCCTTGGCCCCGGCCGTCTGTCGCGGTAGAAACGCGATGTGCCCCGTCGCCGCAAGCTCACTTCCGCGGACCTCGATGATCCCGCCCTGACCGATGAGGCGCTGCTGGATCGCCGTTTCTGCGATCTGGACCTCCACCTGGAAGCGACGATCCTTCAACCGCGCATCGAGCGCCTCTACCGCGAACTGGCGGCCCGCGACCTCTCCTTTCGGCCGCACTTCTGGCTCTCTTCGGAGTGGTTCAGCCCGGATGGTTATCCGGGGATCGCGATTCCGTTTTATCTGGCCCATCGCCGGCTGGCGCGGCTGGAAAAGCGGATGATGCTGGAGGCCGAGGGCTGGGGCGAGCGGCAGTGCATGCGGATTCTGCGGCATGAAACGGGCCACACCCTGGAGAACGCGTACCGGCTGCACTACCGGAAGAAATGGCAGGAGCTCTTCGGATCCGGCGCAGCGCCCTATCCCAAGTATTATGCGCCCAAGCCCTACTCGCGGAGTTTCGTCGTGCATTTCGACATGTGGTACGCGCAGTCGCATCCCTCGGAGGATTTCGCCGAGACGTTTGCGGTGTGGCTCAAGCCCAACTCGCACTGGCGCGTGGAGTACAAGGATTGGCCGGCGCTGAAGAAGCTGGAATATGTGGATGAAGTGATGCGCGAAATCGCCGGGCAGAAGCCGGCCGTCACTTCGCGCAAGCACATCGATCCGCTCAAAAATCTCACGCAGACCCTGCGGGACCATTACGAGCAGAAGCGCGCTTTCTACGCGGTCACGCGGATTCATTTCTACGATGCGGACCTGCTGCGCCTGTTTTCCAACGAGGCCCGGCATCGCAAGCGCAAGCCGGCCGGGCGCTTCCTGCGGGAGATCAAGCCGGACCTGCGCCGACTGGTGGCGCGCTGGACCGGTGAATACCAGTACACAATCGACAAGGTTCTGGACGATATCATTAGACGATGTCGCGAATTGAAACTGCGCCTGCGAACCAGCTCCGAGCTCACCACGCTCGAAAGCATCGTCATGATCACGGTGCAGACCATGAACTATCTCCACTCGGGACACCATCGGCTGGCGCTTTGAACCATGTCAAATGTCAAAAGGCAAATGTCAAAAGTAAGAAGGCAGCGCATGCATCCGGACATTTGACATTTGACTTTGAACATTTGACATCGCGCAGCGGCGAGCATTTGACATCGCGCAGCGGCGCCGTTGCTCGATTTACGATTCGTGGGAAGATGGTGGGGACGAACCGAGCGCGCATGACGACCGAGCACGAACACATTGCCCCTCCGCCCGCCGCGACACCCCCGGCCGCCGCGCCGTCGCCGGCCCACGCGCCGGCCAGTCGCAAATCGCCGCGCCGGCGCAAGCCCAAATCGCCCTTCCCCGTCAAGAAGCCTCTGCGGGTGATGCTGCTGATGGACAAGGCGCTGTCGTTTCCCGATGACACGCCCGATCTGGACCTCGATGCGCCGGATTTGAAACTGCCTCCTTACCGCACCGAGCTGAATGTTTTCCATTCGCTCAAGACGATGGGGCATGAAGTGCTGAAGGTCGGCGTCTCGGATGATCTGGGGGCCATCCGCCAGGCCGTCGATTCCTTCAAGCCGCAGCTCGCCTTCAACCTGCTCGAAGGCTTCCACGATTACCACGTGTTCGATCAGCATGTGGTCTCCTACCTGGAGCTGATCCATCAGTCGTATACCGGCTGCAATCCGCGCGGGATGACTTTGGCGCGGGACAAGGCGCTGACTAAGAAGATCATGGCCTATCACCGCATCCACGTCCCGGCCTTCGCGGTCTTTCCCACCCGCAAGCGGATCGCCCGGCCAAAAAAACTCGGCTTCCCGCTGATCGTCAAATCGGTCAACGTCGAAGGCTCGGTCGGCATCGCCCAGGCCTCGATCGTCCACGATGACGATCAGCTCAGGGAGCGCGTTCGCTACATTCACGATGCCGTCGGCACTTACGCCATCGCCGAGCAGTACATCGCCGGCCGGGAGTTGTACGTTGGCGTCACCGGCAACCTGCGACTTTCGACATTTCCGGTGTGGGAACTGGTGGCCGATAAAGCGCCGGTGGATATGCCGCTGATGGCGACCGAGCGCGTTAAATGGAATCTCGCCTATCGCGCTAAATATGGCATCACCACGCGCGCCGCGACGGACCTGCCGGCCGGGCACGACAAGCTGATCTCGCACCTCTCCAAGCGGATCTACCGCATCCTGGGGTTGACGGGTTACGCCCGCCTGGATTTCCGCATGACGGCTTCGGGCGATGTTTATCTGCTGGAGGCCAACCCGAATCCGCAACTGGCGCGGGGCGAAGATTTCGCGGAGTCGGCCGCCTCGGTGGGAGTTTCGTATGAAGCGCTGCTGCAGCAGATATTGAACCTGGGGTTGCAGTATTCGCCGCAGTTGATTCACTGAATCTCAGAGTGTCATCCGACCGCCCGCCACGCTGCAATGAACTCCGCCGCCCCCCGCGCTTCCGCATCACCGAGCGGTGGCTCCGCGGGGCGCGAGTAATCGATCAATTCGCCGAGCCGCCCGCGGCGGTAGGTGTCGTCGAGGATCCTCTGGAGGTCGAGCCGGATGTCGGCATCATCCGGGCGCAGCGGAATGCGGATGGAGGGAAGCCGCTGCCACAGGCCGATCGGGTAAACCTCAAGCGCCAGCCGCCGGGTGGCGCGGCGGGCGCAGGCGTGGTATGCCGTCTCGAGCGCCGGCGACGCCGAGCGACGCCACGCCAGCGTCACGCCGCGATAGCCGCGGATGAGGTCCACCTCGACGAGGTTCGCATCCGACGCCACCACCTCCGCCTGCTTCTGCTCGTACAGGTCGCGGCTCTCCCCCGCCCGCTTGTTCGACGGCGACACGATCTCGATCACCGTCACGACCGTGCCGCCCGACTGTGCATCGACGATCTCGATGTACGGCTGCTCGAACGCGTCGGCGGGCATCTCCATCACGATCGGCTCATCCAGCGTCGCCGCACCGGCGGGCGAGGACCCACCCAGCGCTGGGGCGGACCGATGGATCACATGCACATCCGGGTAGGCGCTGCGATCGGCCGCAACGCTGCTCTCGATGAACACGCGCTGCTGCGTCACCGCCACCAGGCCGGGCGACAACAACTCGTTGAGCGTATCGCTCAGGTATGTGCAGAACTTGGTGTGCACGTTGTCCCAGAATGACTGGAGCCACGGGTCCATGCCGGGAAAAGGGCTTGGGCGGGTCATGCGCGTATTCTACCAATCATTGGTTGGCTATACGAACAGCTACAACGATCAGCGGTGGCTGGAAATGGCCGGGGCGTGGATGGCCGAGCACGACCCGGCGAAGGCGTGGCATCGGCCAGCCGCATCGTGTTTGATCTGCGCGGCAATAAAGGCCAGAACTTTCGCGACGATGGGGGCGAGCACAGCCCTGAACAGGTCAATGGGCCGCACCGTGGCGAGTTATCGGACGCGATGCCGACGCCCGCACATATCCACCGCTAACGAATTATGCAGATTCTGGTCAATGGGGGTGGTAGGATATTGCGCAGACGAGGAGAGCGAAACATGAAACCGAAGTTCACTTTGGGCGTGCTATGGGTGGCGATTCTGATGTGCGCGAGCAGTGCATTCGGCCAGCCCGGCCGGGCTGCACCCGACCCGGCGCATCTCAATGTGCTGCAGGGGATTCAAAATGCCTACGACCGGGGCGACAAACAACAATACCAGGCCCTGATCGCCGATCGCATCACGACGGTGATCTATCTCGGCGGCGAGCGGATCGAGACGGACCCGACGCCGCGCGCTGAGTTCATCAAGATCTTCCTCGATGCCTCCTCGGATTCCGAGCATCTCAGCCCCTTCATCGATGGCACGCCCGTTTCCCAGCGCATCCTGTATGCCGAGAACATCGCGGGCGGACAGCGGTTCCGGGTCCTGCTGCTCAATCGGCCGATCAAAGGAACCAATCAGACCGTCGGCTGGGTGATGGATATGGGCGTGACGCGGAAGGATGGCGCGCTCAAGCTCACCGAGATCGTGGCGATCCCGGATGATTTCTCCAAGGCGGTTTTCAACCCGTTCTTCGATGAACTGATGAAGATGCCCGCCGACCGCACCGAGGCGCAAATCATCGCGGTTTACAACAAGCATTGGGCGAGATTCGCGGCCGGTCTGCCCAAGGCCCAGGCGCAGCCGGTGGGCGCGCCAAAGGGTCCCAACGCGCCCAAGGGGCCGAACGTTCCCAAGGGGCCGATCACGCAAAAGCCGCCGGCGCTGCAAATTCCCGTCCGTCCAACGGCCTACGTTCCGCTTGCCAATCCAGCGCCGGTGCTGCTTCCGCCCGCACAGGTCACGCCCCGGGTGCGGCAATGGCGGGCGCAGGCGGACAACATCGTTCAGCGGCAGTTTGTCGCCTTCGCCAACCGGATGACCGCCGAATTCTATCTCCCTTACCAGGGACGCCGTTTCTACGTTAACGTCTATCAAAACCGCTGGCGGGGAACTTATGGACAGATCGTCCTGGTGATCGAGATTCGCCTGATCTTCGTGCAGCCGCCGCAGGGCCCCATGAACTATTACATGGTGCCGATCATCAGGAATGAGAACCCCGCCCCGCCGCCGCCCAGGCCGCCGGTGCCCCAGAATCAGCCGCCCATCGCGCTGCGCCCGCCGGCGGTCCGCGCCATGGGCTGCATGGTGCTGACCGACACCGACAAACTCAAGGCCAAGCACGGTGACCGATACGACCAGATCAAAAAGTATCTCGATTCATTCGGCACGATCATCGACCTCGCCGGCAAGAACATCGGGCCCCGGGATTTCAAGGCTGTCGATGCACTGGTGGAACAGAACTTCGATCGAAATAACTGCGATTGCCTATTCATCTTCGGGCATCACGATGTGGTCCCGCACGCGATCTATCCCAATCCCTCCCAGGGAACCAACGGCGACCCCGACACCGAGATTCTCTCGGATGATCCCTATGCCGACTTCGATCACGATTCCCATCAGGACCCCGAGATCATGGTCGTGCGGATGCCCGATGATGACGGCATCCTCGAAGACACCGGCAGCGTCCTCTATCGAGACTCCGCCCGCAGCGGGCGCCTGGCGCTGGACGACTACGCGGTTTACGGCAACCGCAACCGGTCCAGCCCGCCCCTCCTGGCGGAACTGGCCAGCCCCGGCAGGAGCAACCTGATCGTCCGCTCCACCCCGATGACCGCCGAGAGCTTTTCGCGCACCTTCTTCCAGGGCCACAACGCCCTGATCAATCTCCACGGCTCGGATGATGTTCCCAATTTCTATTGGGGAGAGGAACCGGACCACAAACAGCTCACCGCGATGACGATCGATCACGCGATGTCGCCCGATGGCCTGGTATGGTCCTGCGCGTGCTACGGCGGATCGACCATCAATATCCTTTCCGATGGGTCGGTCGTTCCCAAGACCTCCGACAATCACATCGGCCTGCGCTTCCTCAAGAACGGCGCTAGCGGCTTCGTGGGTTATTCGAGGGTCACCTGGCAGGCCGTCGCCCCCAATGCATTCGAACAGGCCGAGGGAATGGCGCCCAAGCGCTTCATCGAGCTGACCCGCGCCGGCAACTCGCCGCAGAAGGCATTCCAGCTCCTCAAGCGCGAAATGGCCGCCAAGCTGGATCGGGGCGATCCCTATTTCGAGAAGATGCATCATCAGGCCATCTATTTCGGCTTGCCCCCGGCCGGCGCGCGCCCCGTCGCCGCCGTCCCCACGCCCGACCGCCCCGCCACGATCAAGACGCAGCTCGCCCGCGTCATGGAGCAGGCCCAGAACGCCGCCCAACAGCGCAATTCCGATGCGCTCTCTCGCCTGATGACTGAGAAGATCATCGACGGCATCCAGGACGGCCCGGAAGTCGCCGCGCGCGACGAGGCCCAGCAACTCATCCAGAACATGGACCGCCCCGATGCCGCCAATGCGCTCGCCAATGCCCAGTTGATCAGCCAAAGCATCGTGCTGGTTGAGAAGATCAGCGACAAGGAATACGCGGCCAATTTGCGCGTGCCATTCCGCCAGAACGTCCTGGCCCGGAGCGATGGCCCGGCGCAGGAGCTCGATACCGTGCAGCGGGTGAAATTCCGGCTCGAGGCAGATCAGTTCAAGATCAGCGGATGGGAAAACAAGAACCAGGCCTTCATCGATCAGGTCGTCAAGCCGCACGTGGAATGGGTCAAGAGCACCAACGCGACCAATGTCGAGGAGGCCAAGGAAAAGTACGAAGAACTGGTGGAATCCTTCGTCGATAAGATGGTGACCAAGGCCTCGCAGAACCACACCGACGCGACCGCATCCGTCAATCCCCTCGCGCCGGTCGCAACCGCTCAAGCCTGGCCGTCATGGGCCCTGCCGGCGGGAGTGGGGGGTGGCGTGGTGGTGCTGCTGTTGGTGATCGTGGCGGCGCGAAAGCCCAGACCCGCGCTGGCCGGCCCGGGCGTCGGCGGAATCGCCGCGGCCTGCCCGAAATGCGGCGCGCAGTATCTCATGGGACCTGAAGCCGCCGGTCGGTCGGCCAACTGCCGGTGCGGATTTGTCTTCTCCGTGCCGATGCAATCGCAGCAGATGCCGCCGCCCCTCACTCCGCAGCACTTTCAGCCATCGCCCTCGCCGCAGGGTCCGATGGTCGTCGTCCAGAATTATTCGATGCCCATGCCCCCTGGCTACGGCCCGGCGAACAACTGGTCCGAGCGCGGCGTGCGCGCCCGTTCCATCGTGTTCTTCGGCGTCCTCCTCGTCCTCGCATTCCTGATTCCCGATCTGGTCCCTGGCCCAACCGGCGGCCTCAAGGCGCAGTTCACCAGCATGGAACTGCTGGGCGACAAGAATCTCCCCGCCATGGCCAAGTTCCTCATCGCCTTTCCGCTCGCGGCGGCATTGCTGGCTTTCATCCTGGCCGTCGCCACGGACATGAGGATCCGCGGCGCGATCCTATGCCTCCTCCCCTGGACGCCCTTCATCCTCGTCTCCATGCAAAAGGAATATCGCGGCATGTCTTTCGCCCCCGATGCATCGAGTCTGACGCAGGGCGTTCCCTGGCCGCTGCTCGCCGGCGGCATCGGAATCCTCCTGCTCTGGATCGGCTCGCGCTCGCGCTGGTATCGCCCCGGCTACGGCCTGCTCTACCTGCCGGCGCTGGCGGGCGCTGTGGGATTCGCCCTGTCCCAGGCCATGCCCCTCGAACCCGGCGGCGAGGCCGCCTTCCCCAGGAGCCTCTTCCACGCCTTCCAGGCCGCGCCATCCGCCGGGCCCAAGATCTACGCGATCGTCCTGATGCTTGCCCTGGCCCTGCTGGCCCTGGCAAGCCTGCTCGCGCTCTTTAACTTCCCCGGAAACCGCCCCTCGATTTCCGGCTCGGCCGGCGCAAGCTTCCGCCTGGTCGTGATCGCCCTCCTGATCCTCTTCGGATGCAGCCAAGTCGAGACCATCCACATGCTGACCCAGTTGGGCGGTGCCGCCGGATTTGCGACATTCGTCGCGATGTCGAAAGTCTACCTGATGGCGGCCGGAATGATCCTGATGTTCATGGGCGGCCTGGTCGATCTGATCGTCGGCCCCGCGCCGCGGCGGTAGACCTTTGACTGCCCCGACAAAGATTGTGTCGCCACCCAGTTCCAGCACCTCGGCGAAATCGCCCGGGGCAATCGCTTCCAAATCCCTCGCAAATCCCGCACACTTCCCGCCGTGCCCCTCCGCGCATCGATGACAACCCGCGGTTTCAACTCTTTTCGCCTTGCCGAGCTGCGCGCCGGGGTCAAGCCGTTTCGTCTGCATTTTTTTTCCAGGCTGCGGTCGACGAACGATCATGCGGCCATCATGCGCAAGCGCGGGGAACTTTATGCGCCGGCGATCGTGCTGGCTTCGCGGCAGACGGCGGGGCGGGGGCGGGGGCAGAATTCGTGGTTCTCGGCCGGGGGGTCGCTCACGGTGACGTTTGTTCTGCCGGTGGATTCAACGCTTGCGCCGCATCATCTGCCGCTGGCGGCGGGGCTGGCGGTGAGGAATGCGGCGGCGGAGATTTCTCGCGAAGGGGAGATTCAGCTCAAGTGGCCAAATGACGTGGTGTATCCGGACGCGGATACCAGGCCGGCGCGGGGGAAGCATCGGCCGCTGCGGAAACTGGCGGGGCTGCTCTGCGAGCGGATCGATGGGGTGGATTTGATCGGGGTGGGGCTGAACGTCAACCTGCCGGGTGAGGCAATGCCGGCCGATCTGCGGCGGCGGATTATTTTCCTGCGGCAACTTGGGGGCGATCGGGCGAAGCCGATGGATTTGACGGGTGTGCTGATCGCGCTGAGCCATCATCTGCATCAGACTCTGGTGCGAAAATCGGAGACGCCCTTCCCGGCGCTTTTGAAGGAGTATGACCGGCATCATGCGCTGCTGGGGCGGACGATGATGGTGCTGAGCGCGCCGGAGCCGCCGATCATGGGGAAATGCGAAGGTTTGGATAGCACCGGGCGGCTGCTGCTGCGAAATCGCGGCGGGCTGCACAAGATCATCGCGGGGCACATTGAATTGGCGTAGTTGGATCGCGTGTCTCAATCGCTTCTAAAGTACCCAAATGCAATCGCCCGATTCACGAAGGGGCGACGTGTCGAGCCCGAAACGGCCGCGCTGGCCGTTGTACCAGGGCCCAGTCGCCTCCCAATTGGATGTAACTCATGGAATTTAAGACACTTGGAAGACAATTGAGCCGCGCGGCGGGGGTAGCGGGGGCGGCGGGGCTGGCGGTGTTGCTGGCCGGGTGCTCGGCCATGACTCCGGGGAACATCGACGAGGTCAAACCCTTTTCCGAAGCGCCGCGGGCAGGGACGGTTTATCTGGTGCGGGGGTGGATTGGGATTTTCTCGACCGGGATCGACAGTCTGGGGGAGAAGGTGAATCAGGCGGGGGTGCATGGGATGGTGTTCCAGGAGAACCAGTGGCGGGAATTGGCGGCCGCGATCGCCGAGCGCTACAAGGCGGCAAAAGACCCCGAGCCGCTGATTTTGATCGGGCATTCATATGGGGCGGATGATGCGGTCTCGATCGCGCGGGAGCTGGATCAGGAGAATATTCCGGTCGATTTGATCATCACATTGGATCCGACCACGCCGCCGAATGTGCCGCGAAATGTGCGGCATTGCGTGAACCTGTATCAGCCCAATACGCTCGATGCGCTGCCGTTCATGCGGGGGATTCCGCTCAAGGCGGATGAGGATTTCGCGGGGAAGCTGGAGAATGTGAATATCCGCGCGGACCGGACGGATTTGCTCGATCCGGACTTGAATCACTTCAATATCGAGAAGAAAGAGAAGATTCACGCGGAGACGATCAAGCAGATTCTGGCCGTCTGCCCGCCGAGGGCGCAGTGGGTGGCAGCGCGGAAGACCGCGCCGGTGATCGTGGCGGCGCGGGCGGGGGCGGGCACGGGGACGACACAGCCGGTGGTGGCGCGGCAGCCGGCGGGGACACCGACGAAGTCAACATCGTCGGCGGCGAGCGATACGCGGTTTTCGAATGGGGATTGAGGGGTGGGCGAGGGTTCAA
The DNA here is from genome assembly GCA_038244055.1 of Tepidisphaerales bacterium. Lineage (GTDB taxonomy): Bacteria > Planctomycetota > Phycisphaerae > Tepidisphaerales > Tepidisphaeraceae > DASPKW01. Next base: position 1,999 of record JBBRTW010000052.1, on the reverse strand, counting down.
GCGGGAGGCATGACATGGCCGGGCATGGCCAGACGAGCCGATAATACCACTTGGCGTATGGGATTCATTTGACGGCTCGTCAGGCCATGGCACCCGAAAAGAGGGGATCGCATCCGAATTCCTTTCATCCTTCATCCTTCTGCCTTCATCCTTCCGCCTCTCCTTAGCTTTTCCTTGCACCCTTTGGTTGGCTCGCCGCTACTATGCCGATAGATGACTTCCGATGACCTTGAGGAAATGATCCGCACACATCAGGCCGAGCTTTATCGGTATCTGAGGTATCTGGGTTCGGATCGGTCGACGGCGGAGGACATGATCCAGGAGACGTTTTTGGCTGCGTTTCGGTCGCGGACGCCGGATGTTTCGACTTTCGAGCTTCCGCGGCGGGCGGCCTGGCTGAGGGGGACGGCGCGGAACCAGTTGCTAGCCCATTGGCGCAAGCGCAAGCAGTACCCCACCGACCCGGCCGCGCTGGTGCAGCACATGGATCAATCGGAGGTGCTCTGGTCGAGCCATTTCCTGCGCGATGGGGATGGGTTCGACTATGTCGATGCGCTGCGGCTTTGCCTGGATCTGCTACCGGTGCAACAGCGCCGGCCGATCGAGCTTTTTTACACGCAGGGCAAATCGCGGCAGGAAATGGCGGGACTGCTGCAGATGACCGAGGATGGAATCAAGTCGCTTCTGAGGCGGGTTCGGCGCGTGCTGGGGTTGTGCGTTTCCAAGCGCCTGAATCTGACGCCGGCCGCGCCCGAAGGGGGTGGGAAATGAGTTTGCACGATTCGAATTTCAAACCAGTGTCGGCCGAGGCGCAGGAGCGATTGATCGATCAATTGCTGCGCGAGGAACTGGGCACGGATATTTCCCCCGATTTGACGGACCGGATCATGATGCAGGTTCACGGCGCGCAGGCCAACCGCAATGCGGCCAATGCGGCTCGCGGGGGGCAATGGCTGCGCTCGCGGTGGATGCCGGCGCTGGCGGCGGCGATGCTGCTGATGGCGGCGGGCGTGTGGTGGATCAGCCGGCCGGAGGCGTATCCGGGGCCGACCGCCAACGGATCTTATGTTGTGGCCGAAGGCGGCGCACTTCGCAGAGGGGCGACGCTGGTCACGCAGGCGAGCGCGGCGGCGCAGGTGGCGCTGGGCGGGTATGTGAACATGACGGTAGCGCCCGATTCGCGCCTGCGCATCGATGGGGATACGTTCAACGAATCGGTGTTTCTGGAGAAGGGCGAGGTGACCAGCCAGATCGACAAGCATCAGGGGACGTTTGTCGTGGTGACCGATCAGGTGCAGGCGAGGGTGACGGGGACGAAGTTTTCCGTGAGCATCGCAATGGATCGAGATGCGAGCGGAGCCAACATCAAGCGGACGACGGTCAAGGTGATTGAGGGAAGTGTGCAGGTGACGGACCGAGGGGGTTTGATCTCGAACCCGGTGTCGGCGGTGCAGGTGATGGCCGGCGCGAGCGTGACTTATCCGCCGATCGCGCCTCCTCCCGCGGCGACAGCAGAGGGCGCGAAACCGCCTGTGAGCCCGGCCACGACGCCGAACCTAACGCCGCCCGCCAACAAGCCGGTGACCAAACCGGTCAAGCCGTTTCCGACGACTTACCCGCGCACCACCCGCCCGGCCACCACCCGGCGCGATGGCCCGAATCGCGTCGAAGCGGAGGGGGAGATCACCTATCGCGGGCAGGTGAGGGAGATGCCGGATGGGTGGTTTGTGATGGAGGAGAACGGGCGGAAGACGTTGTTCCTGCCGCGCGAGCAGTATCCGAAAGCGGGCGTGCATTTCCTGACGGATTCGACGCAGTATTACATCACGATGAAGAACGGGCGGTTTGTGCGCGGGGAGAGTATTGGTACGCAGAAGTAGGGGCTGCACCACAATTCGTAAAACCGCGCTTTCGCGCCGCGACAGGAAAGCGCGGATCGTTACAATACGCCTTCGCGAATGCAGACCGCTACCGAACATCCCGGCTCCGCCCCCGCGCC
>JBBRTW010000051.1:0-23141 GCA_038244055.1 Tepidisphaerales bacterium | reverse complement strand
GGAAGCGCGGGGGATGTTGGGAGTGTGAGGAGGCCGGAATCGCGATAGAGACCATCGGGGCGTGCACTCACGCCCGCCGATTGTGATCGACGGGCGCTGAGCCGCGACAGCCGTTCCCGTCTCATGGGAAAACCTCAAGCTCGTAGCTCGACGAGTTTGAGCTTCCCAGCGGGTGCCGTGGCCGGAGCGTCTGCAGCCACTGATGCAATGGGTGTTAGGCACCATGCCAACGATAAAATCGCCAGTGGTGTCCGGATCGCGATGAAGCCGACTACACGCGTATTCATGGAAGTGGATGACCCGTTTTCGCCGCCCAGTTGGCGGAGGCCTTGCCGTCGGACGTGCTCAGTTCGATCGCGGTAATTTCCGGCAGGTCGCTACCGGAGAACGCAAGACGCACATGGACCACTTGACCCTTCGCTGGCAGTTCCACCTGCACTTGCTGCCGATCCGGTTGGGCGGCAAGTTTGAATGACGCGTGCTGGCCAACGGGAAAATCTTCCTGCCCGTCAGTGCGCCAGGAGAACGCGCCCCCGCCGCCCGCGGGACAACGGACGGTCAAGGTGGCCGTGACGGGCCCGGCGAGTTTCAAGCCCGTCCGCGCGATGAACGCTCTGGCCCCATTCCGCGTCGGCTGTAGGTGAAGCGCGCCGTCGGAAACGGCGAGCGTGCAGTTGCGCCCTACCCAACCCTGGGTGGCTTCGGGATCGTCCGGTGCCATCGCAGCGGCTCGGGAAGCGGGATGAACGGGCGGCCGGAGGCCCGTTAGGGCGGGGCCGTTGACGTGCTCGTCGAAGAATTTTTGGTCTTCACCCACCAGGTCGCGCGGCAGGCCGGGTGCAGGCAAGGTGGCGTTCCAAGCCATCAGTTGCTTCTCTAAGTCGGCCGCGACTTGGGGGAACTTGTCGATGAGGTTGTGCGTCTCCGCCTGTCCATCCGGCCTACCCATGTCGAACAGGTAGCGCTCGTCCTTGCCAAGGAGGATCAGCTTCCAGTGGCCTGCGCAGACGGCAGCTTGTGACCGCCACCGCCAGAACAAGGCCTCGTGCGGGTTGCCGGCGCTCTCGCCTTGGACGAACGGAATGAGATTTACGCCGTCGAGCTTGTTGTCGCCTGGGAGGCCCGCAAGCGCGACAGCCGTCGCGGCAACGTCGAGGTTGATGACCGGCGGCTCGTACGTCTTTCCCGCGGGCAGCGTGCCGGGCCAGACGGCCAGGAACGGGGTGCGAATGCCCCCATCGGTGAGCATTCCCTTTTCACCGACGAGCGGGAGATTTAGTGAACCGTTCCACGCGCCCGGCTTTAGCGGGGCGCCGTTGTCGCTAATGAAGAAGATCAGGGTGTTCTTCTCGATTCCCTCCTCCGCCAGCTTGGCCCGCAGCTTGCCGATGCCGTCGTCCATCGCGGCGATCATCGCAATCGCCTGACGCCGCTCTTTGGGAAGATTCTCGGGTGTCTTTGAAAACCACGGCTCGGGCGATTCCAGTGGTACGTGCGGCGTGAAATAGGCGAGGTACAGGAAAAACGGATCGGCCTTGTGGCGAGCGACGAACGAGAGGGCTGCGTCGGTCTGCCAGACGCAGCGGAACCGCTTGTCGCGGAGGGTCTGCGGCGCATTGGCGAGCTTGTTGCCCGCCAGATCGTGCGAAGCCACGAAACTGTTCATTGCGCCGGTGTAATACTCATCAAATCCTTGCGCCAGCGGAAAAAACGCGATCGCGCCGGCCTTGCGATTCGCCCCTGCTTCGTTGTCACCCCCCTTGGCCGGCGGTGGTTCGAGGTGCCATTTGCCCACCTGACACGACACGTACCCCGCTGGCTTAAGCCGCTCCGCGATCGTAAGCTCGGCCAGAGGCAGCGGACCCTTTGTGTTGTCTTCAACCCCGAATCGCTGCTGATACCGCCCCGTGATGACCCCCGCGCGGGATGGCACGCATTGCGGTGCGCTTACGTAGCCGTGCACGAATCGAACGCCATCGCGGGCGAGCGCGTCGAGGTTTGGCGTGCGAATATCCTTGTCGACGCCCTGGGCACCCAGGTCGGCGTAGCCGTGATCATCGCTGTAGATAAGGATGATGTTGGGTTTTGCGCCGATTCGCGTTGCCGGTTCAGCAGCGGCTGCGCGGACGCAGAGGAAACTCGACAACAACCCAAGACCGAAGAGCAGTTTCACGTCCTTTCCTTTCCGAAACTCGCGTTTCTCGGCACGGTCGAGCGGGTCTTACCTGAAATCCCATCGTTGGGTCTTAGGGTAGAAATAGTCTCATCAAATACTCGGCAACACAAACCAACTGGCGATTTTCAATCGGGCACTGAGCGAGCGTGGGCCCCAAAAACTCCAAGCGGTGCCTGAATCGACCAGACATTGCTTTCCCATCCCCCGACGCAGCGCACTGCCAGTCGAGCGACACCGAGGTCGCCGGCGCAAATCGAGGTCAGCGGACCCAGCAGGACGAGCAGCAGCGTGTTCAGGTTGTTTTCCACCTGTTTCACTACTTCGCAGGTGCGTTGTCCTCCGACAGTGTTGGGGAAATTCTAAGGGGACAGGATACTGGGACCCCGTTTGTTTTCCCCAATTTCGACGCGTCGCTACTTCAGCCGCTACTTCACCGGCGTCAGCGTGAATTCCTTGATCGTGACCCCGCGGCTTCCTTCTCGGAGTTCGACGTTGAGGACGTTTTGGCCTTTGACCAGGGGAACCTCGACCGGCCGGGTCTGCTGCCACAGCCCGATGGTGTACGGAACAGCGGCTTCGACCGGCGGTTTGGCATCGTTGACGGCGAACAGGAACTTCTGCCCCTCTTGCAACGTCGCCACCCGGGCGGTCAGCGCATACTTCCCGGCTTGCGGCGCCTCAAAAACGTATTGAGTCTTAAATCCACCGCCGCAGTGAATCTGCATGCCGCCGCCGTAACTCTTCATCGGCACCGCTGGCCCCGTCGACTTGCCGTGAGCCGCCGCGGGAACCGTGATTGAACCATCTCGGCCCGCAACAACCCGCTGGTCTGACGCTGCCACGGGCGATTGCTCCTTATTCTGTTTTTCCTGCGGCTCGTTCGCTTCGGCCAGTTCCTGCCCCAGCGGCGCCAACTCAATCGCGCTCGACGCCAAAACGATCGCCTGATCATGCGCCATGCTGCTCCAAAGGCCGCCGGGGACTTTCTTGCGCTCGTTAAACGCCTGCTCGCCAAGAATGCGGCTGACCCATTGCGCCCGCAAGACCTTCATGTAATCCTGCGCATGTTCGCGTGCCTGGGCCTCCAGCAGAAACTCGGGCCCGCTGAGTGGCGCTTCATCCTTGTCCCACCAACTGTAATTGAAGCCGGCGCCGAGATTGACCACCCAGCCTTTTGGCGTCCAATGACTTACGGCGGCGTGCTTGTGCTGGGTCACTCCCCACACCGGGATACCGAAACTGCGGAGGATAAACCGGCCGAAGAAAGCCCGGCGACCGCAGACTCCCCCATCCTTGGGAATGTTCTGAAATTCGTTTAGCGAGGGCAGATCATCCGAGACGTTCTGTGAACCGTACCGGACATCCGTCTTGACGGCTGCGGAATAGCGCCAGCCGTAGTTCGGATTGTAGACGTGGTCAGGGCGGTAGGTCCGGAGCATCTGGCGTCCCCACGCCAGAATTTCATCCGGCGCGTTGTCTTCGACGACCATCCGATATTCCCACGTTGAGAAGTCCTTGAACGCCGGGTCCAACTCGCCAGCGAGATATGCTTTCTCATAGTGCAGATAGCGCGTCACCGGATCGACGGTGGCGGGTGCGTTGACCTGATCTTTGGCATTAGCCTGTACGACCGGCACAGCGTGTTCCAGACTGACGGCCAGCGCCAACCGCTGAAAGATGCCTTCGCGGGCCTTTGGGCTGGCCTGTTGAATCGCCGTGTAAATCTCCATCGCCCGGCCGTACTTGCCGCGATTGGCACCTCCGGCCACGAGCATCTCCTTCATCAGCTTGTCGTCGGACAGGAGTTTCTCTACCAGAGATTCGTTCTTCTTGTCTTGCTGGGCGAAATCCGCCAAACCCCTCGGCGTCGCCTCGGCCAGCACGGCGGCTTTGACCAGCTTCGCGTCCAGTGTGTCGCTCGAAAGCAAAGGGCTTACTTCCGCAAGGAGGGCCCTGGCAGCGTTAAGCTCGTTGGTGCGCGCCTGACTGAGCGCCGCTTGCGCTGATTGATTCGCCTGGCCCAGCGCGGACTCGCTGACTTTCGCTTTTTCCAGGTCGGCCTGCGCCTCTTTGATCTTCTTTTCCCCCTCCTCTTTGTTGGCCTGCCATTTTGCCAAGTCTTTCTTGGCCGCCTCGCGGTCGGCATCCGCGTTCGCCGCCTTGAGAGCGGCCTCGGCCTTGGCGATGTTCTTCACGGCGCCGCCAATCCAAAATCGCTTCCAGTTGGCAATTTTAGCTTCGATGCCCTTTGCTTCGCCCGAAGACTTTTGCGCCGTATCCCCCGTTTCCTGAGCTGCTTTTGTTGCCTCTCGCGCCTTGTTCAGCGCGGCCCTCTTCGGCTCATTCACTTTCGGAAGAGCAGAGGCAATCTCCGTCTGCAAGGCCTTGAGCAGGTCGCTGTATTTAGTCTGGAGCTTCTCCCCGTTCGGGGTAAGGGCGGCAACCACCGGTTCGGGCTTCCTGGCCGCCGATAGGGGAGACACGCCAATGACCATCGCGGCCAACAGACATCCGATTGAAATGACGTTTACTTTTCTCATTTGTATTTTCATTCCTCGACTACGTCCGCTCAACGCCGCTGGCACTTGGTGGGCAATGCCTCCATCAGACATGGAGGTCTATGACCGAAGATCAACTCGCGGGCCTGGGGCCCGAGCTTACGCGGTATCTTAACAGCTTTCGCGCGTGTTTCTCCCGGCGGCCGACCTTCGATCACCTGGGCACCTACTGCCGCGGGCTGGCCAAGGCGGATGAAACGTGGGCTGCGTGGGATAAAGAGCTGGGGCCGAGTGTCGAGCTTCACGCGGCCGCTTATGCCAAGGACGGGCGGCTGGGAATTTCATGGGAGATTTACCGGCAGCGCTATCAGCGCGAGATGCTGGCGCAAAAGGCAAGAATCAAGGCGCTGGCGGCTCGGGTGCGGGCGGGGGAGATCGAGCCCATGCAAGACGGGCAAGCCGATTGGCTTGCCCGTCCTTCTCCCCGGTCCTCAGGCCGGCACGGGTGGTTGTTGCCCTCTCCCATGCCGGCCATTTTGCTCCCTTCCCTGTCGGCGGCGCGGCTTAATACTCGCGCTTGGGCTTGAGACCCGGCTCGGGAACCGGGTATTTGCCATCTTTATCCAATTGCAGCGGAGCCGGGCCATCGATCGCCAGCTTGTCGACGTTGGGGGCGAATTCGTGGTCGTGGTTCAAGGCCTGATCGAAGGTGACGATCTGCCCGGTGTGGGCGGCCATTCGTCCCATCGACGTGACGAGGCTGGCTTCGGCGCCGCGCTTTACTTCGTTGTAAGGTTTGTCGGTGCGGATGGCTTCGACGAGGTCTTCCCATTCGAGCTGGTAGGGGTTCTTCTCGGGCTGGGGATAGCCCCAGATCTGGGATTCCTTGCTGAAGGTCTGATCCTTGAAAGTGCGGCATTTGCCGGGGGTGTGGGAGGAGGTGGAGACAATCGCCCCGCCCTTGGTGCCGTGGATGTAGGAAGCGAATTCCATATAGCAGCCGGACATCTGGCGGTGCGTGAAGAGGAGCTTGGTGCCGTCGGGGAAGGTGTATTCAACGCCGTAGCTGTCGAAGTTCTGGTCGACATTAGCGCCGCGGAAATGCCGGCCGCCAATCGCATGCGCCGAGACGGGCCAGGCACCCTTCATCCAGGAGCATTCATCGATCTGGTGGATGTTGTAGTCCGAGAACACGCCGCCCGAGGCCCAGAGGAAGGAGTGGAAGCGCTGGATCTGGTAGAGGGTTTCAGGCATGGTCGCGGCCTTGGCGCCGGTAAACCCGCCACCCGCGCCCATGCGGTAGGCCCGCATGGCCATGATGTCGCCGATCTCGCCATCTTCAATGCGCTTCTTGAGTTCCTGGCGGGCGCGGCAGTGGCGAACCATCAGGCCGACGCCGACTTTGAGATTCTTGGCCTTGGCCTCTTCATACAGCTTGAGCATGCGCCGGGTGGTCGGGCCATCCACGGTCACCGGCTTTTCCATGAAGACATTGAGCCCTTTTTCGATCGCATAAGTGAAATGCACCCAGCGAAAGGCGGGCGGGGTGGTCAGGATCACCACATCTCCGGGCCGGAGGGTGTCCATCGCCTTCTTGTAGGCGTCGAAGCCGAGATACATGTTGTCTTTGCCGACCTCGACGCGATTGCCGTACTTTTGAAGATTCTTGAAGCTGTCGGCCTGTTTTTTCTCGAAGACATCGGCCATGGCGACCAGCTTGGTGGGCGCGCCGGTGACCGAGACCGCATTGCCGGCCGCACCGGTTCCGCGCCCGCCGCAGCCGACCAGGGCCAGGCGAATCGTGGAGTCCTCGGCCGCATGAACGGCCGGGATGGCGAAGCCCGCCAGCGCGGATGCCCCGGCCACGGCCCCGCCGGTCTTCAAGAACGCGCGCCGGCTCGCCAGGGGAGTGTTCGAAGTCGATGTGGATGTAGGTTTCATGCCCCATGTTGTCGCAAGGCCCGCCGGCTTTATCAATGCAACGGGCCGATTTCTGGGCAATCCAGCGTATCGCCAGTGCGATTTGGAAGACCGCCCGCCCGCAATTCATCAACGAATGGCCCGGTGGCGTGTGGCCTGAACACTCTGACGACGCGAACAAAAAAAGAGGGCGGCGAACGTTCCCGATGTCCACCGCCCTCGTTGCCGGGTGGTCCTGATGGACTGCCCGTGCGGAGTGGCCGATAGGTTCCGGCCCACGTGGGTACTCCCACTCTCTTCAATGCGCTTTCTGATGCGCGCTCACACAAAAAATCCTAGAAATTCAGAAACGAGGGTCGGCAAGGTTATCGGACCGGGATTTCCCGCCTTATCTCTTTCCCAGTCCCTCTCTTCCCCCCAACCCTCTCAAGTCAACAAACTACCAAACCGATGGTTAAATAGGGAAGATGGATAAGAGAGCTAACTCTTGGCATCCTCATTCCTCCTCCAGGCACGTTCTGGCGAGAGGATGGTTCGACATATTGAGGGAAGAGGCCATTTGGACCGGCAGTTTCTGCGCGATCCCGCCTTTTCAGAGCGAGGAAGTCTATGAAGACGGTTTTTACCACCGGCGAGGCCGCTGACATCTGTAAGGTCTCCCAGCAGACCATTATCCGCTGCTTCGACAGCGGCCGGCTGAAGGGGTTCCGCGTCCCGGGCAGCCGATTCCGAAGGATTCCCCGCGAGGCCCTCATCCAGTTCATGAAGGACAACAGCATCCCCGTGGATGCCCTCGACAGCGGGAAGAAGAAAATCCTCGTCGTGGATGATGATCCGGAGATTGTGGAATTGTTTGTCGATGTCCTGGAGCGCGATGGCCGGTTCGATGTGAAGACGGCCGCCTCGGGCTATGACGCGGGTATTTCGACGCACGAATTCTCCCCCGACCTGATCATCCTCGATTACATGCTGCCCGACATCAACGGCAATGTGGTCTGCCAGACCATCCGCGCCAACCCGAATTTCGAGCACATGAAGATCATCATCGTCTCGGGCGTGGTGAACCAGGATGAGATCAACGACCTGCTCAAGGCGGGGGCGGATGAGTTCGTGAAGAAGCCTTTCAATATTGAGAGGCTCATCGAGCGCGTTTGTGAACTCCTGGGGATAACTGCGAATGCGGCGTGATGAGTGGGCAGTCGGCAGTGGGCAGTCGGCAGTAAAGACATCGCTGGTCAGCAGAGTGGAGGGAATCGTGGCGATTAGAAATTATCGCGACCTGATCGCATGGCAGAAGGCAATGGATATGATCGAAGATATTTACCGAAGTTCCAAGGAATTTCCGCGCGATGAGATGTACGGATTAACTTCGCAAATCCGACGTGCGGCCGTATCGGTGGCCTCTAATATCGCGGAGGGCGAGGGCCGGGACAATCCTCGGGAATTTGCGCACTTTTTGAGAATCGCGAATGGCTCGCTCCGGGAAGCGGAGACCCAGACATTGATTGCCGAGCGATTGAAGTACTTAACCGCCGAGCAGTCCGCGCAGATCATGGATCGAACTTCTGAGGTGGGCCGAATTCTCACCGGTCTTCGGAAATCCTTGAATGTGTAACCCCGCCCAGTCCGCTCCCGCTATTTACTGCCGACTGCCCACTGCCGACTGCCCACTACCCCATGCCCGAGACTGTCAGGGAAAAACGCGTTGAACTCATCCTCCAGCAACTGGAGGAGCTTCCGACGTTGCCCGCGATTGCCGTTCGCGTGTTGGAATTGACGGGGACTGAAACTTCCACACTTAAAGAAGTCGTCGATCTGATTTCCGCCGACCAGTCGCTGACGACCCGCATTCTACAACTCGTTCATAGCGCGGAGGCCGGCGTTCGCGGCGAGGTGGATTCCGTCGATCGCGCGATCGTTCTCCTCGGTTTTGACGCGGTGCGATCTGCCGTTCTCGCGGTGGGCGTTTTTCAAACATTCGGCAACGCACCCGCCCGCAAGGGAGCGCATTTCTCCCGCGAAGAGTTTTGGAAACACTCCATCGCCGTCGCCTGCTGCGCGGAACTGCTGGCCGAGGAATTGACGCGCACCAAGGGGAAAGAAGGCGGGGTCGATCCATCGCAGGCTTTTGTCTGCGGGCTGCTGCACGATCTGGGCAAAGTCGCCCTCGATGCGGCGCTGCCCAAGAGTTTCGATAAGGTCGTCGAGGCCACGGACTTGCTTCGCGGCAACATCGCCGACCTCGAACGCCAGATCATCGGCCTGGATCACATGGTCGTTGGAAAGCGCCTGGCCGAGCGCTGGGGCCTGCCGCAAGCGATTCGCGACTGCGTGTGGCTGCATGGGCAACTCCCGGCCGCGCTGCCGGCTACAGTCAGCCATCCGCGCCTGGTCAACCTGATCACGCTGGCCGATGTGCTGGTGCGCGAGCAGCACCTGGGTTTTTCCGGCAATTTCTCTTTTAATCTCCCGCGCCAGCCGCTCAGCGATGCGCTGGGCCTCGCCGCCGGGGCGATTGAAGCGGTCATGCAGAAACTGGTCGATGCGATCGAGCCCCGCGCCAAGGCACTGGGGCTTGGCCAGGCCAGCTCGGCCGAGCTCTATCAGCAGGCATTATCGCAGGCCAACCGCGAACTCGGGCGGATGAGCGGCCAACTCGCGGCGCGCAATCGTCGCCTGGCGGTTCGCGCCAAATTCTTCGATGCGCTGTCGCAATTTCAATGCGAGCTCCGCCCCGATGCTCCGCCGCAGATGGTGCTCCAGGCGATCGGTGGAACGGCCGCTTCGGTCCTGAGCTGCTCATCGGTCGCCATCTTCTCCATCATCCCCGGGCAGACCTTCGCCGAGGTGATTCTCTGCGATGACCAGGGCGATCTCTTCGAACAGACAATCATCGATTGCCCCAAGACGCTCCCCAAACCGGGCGGCGGCGAGGGCCCGGTGCTGGCCTGCCCCGATTCGCTGGAATGGCTTCTGTCGGCCGTTTCGCCGCGGCTGGGCGAGGAGCAGCGTTATTGGATCTGCCTGGAGGCGGATGGAATGTGCATCGGCGGCGTCGTTTGGGGCGCGCGGGCGGGTGAGGCGCAGCGTCTTTCGCCACAGGTGCAGGAGCTGACCGCGCTGGCGGCGGGATGGAGTTTGACGCTCCGCACCAGCCAGATTCGCGAAGAAGCGCGCACGCTGGCCGAGCAGTTGGCGGATGCGAATCGCCGGCTGCATAACGCCCAGACCGAAATCCTGCGCTCCAAGACCATGATCACCGTCGGCGAGATGGCGGCCGGCGCGGCCCACGAGATGAACAACCCACTGGCGGTTATTTCCGGACGCTCGCAGCTATTGGCCTCGCAGCTCACGGAACCCAAGCAAAAGCAGGCCGCCAAGACGATCTGCGATCAATCTCACATCATCACGGACATCATCACGGAGCTGATGGCCTTCGCCAAACCGGTGCCGCCGAAGGTGATGGAATGCGATCTGAGCGAGCTGGTGGAACGCGCGATGCACGAAGCCAAGTTGCAGACCGATCCGGCCGATAGATCGATTGAAGTGACCATGACGGATATACCGCCCGTAACGGTCGATCCGCAGCAGGTTACCGCGGCGCTGGTGGAAGTGATTTCCAACGCGCTCCAGGCGACCGATGAGAAGAAAGGCCATGTGACGCTCCACGCCGCGTTCGATGCCTACTCCGCGCGAGTGGCGTTGACGGTGGCGGACAACGGATGCGGCATGGATGAGGAAACGCTCAAGCGGGCGTTCGATCCGTTCTTCTCCTCCAAGCCGGCCGGTAGGCGCCGCGGAATGGGACTGGCCAAGGCCCTGCGCTGGATCGAATCCAGCGGGGGCACGATCCGACTGGAGAGCCGGATCGGCAAAGGCACGCGAAGTTCGATTCTTCTTCCCGCAGCGCCGGTTGGCGCGGCCGGCGAAGCAGCGCCGGCGCGGAAAGCGGCGCAGTAGTTGTTGGTGAATGCTGAATGCTGAATGATGAATGATGAATGTAAGAGTGCCGATCGAATGATCCGCGAGGCGAGAGAGAACCGTCCATCCGTGGGTGACTGCTTTTCCGCACTACGTCAATTCATCATTCAGAATTCAGAATTCATCATTCCGAGTCCATCATTAGTTCTGTTTACTGTCCGGGGAGAAATAGATAATGGCTCCGACCAAGACCAGCCAGGCCAAGGCCACAGCCGCGCGTCCGCGTGTGCTCATCGTCGATGATGAGCCGGCGCTGATCGAATTGATGACCGACACCGTCGCCAAGGGGCTCGGCTGCCGGCTTCTCTGCGCCGGATCGATTTCCTAGGCGCGGCGCATCCTGGAATCGCAGAAGGTCGATCTGCTGGTCACGGATGTCCATCTGCCCGATGGCGATGGGCTTTCGCTCCTGCCGATCATGCACCTGCATCAGCCCAATGCCCAGGCGATCGTCATCACCGGCGATCCTTCGATGGGCAACGCCATCGAAGCGATCCGCGAGGGGGCCAGCGATTTCGTCGCCAAGCCCTTCACCAGCCGCGACCTGGCGGAGCGCGCCAAGAAAGCCCTGGCCCGCGCCGCCGCCGCCGCCAAGGGCGAGAAGCGCCTCAATCGCCTCCGCGATGCGGTGCGCCGGCTAAACGATGCCCGCAAGATGGTTTCGAAAAAGGTGGACCTGCTCTGCAACGATTTGATCAGCGCTTATGGCGAGCTTTCCAAGCAACTCGACCTGGTGCGCGTGCAGGAGGGGTACAAGCATGTGCTCAACGAGGCTAAGGACCTCGAGCAGCTTCTCTGCCACACGATGGACTGGATGCTGCGGCAGCTCGGCTACGCCAACATCGCGGTCTGGCTGGCGGGCGATGATGATGAATTCCAGCTCGGCGCGTACATGAAATACACCGTCCCCGGCGAGCAGGCCCTGACCGATGCCCTGCGCCGCGGAACCGTTCCCCTGGCGCTGAAGGAGAACCTGGTCCATCTCTCCGGCGATGGGCTGAAGAAGAAACTGACCCCGGCCGAGCTGAAGTTCCTCGATGGCCAGGACCTGATCGCGATCAACTGCACTTATCTGGCCGAATCGCTGGCGGTGGTCGTTCTCTTCCGCGATGGCAAGACGCCCTTCCGCGAGGAAGACGCGGCCACGCTCAAATCGATCTGCCCGCTCTTCGCCCTCGCACTGGCGGGGATCGTCCGCGACAGCGACGGCGAATCCGACAATGGCGAAGACCCATCGGCCCTCTTCGGCGATGGAGAGGATTCCGCGGGAGGCACGGATTCACCGGGAAGCTCCGATTCATCGGGCGGGCTGCTGGACGAACATAACACCGACAAACCCAAGGCGAAAAAACGGCATAAGAAGGACGATGCGGACTGGTGGAAGCGCGGGGAAGAGCCGCCGTTCTAAAGCAGCATGCGCCATCAGCAGAAAGGGTCAGGAGCCGGGGAACCCTCATCTGCTTGACGAACTTTTTTTGGTGGCCGGCTCCTGACCCTGATGCTTCCATTTGACATTTGACATTTGACATTTGAAATTGGCTAAATGCCAATCCAAACCGATGTGCTGGTCTGCGGCGGTGGAAGCGCGGGTCTGGTGGCGGCGCTGGCTTCAGCGCGGCGGGGCGCGAAGACACTCCTGGTGGAGCGGGCGGGATTCGCCGGCGGAATCATCACCGCCGTCGGACTTCCCTATTTCGACGGCATCGCCGACATCCGCACCAAAAAGCTGATCACGCCCGGCATTCCCGTTGAGCTCCTCGCCAAATCGGGCATCTGCGAGCCCAACGCCACCATCTTCAAATCCCACAACCCCACCATTGCCAACATCGAGCGCTACAAGCTCCTGGCGGATGATCTGCTCAAGGCCGAAGCGCCAACCTTGCGCGTGCTGTTCCACAGTTTCGCGGCCGGCGTGAAGACCGATGGGCGCGGCGAGCGCATCGCCGCGGTGACGGTCGCCAACAAAGATGGGCTGGTGGATATCGAGGCCCAGGTCATCATCGACTGCACCGGCGATGGCGATATCGCCGCCTGGTCCGGCGCGCCCACCACCAAGGTCCAGCCGCTGCAGCCGATGACCATGCACTTTCGCATCGGCAATGTCCGCCAGCCGCAGGGGGGCGGCAAGCTCCGCGAGCAGATCAAGGCGCAGTGCATCGCGGCGCAGGAGGCGGGGGAACTGCCGGCCTTCTACGGCCCGGGCGTGGTGTTCATGTTCGCGGAGGATGAGGCCTACTTCCACGCCATCCGCATCGCCGGAGATGGCAGCGATGCGGCCGATCTCACCCGCGCCGAGATGCAGGGCCGCCGCGATTGCTGGACGATGTTCAACCGCTTCAAGAAGAACGTCCCCGGTTTTGAGCAATCTTATTTCGTTACCAGCGGGCCGTTCATCGGCATCCGCGAGACCCGCCGGATCGAGGGCGAGTACGTGCTGACGCAGGAGGATGTCGTGACCGGCCGGCGCTTCGATGATGCCATCGCCACCGGCTGCTGGTATCTCGACCGCCATCCGAATACGACCACGCTCGGGAGCGCCAATCAGGGGGAGAAGATCCAGCCCAAGCCCTACGATATTCCCTATCGAACGCTGCTGCCGAAGAAGGTGAGCAACCTGCTGGTGGCCGGGCGCTGTCACTCGGCCAGCCCGGAGGCCTCGAGCTCAACGCGCGTGACTTGCACGGCGATGGCGCTCGGGCAGGCGGCCGGTTATGCGGCCGCGCTGGCGACACTGAACAAAGCGCCGCTGCGCGATCACGATGGAGTGAAGGTGCGCGAGTTGATGGATCATAACGGGGTGGGGCCGGTGCATCTGGAGTAGTTGACATGCCGACCGCCATGTTGAATGTCATCATAAGCGCCGCGTTAAGTGTCATGTTGAGCGCAGCGAAACATCTTGCCGCGACCTTCAAGGCCTGTCCTTCGTGGTGAATGAAAGACCCTCACCCCCGCCCTCTCCCGAGTACAGGAGAGGGAGTTTGCCGCTTGATCTTCCAGGCGGTGAAGCTATCGAAAGATCATTCCATGCCCACCCCGCGCGACATCACGCTCACCCCCGTTGGCTCGGCCGGCGATAATTTCCCCTTCATCGGCCTGGGCGTCGAACTCGCCCGCCGCGGGCATCGCGTGACGATCATCACCAACGATCATTTCGAATCGCTGGTCCAATCGTGCGGGCTGGAATTCGTGCCGGTGGGGACCGATGCCGAGTACCGCTCCATCATCGCCAACCCCGATATCTGGCATCCGAGCAAGGGATTTCAAACCATCATGGGCCTGGTCGGCGAGCAGAATCGACGAATCTTCGATGCCGTCATGCAACAGCGGCAGGCGCGGCCCCACACACTCGTCATCGCCCATACCCTCGATTTCGCCTCCCGCGCCATCGGCGAGAAACTCGGCCTCCCTGTTGTCAGCCTCCATCTCCAACCCACGCTCGTGCGAACCGTGCATCATATTCCCACCATGATGGGCAGCACCAACCTCTCCTTTCTGCCGACCTGGCTCAAGCGCGGCATGTGGACGCTGGTCGATCGCTTTCTGCTCGATCCCTTCGCCGGACCGGTGGTCAACGCCCCGCGGAAGGCGCTGGGTATTGCGCCGGTCCGCCACGTCTTCGCCGATTACATCCACTCGCCCCTGCTCTCGATCGGATTGTGGCCCGAGTGGTTTGCCGCGGCGCAGCCGGACTATCCGCGCCAGTTTCGACTCGCGGGGTTTCCGCTCTTCGACGCTGATCCGAATCTGCAAGTGCCGGCCGGGGTCGAAGCGTTTTTGTCGGCCGGGCCGGCGCCGATCGTTTTCACGCCCGGATCGGCCAATGTCCATGCCGCCGAGTTCTTCGCCGCCTGCGCGGAAGGAGCGAAATTGCTCGGCCGGCGCGGAATGCTTCTGACGCGGCATGTCGAGCAGGTCCCGCGAAATCTGCCGCCGGGCGTGGCGCATTTCCCATTCGCGCCGCTGAGCAAGGTATTGAGCCGATGCGCTGCGATGGTGCATCATGGCGGGATCGGCACGACGGCCGCGGCGCTGGCGGCGGGGATTCCGCAGGTGATCATGCCGCTCAGTCACGATCAGCCCGATAATGCCTGGCGCGTGAAGAAACTGGGCGCGGGGGAGAGTTTGTTTCCAAAAAAGTTCACGGCCGGGCGGCTCGCGAAGAAACTGGAGCCGCTGCTGGCATCGGCGGAGGTGAAGGTCAGGGCGGGGGAGTGTGCACGGCGGTGTACGGCGGATCGGGGGATTGAGAAGGCGTGCGATCTGATTGAGGCGGTTGAATAGGTTCCGCTGAGTTATCGATGGAATCGTGCCCGCGGTCCGGCCAAGCTTGCCCGTGTGAGCGGCTTCGTCTACAGAATGCCACCGTTCTCGAAATCCCAAGCGATCGACATGGGCAGGATGCCCATGCTACGTTAGAGTTCCCATCCCTTGCGATACTCCCTCTTGATAAACTTATCCGCCTCCGGCGCGTTCGGGGATTTCAGCGCGGCCGCATCCCATTCGATCCGCTTGCCGACTCGATACGCGACGTTGCCGAGATGATTGGCCTCGGTCAGCCAGCCTGCGTATTCGAAATTGGCGGAGCAGACTTTGCCGGTCTTGGCGGCCTCGATCCATTCCTGGTGATGCTCCTTGACGCGCGGAATCGTCGCGGCGGGTGCCTTCACATCCGCGAATTTCTTCTCCGGTAGGAGCACATGCTTGTTGTAGTCGGCGAGGATCATACCGTTATCGCCGATGAAGAGGCAGCCGCTGCCCCAGGCGGGGATGCCGCCGGATTTGAGGATCTCGGGTTTGTCTTCTCCCTGGTGCCAGGTGAGCTTGCAGGCCGGCATCTCGCCGCGCGGGCCGTACTCGTAGGTGGCGCTCATGGAGGCGGGGGCGATTTCAGCATGGGACGGGCCGCCGCTTGGCGTGATGGCCAGCGGGGCCTGCAGCTTGAGCGCCCAGAAGGGGAGATCATTCCAATGGCTCCCCAGATCGCTCATCGTGCCATTGCCGAAATCCCACCAGCGATACCATTTTGGGCCGGGGAAATAGACATCGTTGTAAGGCCGATGCGGGGCCGGGCCGAGCCAGAGTTCCCAGTTGAGGAACGCGGGCGGGTCCTTCTCCTCCTTGGGCCGATCGGTGACGAAGACGATGTCCTTGTTCTTCTTGGCCGAGGCTTCATCCTGCAATCCCCAGGCGCGGTTGACCCAGACGTGCGCCTCGCGCACCGGCCCGATCACCCCGGCCTGCACGAGCTCGACCACCTGGCGGTAATTCTCGGTGGCATGAATCTGAATGCCCATCTGCGTGGCGACATTGCTCCTGGCGGCCTGCTCGCGAATCTGCCGGGCTTCCCAGATGTTGTGGGTCAGCGGCTTCTCGCAGTAAACGTGCTTGCCGGCGCGGAGGGCGCGCATGGTGGCGAAGGCGTGAGTGTGCTCGCAGGTGGAGACGACGACGGCGTCGAAATCCTTCTCCGCCTTGTCGAAAAGCTCGCGGAAGTCGGCGAACTTCTTCGCCTTGGGATATTTCACGCCGGCCTGATCCAGCGCCTTGGCGTTCACATCGCAGATCGCCACGATGTTTTCCGAAGCGACCGAGCCGAGGTTCGCCCCACCGCGCCCGCCGACGGCGATGACGGCGATGTTGAGCTTGTCGTTGAGATTCGCGCCGCGGAGGATGGCGGGGGCGAGGGCGCTGGCGGTAGCGCCGAAGGCGAGACGGCGGGCGAACGTGCGGCGGGAGAATGTTTTCATAATCAGTCCTATGTAGCTCGACATTCCGATGTCGAGTGTAAACTGTTGGCGCGGGAATCAGCCAGAATGACGGAGGGGAGCGAAACTTGAGAGTCGAACGCGAATACTCGACATCGGAATGTCGGGCTACGCTTTCCCATTAATGATTTCGTCAAAACGCTTGCTAAACTCCGCCAGCGGTAACCCGCCATCTTCGATGCTGGCCCATCCCTCGTACTTGGCCGCGCTGATCGCCGTTCGGACGGCCAGCCAATCGATACTCCCATCGCGCGGATGCACGAAACTCCCTCCATGCCCATCGGGCTTGAGCTTGAAATCCTTGACGTGCAACTTGCAAATCCGGCCTGTCCCCAGCTCCTTGATCCAGTCCTGCGGCGGCGAATATTTGACGACATTGCCGATGTCGAAATAGGCCTTGACCCACGGGCTGTTGAAGGAGTTGACGAAGTTGCGGTAGAGCGGCGGGGCGACCCAGAGATTATTCCAGACATTTTCCAGGCCGATGATGATCCCAAGTTCCTGCGCCAGGGGGATGAGCAGCTCGACGGCCGATTTCGACGAATCCGTCGCCTTGTTCTGGGCGGCGATGTACTCGGCGAATTTGGCGTTGGCATCGGCTCCCTCGGCCACGCGCGAGACGTGGCCGGTCTTCTCGTCGAAATCGATCTTGAATTCCCAGGGCTCGGGCATGGCGATCTTGCCGACCCGGCAGGGCACCAGCAGAATCGCATCCGATCCGTAAGCCTTGGCCGCCCGCAGCGCCTTGCGCGTGGCTTCCAGCGATGCCTCCACCCGCTTGGTGTCATCGCTGTTGAATTCCATCCAGCCGCGCAGAACGGAATGTACGCGCATGCCGAGTTTCTCGGCCACCGCCTTGCCGACGGCCGCCTCCTCTTCAGCGCAGACGTGGGTAGTCTCCACGCCATCGAAACCCGTCTCTTTCAGCGGCTTGAGAAGGCCTTCGGTGATCTTGCCGACGATCATGGCCTTGCGGATGTTGTTCTTAACCTCGTCGGCCGCGCCCACGGGAGGCGCGAGAGTGGAGAGGCAGACAGCGCTGGTAGCGGCCAGGAGATTGCGTCGAGTGAGCATGGAGAGTCTCTTGAGAGAGGAAGTGGATTCGCCACGAAAGTAAATGACCTGCGCTCATCATACCGACGCGGCGCGCGAGTGTTCAATCACCACGCGCTCTGGGTGCCATGCTTAGACCCGCCGCCGGTTGATTCTGTTTGCTGACATTCGAAGATCGGCGGGGATAAGCATGTGGGTGTGCCGCGCCATTCGCGACCCGCCCTGCATTTTGCGCCGACATGCTTATCCCCGCGGAACGACGCCGCCTCGCGAGACTAAGCCTCTGGCCGCGGGTCTAAGCATGGCACCCTAAATGCCGCGTCGCGTTTTATGCCAATTCGCCCTTCTCCGTGTACAATTCTCCCGTCATGCCCAACGCTCCCGCACTGCCGCCGGTTGTGCTGCATCACGGCCTATTTGGCTACGATTCCAAGGGGATCGGCAAATTCCGCTGGGCTTATTTTCAAGGAATCGATAAGGCCCTGCGCAAGGCCGGCTATCCCCTGATTGTCACCAAGGTTCATCCCACCGGCGGAATTCCCCGCCGCGCTGAAGAGCTCAAGGCCGGGATCGCCGCCGGCCTGGTGGATGCGGGGCTTGATCCCTCCACCAAAGTATTGGTCGTCGCCCATTCGATGGGCGGACTGGATGCTCGATACATGTTGAGCGAAATGGGCATGGAGAAGAAAGTCTCCGCGCTGCTCACCATCACCACGCCCCATCGCGGCAGCCCGTATGCGGATTGGTGCGTCCGCCATCTCGGCAAGCGCCTGGGCGGATTCGAGCTGATGAAATTGCTCGGCCTGGATATCGAGGGAATCCGCGACCTGACCATCGAGCGCTGCGCGCGGTTTAATGAGCAGATCACCGATGTGCCGGGCGTGGGCTATTTTTCGGTGACGGCGGCGCGGGAATGGCCGAAGGTCGCGCCGTTCGTGCTGCATTCGCATCGCGTGATATCGGAAGCCGAGGGGGAGAACGATGGGATGGTCAGCATCCGCAGCGGCACCTGGGGCACGCATTTATGCACCTGGCGGGCCGATCATTTTCATACGATCAACAAGCGGTATCTTTTCGAGTTCCGCAATCGAACGGGGAATATCGCGCCGTATTATGTGAAGGCGGTGGAGGAGGTGGTGGGGAGGTTGTCGGGGTAGCGGAAAGAGGGGGAGAAAGTCAGGCGATGAGAGGGGGCTGGTGTTCGGAAAGTTTGTTCAGGGCAGACAAGAATGTCTACCCCACCGGATGGGAAGTCGTCAGGCGATGAGAGGACTCTGGGGTTCGGAAAGTTCATTCAGGGCAGACAAGAATGTCTACCCCACCACAATCACTTCCCAGCCCACTCCAACTCCACCCTCCCATCCACCAGCGCGATCTCCTTCCCCTGCCAGATGACTTTCGTCACACCGGCCGGCATCTTGAGCGCCAGAGGAACCCGCGCCGCGAGATACGGATGAACCCAGGGGCGATTGATGCGAATAATCACCTTCTCGGCCGACTTCTCCGCGATGACGAATTTCACATTCTTCCGCGCCCACGCCCAGTAAAATAAATCTCCCTGCGTCGCGTACCAGGCATCAGGGTTGTTCGCGAATGTCGCCATGAAATCCTCGAACGTTTTCCACTGCTCATCCGTCTTTCCGATCTGCCACGAATGCCCCCAGACATGGAAGATCGCGCCGTCCTTCTTTTTCGTTTCTTCCCATTGCCGCAGCAGGTCTTTGGTATTTCCGAAAAAACCATCTGTCTTGAATGCCAGCGGCTCGGCCGACGCATCCACGATCGAATCGATCGTCTCCGCTGCCGTCGCCGTCGTCCTTCCCGACCAGTGCCCGGCCGCCCGCACCGCCCGCAGCGCATAATCGCCTTCGGTATCGAAAGCGGGCGTGTAGCCATTCGGATAGGCCATCGAAACCACCGGATGCTTGAGCTGCGTTTCGAGAATCTTCCGCATTCCAATGCATTCCTCGGCCGCCATCTCCGGCGGCAGCGCATGGAGCGTCGGGTGGTGCAGCGCATGCGAACCGATCTCCGCGCCCAGCGCCTCGAGCTTATCGAGCATGTGCATCGCCTGGCTGTTCTGGTTCATGAAGAACGAGGGGTGAAAGCCATGCTTCGCCAGCACCTCCGCGCAGCGCAGGTCAACCGGCGCGCCATCGTCCCAGGTCGTCACCACCGCGATCTTCTTACCGCCCGGAAAATTCGGGAAAGTCGGCGGATCGCCCGCAAGATTCGCGCCGATCATCTCAAGCACCGCGCTCAGCGTCTTGGCCGGGTTGAGCGTTTCGATCAGCGTTCCAGGGACCGGCGGCTCTTTCGATGGCCGAACCACCGTATGCTCGATCACCACGTTCTTGAACAGCGCCGGCGTCTTGAAGGCCATCTTCCGCAGTGGCGAGGCCATGTAGAAGCAGATATTCGCAGGCCGACGCCAGCGATCGAAGGAGAACGGCGCGTGAACCTCTTTCCCATCCTCGCCGATGATCGTGACCGATCCATCTTTGCTCATCGCCGCGCGCAGCGACCAGACGCCACCCGGCAACCCCGGCGGCAGGGCGACCGTTCCATCCGCCTGCACCGGCAGATCGAGTGTCACCGGTTCATCCAGCGCGGGCGCGGCCGAGTCCACATGCTCCAGCGTCACCTTCGTGATCGGCCAGGTGCGCTTGTAGCGCCAAAGCTCATCGTACACCGGCTGCAGCCGCACTTTTCCGGCCGGCGCGGAAATGTAAATCCAGAAGTCGAATCGATACGGCCCCTTGTCGGCCGGGTGGAAATTCGACATCAAGTTGACCTGCGGCTTGAGCCCCGAATCGAGCATGAAGCCGAGGTGATAATTCACCCAGCCCCGGTCATCGCCTTCCTTGGGGCCGAACTCGACGGAACCGCGCCACCACCCCGCCGCCAGCGGCTCGGCCGGCTTCCATTCCATCGCCACATCGTTTTTCCCGCCTTCGCCCAACGATTTATCGAGGGCCACCCCATTGGATTTATCGGCGAAGGTGACCAGCAGGCCGCCGGTGGACTGCTCGGCCGTGAGAATGATCTTCCCCGCGCCGGGCGCATCGGCCGCGCGGGAAACTCCAGCAGAAACAAGAACGATCGCGAGTAAGACAACCAGCCAGGCGCGGTTCATTGAAATACCTTTCGTCAAACGCTCAAGTATAATCGAAACCCCCCATGCCGCTGCA
Organism: Tepidisphaerales bacterium; assembly: GCA_038244055.1. Lineage (GTDB taxonomy): Bacteria > Planctomycetota > Phycisphaerae > Tepidisphaerales > Tepidisphaeraceae > DASPKW01. The sequence continues at coordinate 2,557 of JBBRTW010000051.1, read as the reverse complement.
TACACTCGACCCCGCCCGCGCGACGCTTCACGGCCATTGGTCGCGCGATCTTGCGCCGGCGCTGGTCATCGATCCCGGCGATACGGTGCGCTTCTCGTGCCTGGATGCGATGTGGTGCCTCGAGCGGCCGGCGCGCTGGCCGGGCAGACGCTTCGAGCCGCGGCGCTCGCCGGAAGATGATGGGCATGCCCTGACCGGCCCGGTGTTCGTGCGCGGGGCGCGGCCGGGGATGATGCTGGAGATCGCGATCGGCCCGATCGTCCCGGCCGACTGGGCATGGACCTGGTCCGGCCCCGAAGGCGCGCGGGCGAAGGCGCTGGGGTTGGAGAAGGCCGAGCCTGTGGCGATCGTGTGGGAGGTCGATGCGGAGAAGATGCAGGCCACCGATGAGAAAGGCCGGCGCATCCGCCTCAAACCATTCATGGGCGTGATGGGCGTCGCGCCTGCCGAGCCCGGCATTCACTCCACCACCCCGCCGCGCATCTGGGGCGGGAATCTCGATTGCAAGGAGCTGGTGGCCGGCTCCACATTGTTTCTGCCGGTTGGCGTGGAAGGCGCGCTCTTCTCAACGGGTGATGGCCACGCCGCGCAAGGCGATGGTGAAGTGTGCGGCTTCGCGATCGAAGTGGGCGTGCGGCAGATCGATCTAACCTTCAATCTGCGCGAGGACCTGCCCGCCACCGCACCCCTGGCGCGTATGCAGAATCCACCCGCATGGATTACGTTTGGAGTCGATCCGGATCTCAACAAGGCCTGCACGATGGCCCTCTCGAACATGCTCGATTTAATCCAGCACGTCCACCACATCCCCCGGCAGGAAGCGCTGATCCTCGCGAGTGCAGCCGCGGATTTGCGGATCACGCAGATCGTCAATCGCTCGCAGGGGGTGCATTGTGTGATGCGCGATGATGCGATCGACTACCCCCGATAAATCTCAGATTTCAGAGGTCAGTCGGCGCGATCATTTCCGTCGCCGGCGCGACAGGAAACAACTCGCGGCGCAGCCGATCAGGCCCAGCGCGGCGGGCTCTGGAACCGCATCGACAGTCACCACAACATCGTCGATCCGGTAGTCGGGAGTGCCGTTGCCCGAGAGGAACGCGACTTCGTGAAAGGTGGTGACCAAACCCGTGGTATCGGATTTGGTGAAAATGGTTCCGCCATCGAGTTGCGAGGTGATATCGACGCCCGCGGCCGTCTTGGTGAGGGTCATCACCGCCGTGTGCGGATTGTTATCGGCGATCTGGCCGGTGATCGTGCCCAGCGAAGACAGACCCGTGCCGCCCAGCGCCGGCGCGGTGGCTGAATCCTTAAAAATATCGGAGGCCGTATTGGCACCAATGGCAAGTCGAACGCCGTAACCGATTTCATCGTTGCCGATGGTCCCTATCGCATCGGCGGCGGAGGTGACTTGCGTTCCGTTGTTTCCGAGCAGTCCGTACCTGACGGACAGGTCCTGGTTTGCGGTGGCAATACCCGCGGTGGTCACGCGGAACTTGAATGAGAGCGTGATTTTATCGCCCGTGGCGGCCAGCGTGACCGCATCGAAGCCGTTGGCGGGGTCGGTATCGAATACTCCGATAATCGAGCTGAAGGCCGTTCCAGTCACATAGTTCAGGGCGTTGCCAGAACCCAGCCCGGCTGAGTCATCGGCGACACCGAGCGTATCGCTCGGGGTGACGGTCTTGAACCAGGCTGCCTTTGGCCCGGTGCTGTCCTGGAAAGTTCCATCGGTGAAATTGTCTGTGACAACGTTGACCGGCGTCGCAAAAAGGGGCGCTGCGCCGAAAGCGCAGAGCGCGCCTGCCAGCGTCAAGATTCCGTTAAACCGCCAACTTCGCATAGACAACGCCTCTCCTGAGGGAAATCCGTATATGAAGGGTACAGCGGTCTTGCCGTCCATCAAGTCAAATTACTAGGAAAAACATGAATGTCGTGATTGAAATGCGAACTCTGGGTAATTGGGCGCGTTTGCGCCGATTTGGCGTCGCGGCAGATAAGATGATGGCATGAAGTCAGTCCGATTTCCCAAGTTGGGCGTGCTGAGCGCTGTTTATTCGACGGACCCCCGGCAATCCGCGCCAAAGGCGCGGGCGGCCGGGTTTGCGGGATTGCAGTTCGATGCGCGGGCGGGGTCGTTCGATCTGACCGAGCTCACCGGCACCGGCCGGCGCGAGTTCAGGCATCTGCTGTCGGCCGACAATCAGCAACTGGTGGGACTGCGGACCGATCTGGGGGCGCGGGGGTTGGGCGCGGGGGCGGATATCGATCAGGCGATTGCGCGTCTGGATAAGGTAATGGAGGCGGCGGCGGGGATGCTCGCGCCGCTGGTTTGCGTCGATCTGGGATCGATTCCGGAGCCGGCGCGGGAGGCGACGCCAAAACCAAAAGTGACCGCCGAGCAGGCCGGGTCGATCATCCTGCCGACTTCGCCGCTGTTTCTAAGCGGTGAAGTGGAAGCGCCGCTTGAAGCCCGGCCGTCCGACAGTGTGTTTGAATCGCGTGTCGATTCCGCCCTGGCGGCGATGGGGGCGCTGGCGGATCGGTATAGTGTGAT
>JBBRTW010000050.1:0-23154 GCA_038244055.1 Tepidisphaerales bacterium | reverse complement strand
TTTATCGGACGGGCGGCGCGGCCAGGGTGAAAACCGGGAAAGCGAAAAGGCGTCAGATGGCGGGAGTTGGATGCGTCCACAAGTTGTGGTGCGGGCTTTTCGAAGCACCTGCAAAACAAAGCGGCACAATTGCCGATCGCGTTGGGTTGACCGGCCAAGGGTTGTCGATAGCGTAGAGGTATCTTTCCCGGGCATCCAGAACCGTGTCCAGCAGTCGAACCGCCATCCCATCTTCGCCTCCCGCCTCATCCTCCACGGCTCATGCGCCGGCCAAGGAGGGGGAAAGTCCATCCGGCAATGGATCGAAACCAGCGGGCTTATCCATAGCGATCACCGAGGTCAGCCAGACCCGCCTTCTTTTCTGGATGTTTTCGTTTCTAAAACCGGTCAAGTGGATGGCTGTTCTGGCTTGTTCGCTGCTGATCGCATGGGTCTGGGTCGATGTGAAGACGACCCAGCAGATGGGGGAGGCGGCCAACCAGCTCAAGAACATTCAGTATCATCAGGCCACCACGCCAACGAGTTTCTGGGGATGGCTGACCAGCGCGGACCCGAATGCCATCGCCTTGCGCCAGCCGGTGCTCTTGCTCACGATCCTGGTCATCGGTAACGCGATCCTCCGCTACTTTCGCGAGACGGCCAACACGCGGCTGTCGATGACGATGGTCTACTACATCCGCGAGGCGATCTACGACAAGATCCAGCGGGTTGGGTTCGCATTCCACGATAAGGTCTCAACCGGCCAGCTCATCAACCGGGCGCTGACGGATTTGCAAAACGTGCGCGCCTTCGTGCAGACGGCGCTGCTGGTTTTGATGGAGATCATTCTAATCACGGGGGGATACATCATCCTGATTTTCACGCTCAACCCCTGGCTGGCGGTGGTGGCGGCCGTGCCGTTGCCGCTGTGGACGTGGTATGTGCTGAAGTTCGGGAAAAAAGTTCAGCCGGCCAGCAAGGCTGTGATGGAGGCGGAGGATAAGAACGTGAGCGTGCTGACGGAAAATATCGCGGGGGTGCATGTGGTGAAGGCGTTTGCCAAGCAGAAGCAGGAGATGGAGAAGTACAACGTGGCCTGCGACACTTATTTTCAGAAGGTGCGGGCGCGCATCCGGCTCTATGCGAATTTCACTCCGGTGATTCGCTCGATCGCGACGGGGTCGCATTTATCGCTCTATCTGCTGGCGGCGATTTTCATCATCACGGGTTACGGGCTCTTTGGGCGGACGATGAAGGTGGGCGATTTCCTGGTTCTGGGGACGGCCATGGGGGCGATCCTGCAGCGCTTGCAGCAGGTGGCGGTGATCAGCGAGCAGTATCAGAACGCGGTGGTGTCGTCGCGGCGGCTGTATGAGGTGCTGGAGGCCGCGCCGACGGTGGAGATCGCGCAGGGGGCAACGGCGTTGCCGGCCGGGCCGGGGAGCGTGCGCTTTGAGAATGTGACGTTTGGGTATGATGCGGAAAAGCCGGTGCTGAAGAATGTGAGCTTCGAAGTGGCGGGCGGGCAGGTGGCGGCGATTGTCGGGCCAACCGGTGCGGGGAAGACGACTTTGGTGAGCCTGATCGCGCGCTTCTACGACCCGCAGGAGGGGCGAATCCTGGTGGATGGGGTGGATATTCGCGAGCTTTCGCTGGACAGTTTGCGGGCGCAGGTGGCGTTTGTGTTTCAGGAGACGCATCTGTTTTCGGATTCGGTGGAGGCGAACGTGGCGTATGGCCGGCCGCAGGTGCGCGGGGGCGAGGTGGAGGCGGCGGCTCGGCTGGCGCAGGCGCATGAGTTCGTGGAGGAGATGCCCAAGGGATACGCGACGGTTTTATCGGAAAGAGGAGCGGGACTATCGGGCGGGCAGAAGCAGAGACTGGCGATCGCGCGGGCGATTTTGTCGGAGCCGCGCATCCTGGTGCTGGACGATGCAACCGCCGCGATCGACCCGGAGACCGAGGAGCTGATTCGGCGGGGGATGCGGCATGTGTTGCGGCAGCGGACCACGTTCCTGATCGCGCATCGGATCAGCAGCGTGAAATCGGCGGATGTGGTGATCGTGATCGAGGAGGGGCGGGTGACGCAGATCGGCACGCATGCAGCGCTGATGCGGGAGGAGGGGCATTACCGGGACATCGCGGCGGCGCAGTTGTACGGCGGCGAGGCTGGAATCGAGGAGAATCCATCGCATATCAAGCGGATGCGCGATGAGAAGTACGTGGCGGCGGCGGGCGCGGCGGCGGTTAGAGATGAAGGAGAAGACGTGTAAAACGTGACACGGGCGTCCCGCCCGTGCGAAACGGCTTGGTGGATCGGAAACTTTGTGTAGCAGGATTTGCACGGGCGGGACGCCCGTGTCACTGGAAACACTCATGGCATTGGACTGGATATTTCGACGACGCAAAGACGCTGGCAAGCCTGCTGCGCCGGCGCAGGAGGTGCAGAGCGATGATGAGGAGCAGAAGTACAAGCCGATCGAGTGGCCGCTGGTCAAGCGGGTGCTGAACAATCTTCGGCCGCAGGGAAGGCTGTTTTTGTTCGGGTTGGTGCTCGGGTTCATCATGCTGCTGCTGGATATGCAGTCGCCGCGGTTCATGCAGTGGGTGATCGATCGGGTTTCATCGTTCTCGGAAGTTCAAAGCGGCGGGATGACGGCGCGGCAGGCGTGCTGGGGGATCGTGTGGATCGTTTTGATCTGGGCGGGGGTTTCGGTGCTGGCGCGCATTCTCGAACGGTATGTGATCCTGATCATGACCCTGGCGGGCGAGCGCGTGCAGTTTGGGCTGCGGCGGCGGATCTTCGAGCATCTGCAGCGCATGTCGATGAGCTTTTACGACAAGACCAAGCTGGGGCGGATCATCAGCCGCTGCACGAGCGATATCTCCAGCCTGCGCGAGGTGAATGTCTGGGGCATCTGGCAGGTGGCGGCCAACGCGCTGATGATGGTCTTCGCGGCGATGATGCTGGTGTGGACGGACTGGCGGCTGTTCTTGTCAGTGGCGTGGCTGGCGCCGGTGCTGTGGTTCAGCCATAAGATTTATCGGAAGAAGTCGGCCTTTTTGTTCCAGGTGGCGCGGGAGGGTTTTACGCGCGTATCGACGAACCTGGCGGAGAACATCACGGGAATGCGCGTGGTGGTGGCGTTCAACCGGCAGTCTTCCAACCTGACCCGCTTCAACGCGCTGCAGGCGGCCAATACCGAGAACAACATGGCCAACGCGCGGGTGAACGGGCTTTACCAGCCGCTGCTGGAGGTGATCCGGTTCTTCGGGCGGGTCATCATCATCGCCTACGGCGGCTACCTGCTGACCAAGGGCCAGATCGGCAGCAGCGCATCGGCCGGGATCGGGGCGGTGGTGGCGGCGTATCTATATTGGGACTGGTTCATGAACCCGATTTTGAATTTCGGGAATTTTTCGAATCAGTTGATGATGGCGATGGCGGGGGCGGAGCGGGTTTTCGCGCTGCTGGATTCCGCGCCGGAGATGCAGGATGTGGAAGGCGCGCAGCCGCTGCCGCGCATCGATGGGCGGGTGCGCTTCGAGCATGTGACGTTCGGATACAACCCCGAGCGGCCGGTGCTGCACGACATCGATTTCGAAGCCCGGCCTGGGGAAATGGTGGCGCTGGTGGGAGCGACGGGGAGCGGGAAATCGTCGATCATTTCGCTGATCGCGCGGTTCTATCAGCCGCAGGCCGGGAAGATCACGGTGGATGGGCACGATATTCGGCTGGTGAAGGGGGAATCGCTGAACAAGCAGACGGGGCTGGTTTTGCAGGTGAATTATCTGTTCAGCGGGACGGTGATGGAGAACATCCGCTATGGGCGGGAGAGCGCCACGGATGAGGAGGTGATCGCGGCCGCGCGGCAGATCGGGTCTTACGATGCGGTGATGAGCCTGACGGATGGTTTCAACACCGAAGTGGGCGAGCGCGGGGGGAGCATGTCGCTGGGGCAGAGGCAGCTCATCTGCTTCACGCGGGCGTTTCTGGCGGACCCGCGGATTTTCATGCTCGATGAAGCGACCAGCGCGGTGGATACGGCGACGGAGATGATCGTGCAGCAATCGCTGGAGAAACTGCTGGAAGGGCGGACGACGTTCATCGTGGCGCATCGTTTGAGCACGATTTTACGGGCGGATACAATCTTGGTGATCGAGCAGGGAAAGATCATCGAGCGGGGGACGCATCGGGAATTGATGGGGCGGGAGGGGAAGTATGCGCATTTGTACGAGCAGTTCGTGAGTCATAGTTCGTAGGCGAAGAGATTGAACCACGAAGGCACGAAGGCACGAAGAATTCGGAAGAGACTTCAATTTGCTCTGTTGAGATCATCGGCTGATTGGCCGAAAGGGTCACTCATAGGTGGGTATAGCCGTCCAAACGCGGTCGGCGCGGTCGTAAACGATATGGAATGAATACGTTTGAAACGGCGCGGTGTATTTCACGGTGTAGAATTCCTGCGCAGATGGGATGGGACGCAGCCAAACTGCAATGGAGGCGTTTGGCACTACTGAGGATGAAAAACGAGATGTCCGCCTCTCGACCTCGGATTTATTCATCCCTCCCGGAAAATTGGCCATGTCGGGTGGACTGATTGTATATACAATCGTCGGCATACACACGGCAATGGATGCCAATATGATAAGGGCTATGAGCCAACGGATTCGGTGCCGGTTCGGTTTCATATGAACACCATGCGATGATGCCATTAACGCCCTCGCGCAAAGTCTATCATGTGTTCTTTAACTCGTCCGCAAGCTGGGCAATGGTCTTTTTCAAAACGGGATGAATAAACTCCGGCGCGATCTGGGCGAGGGGCATCAATACAAACGCGCGCTGGTGCATTCTGGGGTGGGGGATGGTGAGGTGGTCGGCGTGGAGGATGCGGTCTTCGTAGAGGAGCAGGTCGAGGTCGATGGTGCGGGGGCCCCATTTCTCGGCGCGGTGGCGGCCGAGGGAGCGTTCGATTTCGAGCATGGCCAGGAGGAGGTCTTCGGGGGAGAGGGAAGTGACGAGCTCGGCGGCGGCGTTGAGGAACGGCGGGGAATCGGCCGGGCCGCCGACGGCGGGGTTTTCCATGAGCGTGGAGACCTTGGCGACGTTGATGCCGGGGGCATGCTCGAGGGCGCGGAGGGCGGCGAGGATGTTGGCCTGGCGGTCGCCGAGATTAGCGCCGAGGGCGATGTGGGCGAGGGGCATGGTTTGGTAGTTGCTAGTTGCTAGTTGATAGTTGGGAGTTGTTAGTTGTTAGTTGATAGTTTAGGTGTCATCCTGAGGGAGTATAGACGACCGAAGGATCTGGCCTTTGCGTCCGGGCCATGTTGTCGATGCGAATGGGCCAATACGGATGGGCAAGATTCTTCGGTCGCCTGAAGCTCCCTCAGAATGACCCTTACTTCGTTCCATCATTTATCGTACTTTTAGCTTTTGAATAATCGAATCGACATCATAGACACAACCGCCCCAGGTGCCGCCGCTGGCAGATTGCAGGGCGGCCCAGAGGCGGGTGTCATCGGGGAGGTCGGGGTCGGCGGAGAGGTTTGGGTTGGAGTCGCGCGCGGCGAGGATGCGAGCGCCGAGTTCGGGGGATTGATCCATCGGCAGGGTCGCGGCCGCGCCGACGAGGTCGATCGAGCCTTCGAGGGTGTTGCGGTTGACGATGATGCGAATCCAGTCGCCATCGCGGATCTTGCCGATGGGGCCGCCGGCCAAGGCTTCGGGGCCGACGTGGCCGATGCAAGCGCCGGTGGAGACGCCGGAGAATCTGGCATCGGTGACCAGGGCGACGTCCTTGCCCCAGTCGAGATGTTTTAAGGCGCTGGTGAGCTGGTAGGTTTCTTCCATGCCCGAGCCCATGGGGCCGCGGGCCATGAGGACGATGATGTCGCCGGCCTTGATGCGATCCTGCTTGATGGCGGCGATGGCGGCGCGCTCCTGGGTGAAGAGGCGGGCCGGGCCGGTTTTGCGGTAGATGCCATCGGGATCGACCACCGAGGGGTCGATGCTGGTGGCTTTGATAACCGAGCCCTCGGGGGCGAGATTGCCTTTGGGGAAGGCGACGGTCGAAGTCAGGCCGCGCTCCCGGGCGGCGGCGGGGGACATGATGACGTGATCGGGGTCGATCTTATCGTGCGATTGGAGTAGTTCACGGAATCGGGCGCGGCGCTCGGAGAATTCCCACCAGGCCAGAACCTGGCCGAGGGTTTGGCCGGAGACGGTGAGGGCGGAGAGGTCGAGCAGGCCGAGCTCGCGGAGGTGGAGCATGACTTCGGGGACGCCGCCGGCGAGGAAGACCTGTACGGTGGGGTGGCCGACCGGGCCATTGGGGAGGGCATCGACGAGGCGGGGGACTTTTTTGTTGATGGCGGCCCAGTCGTCGCAGGTGGGGCGGGGCAGGCCGGCGGCGTGAGCGATGGCGGGGACGTGAAGGATGAGATTGGTCGATCCGCCGAAAGCGGCGTGAACGGTCATGGCGTTGCGGATGGCGGCGGGGGTGAGGATGTCGCGGGTTTTGATGAGGTTCGCTTCCATCGCAACCAGCGCTGAGGCGGAGCGGGCGGCCATATCGAGCCAAACGGGTTGGCCTGACGGGGCGAGCGCGGAATGGGGCAGGGAAAGGCCGAGCGCTTCGGCGACGACCTGGCTGGTGGCGGCGGTGCCGAGAAACTGGCAGCCGCCACCGGGCGAGCCGCAGGCGCGGCAGCCGATCTCGGCGGCCTCGGCGAGTGTGATTTTGCCATGGGCGAAGCGCACGCCGATGGTCTGGGATTTCCCGGCATCTTCACCATCGATGGGTGGAAGGGTGACGCCGCCGGGGACGAGGATGGTCGGCAGATCGCGAATGCCGGCCAATGCCATCATCATGGCGGGCAGGCCCTTGTCGCAGGTGGCGACGCCCATGACGCCGCGGCGGGTGGGGAGCGAGCGGATGAGCCGGCGGAGGACGATGGCCGCATCGTTGCGGTAGGCGAGGCTGTCGAACATGCCAACGGTCCCCTGGGTTCGGCCGTCGCAGGGGTCGGTGACGAAGCCGGCGAAGGGGACATAGCCGAGCGATTTGAAGCGGCGGGCGGCGGCCTGCATGAGGAGGCCGACTTCCCAGTGGCCGGTGTGATAGCCGAGGGCGATGGGGGTTCCATCATCAGCGCGGATTCCGCCGGAGGTGGAGAGGATGAGAAATTCCTTGCGGGCCAGCAGCGTGGGGTCCCAGCCCATGCCGGCGTCCTGGGTGAGGCCGAAAAGATCGCCGGAGGACCAGTTGCGGAGCATGTCTTCGGTGAGAGGGAGCGCGCCTGCGGGGCCGGGGCCGGCGGTGCGGAGGTCGTAGATGGCGGGGTCGGGGGAATCGAGGAGGGAGGAGGGCATGGGGGATATATTACGGGGGACGGGGGGAAATTAAACGCGAAGTTCGGGAGTGGGTGAAGGGAGGCGCGAAGAAGAGGGGAGGAGAGGGGACCGGATCATTTTCGGAGGGAGAAATTTTCGCACGGGCGAGACGCCCGTGTCACCGCATCGTTTTATTGGATGCGGATTTCGGCGAGGTCGGGCATTTGGAGGGAGAGTGCGCCGAAGGTGGCGTCCTCGAGGCCGACGGTTTCCTTTTCGATCTTGAGGGTGGCCGAGCGGTAGGTGGAGCCGTCGGCGGTGGTGAGGGTGTAGCGGGTTTTGGCAGGCTCGGGCTGCTTGAGGAAGATGGCGAGGACTTCGGTGCCCTTGAGATTGAAAGTGCGCGGGCCGAAGACGAGGTTGGAGATGACGACGCGGTAGTTGATTTCCTTGACTTCGCCTTCGGCGAAATCGCCGGAGGCGAGCATGATGCCGGTCTGGCCGGAGGGAACGTTGCCGGCGAGCTCGGCGGTGATGGGGCGGTAGATGAGGCGGGCGACATCGGCGATGGGGACGGTCTGTTTCTCGCCGACGCGGCTGTAGTAGACGAGGTTTTCCTTGACGGAAGAGACGTCGCAGGCAAGGAAGGTGCCGGTGCGGAAGAGGATGCCTTTGGCGGTTGAGGCCATCTCGGGGGCGCCCTGCACGAGGGAGACGCGATCGAAGGTCGCGACGGCGGGAGTTTCGAGGCTGCGGCTCTGGGCGCACAGGCCGACGAAGAGCTGCTCGGGCAGTTCGATGCGGTCGTTGGCGAGGATTTCCCAGTCGTTACCGTCATGGGATGTGAAGGCGCGGATGCGGTTTTCGTGGCGCTGGAGCTTGAGGTAGCCGCCGTCGATGGATTTGGCGCCGGGGGGCGGAGGTTGGAGGCGCTCGTTATTTGAAGCCTTGCCCCAGGAATCGACCTTGCGCGAGAAGACGACCGACTGCGCGCCGACGAGAATGGAAGCGAAGCGCCCCTCACCCGATAAGCGCTCTTTCATGATGATGCCGGCCAGCGGACCGGCGAAGGCATCGGGCGGGGTCAATGAAGAGAGGCGGGCGATGAGCGTGAAATCGCCTTTGACGGGCTGGTGGATGAAATGGCATTCATCATCGTTGTCGGGAATCTGCCCGCCGGCCTTGGTGAGCGTGAAGACGCCATCGACGTACGTGCTCAGGCCGACGGGATGCTTCTCGTGCTTCTTTTCGAAGATGGTCTGCTCGCCCCAGGGGGCGGGGAGGGATTGATCTTTGCCCGATCCGGAGATGGCGATGCTGATGGCGGGGCTGGTGCTGGAGATTCCCTGGTCATCGGTGGCCTTGACGGCGATCTTGTGGTAGCCGGCGGGGGCGTTTTTCCAGGCGAATTTGTAGGGAGGCTTGGCGAACTCGCCGACGATGGTCTTATCCATCACCAGTTCGAGCTTGGCGATCTTACCCTGTTTGACCGATGCTTCGGCTTCGACCACGATCTCGGAGGGGGCGCGGAAATAGAGGCCATCCTCGGGGGAGAGGAGCGTTGCCGTCGGGCCTTCGCTGGCTCCGGTCGGTGGCAGGAACGCTTCGGCCTTGATCCAGGGATTGGTGACGGATGGACTGCGCCAGAGGAGGTGAGAGGAAAAGCCGTAGCGGCCGCTGACGACTTCCCAGCGGAGGTCAACGGGCTGGCCGGCGGTCATCTTGATGGGATCGGTCGCCAGATGATGGGCGGTGGCGGTCCAGTTATCGATCATCAATTTGTCGGCAACCCAGAGGCGCATCTGGCCGTGGGCTTCCATGATGAAGGTGTAGTCTTCAGTGCGATCGGGGACGATGCGTGCGGAGTAGCGGACGGCGCAGAAGGAGGGCACGGCCGGGTCGGGGCGCTCGGAGGAGCCCCAGCCGATGTAGCTGGAGGATTCGTAGCGGGCGGCCAGGCGCTTCTTGAAATCGACATCCTCGAAATACTCGGCGAGGATGCGGCGGACCTGGTGGTCCTTATCCTTATCGGTGGATTTGACGCGCTCGGTGGGGAGTTTGATGGTCGTCTCAGCGGCCGGATTGGCGGGATCGGCGGCGAAGGTGACACGGGTTACCTGATCCAGCGGAAACTCTTTGGGCGCCTGACCTTTGGGCAGAAGAAGGACTTTGCCCTCGGCCAGCCTGAGTTCGCCCGAGAGTGTGGTCCCGTCGCGGAGGACGAGGGTGCCGGCCGATACCGGACCGTTACCGAATATCGCGAATGCGGCGAGGAATAGGATGAATGGGAGTGGAATTCTCATGGGTTGCACCATCACTACCGCAAAGAGGGCGGAATGTTCATGGCTGCGGGGGTAGAATCGGCGGGGATGGAGCAGGAGCCTGTGGATGAGTCGCTTTCGGAGCTTGGGGAAGCGGCGCGGTCGCACCTGGTGAGCGGGGGGAGGGGGATCGATCCGTATTATCTTGCGGCGGCGGGGGCGGGGTTTCGGGTGGGGGCGATGGTGATTGATGTGGTGGGGTGTATGGGGGCGTCGTGCCTGGTCGGCGAGAGACACACCAAATAGTGACCAAGCCTCTTCTGCATGATCCAGATTGGATTAAAGCGCCGCGCCCTCCCCGCGACATGGCGCGGCCAGTCGATACAATCCTCTCGCAATGACATCCGTCACCATCGAGAACATTTCCAAATCCTTCGGGCCAACCCAGGCGCTGGCCGACGTCAATCTAAATATTCTTGCCGGCGAGGTCTTCTTTCTCCTGGGCCCTTCCGGCTGCGGCAAGTCGACGCTCCTCCGCATCATCGCCGGCCTGCTCGCCCCCTCGACCGGCCGGATACTCTTCAACGATCGCGATGTCACCGACCTCGGCACCGAGAAGCGCAACGCCGTCATGTGCTTCCAATCCTACGCCCTCTGGCCGCACATGACGGTCGAGGAGAACATCCGCTTCGGCCTGGAAATCCGCTCGGCCGACAAAGCCGAGCAAACCGCCCGCGTCGCCGAGGCGCTCAAACTCGTGCGCATGGAAGAATACGGCAAGCGCAAACCCAACGAGCTTTCCGGCGGCCAGCAGCAGCGCGTGGCCCTGGCCCGCGCCCTGGTCGTGCGCCCCGATTGCCTTCTCCTGGACGAGCCGCTCTCCAATCTCGATGCCAAGCTGCGCCTGGAGATGCGCTCGGAAATCCGCCGAATTTGCCGCTCGGCCGGCCTGACCGCGATCTACGTCACCCACGATCAGAAGGAAGCCCTCTCCATCGCCGACCGCATGGCCGTTTTGAATGGCGGCCGAATCGAGCAAATCGGCCGCCCGCAGGACCTCTATCAGCGCCCCGCCAACAAGTTCGTCGCCCAGTTCATGGGCGAGACCAATTTCATCGAAGGGACCTTCCTCGGCTCAACCGATGTCCCGCCCATGGCCAACCAGCCCGAGGAAATCCGCCTGGCCGGGATCGATACCGCGATTGGCCGGATCATCACCAGCAGCGCCCCCGCCGGCCTGCCCGAAGGCCGCAAGGTCACCCTCTCCATCCGCCCCGAATCCTTCCACGTCTGGGTCGGCGGCGAACCGGGCATTCCCAATTCGTTTCAGGCGGTCGTGCATGATACGGTCTACCTCGGCGAGATGGCCCAGCATCAACTGACGTTCGAGAGGAATGGGCAGTCGACAACAGTCAAAGCCTTCGAACTGAATCCAAAGATCGTCGCTCGCGATGAAGCGCGCCAGGAAACCCAGGTCTTCATCGACCCGCGCGATGTCGTCGTATTGGATAACCACGAATAACACGAAGAGCACGAAGAGAACTCAGCCACGGATGCGCACAGATGAACACAGATGAATTGAGTATCAACCAAGACCGTGGCGTTCAGGGTCGGGAGCCGGCCGCGAGAAATGCCAGTTTGCCAACAATCAATCCCCGGCTCCCGACCCTTTCCCGTGGATCATCGCAGTTGTTTGAGTCGGCATTTTGAATCATCTGTGAATATCTGTGCTCATCTGTGGCTAAATTGGTTTTGCTTATGTGGAAGCCCGCCACCATCATCTTCCTCCTCCTCGCGCTCATCGCCCTTCCTTTCCTCCTGCGCCGCGAGGGCGGGGCGACAGGCTGGAAAGAAGGCGATACGGTTCTGGTCGTTGTGACTGTCCATAACGAAGCCATCCGCTACGAGTTCGAGCGCGGCTTCTCCAAGTGGCATCAGAAAAACTTCGGCCGCGCCGTCAAGATCGACTGGCGCGTCCCCGGCGGCACCACCGAAACCTCGCGCTACCTCACCGGTGAACACGCCGCCGCCGTCCGCGGCTGGTGGGAACGCACCCACTCCAAACCCTGGCCCGAAAATGGCAGCGAGGCCTTGGTCGCCACGCGACCGCCCACCGATCCCGATCAACTCGTCCTCTACAACGAAGCCCGCTCCATCGATGACCCCGAGGCCTTCTCCTCCCGCATCGACCTCTTCTTCGGCGGCGGCGAATTCGACCACTCCTACGCATTCTCGCAGGGCCTGACCGTTCCCCCCTGGAAACCCGGCCAGGAGCCCAAGGGCCTCTTCACCCTTAACCCCACTGCAACCACTCAGCACTCACGACTCAGCACTCAGGACTCTCCGCCCTCAACTCAGGACTCCCTCCTCATTCCCGAAAAAGTCTCCGGCGAAATCTGGCGGACCCCCACGGTCTTCGGCAATGCGGTGAGCACGTTTGGGATTTGCTACAACTCGGATCGATTGGCGGATTTGAGGATCGGGCGGCCGCCGGCGCTGTGGGACGATCTGGCGGACCCGATCTACTTCAAGAGCCTCGGCATGGTCGATCCCACCAAATCCGGCACCGCCTCCAAAGCCTTCGAGATGATGATTCATCAGAAGATTCACGATACGGTCCTCGCCGCCGGTTTCGATGATGCGAAGATCGCCGCCTTCGAGAAATCCATCGGCGATCTCAAGAAGCAGCGCGGGGCCGCCTACAAACCCTGGGACCTCCCGCCCGAGGTCCCGCCCGCCTATCAGCAGGCCATCGAGCGCGGCTGGCTGGAGGGCATCAAGCTGGTCCAGCTCATCGGGGCCAATGCCCGCTACTTCACCGATTCGGCCTCCAAGGTGCCCATCGATGTCTCCGCCGGCGATGCGGCCGTGGGCATGTGCATCGATTTCTACGGCCGGTTCCAGGCCGAAACCTCCAGCGATCCGGCCGGCAAAGCGCGGATGGTCTACATCACCCCCCTCGGCGGCTCCAGTGTCTCCTGCGATCCAGTCAGCCTCATGCGCGGCGCGGGCGGCGGCGCGGATACGCCCGCCCTCCGCAAAGAGCGCCGCCAGATCGCCGTGCGCTTCATCGAGTTCGTCCTTTCAGAAGAAGGCCAGCAACTCTGGTGCTACCGCCCGGGCGAGCCCGGCGGGCCGGAGAAATTCGCACTCCGCCGGGTGCCGGTCCGCCGCGATTTTTATCCATCCACCAATCCCGTTTTACAGCAGCGCCATCTCGAACATGTGAAGCACGCGGCCGACAACCTCGCCGACCCCGGTATCGATCCCTACGAGCTGGCGAAGAATTTCATCTACTACCCGCGCTGGACCGGCTCGCATTTCGGCATCCAGCGCGACCTGGTTCGCGCCATGTGCATGGACGCCGGCGATGAACTCAAGGACGCCTGGCAAACCATCAACGATCACGGCGGCCCCGCAAAACTCCCCGGGGCGATGGCCGCGCTACAGGCTTTGCCGACAGTGCAACTCTCCCCCAAAGACGGCGGCGAAAAATCCCCGCGCGAATTGAATTGGCGCACCGCCCCCGATTTTTCCAAGAAGTACGATCGCCTCGAATATATGAAAGAATGGACGATCGAGTTTCGCAGGAATTACGAAGCCGCTCAACGCGAGGCGAAAGCGGGTCCGTGATTTCTGCTCCTTCTACTGCATTGATTGAATTGGCGTGAAAAAGGGCGGAGCCGCGTTTCACGGTTCAATTTTTATTGGTGCCGCCTATGCCGACTCGAATAGACCGGCCGACTCGACATCGGAATGTCGAGCTACTTTTGCGGCCTTGCTCTGCTTGAGCCCTTCCCGCGACTCCTTGCAGTATTCCGCGAGGATATCGATCCCGAGAGAATTCCTCGCCAGCCCTTTGGCGACGATTGAAGTCGTCCCGCTGCCCACAAAGGGGTCGAGCACATAATCGCCTTGATCCGTGAACAGCTTGATGAACCACTCCGGCAGCGCCTTTGGAAAAGTCGCGCTGTGATTTTTATTGCCGCATTCCGTCGGCATGTGCAGAACATTCGAAGGATACGCCAGCGTCCGCCCCACCCAGTTGGCGACGTTCTTGCCGAATCCGGATTTCACCTGTGAAGCGTACCGCACCACATCGTTCTTCCCCAGTTTCTTCAGGCGCGCCTTGGCCCAGTCCCCCATCGGAACCCGCACCGCATCCTGGTTCATCTTGAAGGTCTTGGTCTTGTTGAATTGCAGGCAGCGCTCCCACGCATCGCGGAAGCGGTTGGGCCATTTGCCGGGGTGGCAGTTCTTCTTATGCCAGATGAATTCCTCGGTCCAGAGCCACCCCTGGCGGCGCAGTTCGAGAATGAGTTCCATCACATAAGTATGCCGCTGGCCGGCCTCCACCTTCTCCTTGATGTTCAAGACAAACGTCCCCGTCGGCTTGAGCACGCGCAGGAATTCCTTGGCGCGCGGCGCGAACCATTCGACGTATTTCTCCGGCTTGACGCCGCCATAGGTCTTGGCGCGGCGGTCGGCGTATGGCGGCGAGGTGAAGATCAGATCGAAGGTGTCATCCGCGACCTCCGCGAGGATGTCGAGACAATCACCCTGCTGAATGTCGGCCTGTATTGTCGTCGGGCGCGGCATGGGCATGGGGCAGCCTTGCGAGGTGGAGAAAAAGACAATGAGACAATGAGAAGATGAGACAATGAGAGGGGAAGGCTCTTGCCTTTTCTCATTGTCTCATCGTCTCATTGTCTTTAATCCAACCAGCCCGCGATCACTCCTTAACCGCCTCAACCGGCTTATCCCCATACGGCGCGCCCATCTTCACCCATTCCTTCAAGAGGGCGATCTTGTCATCCGCCAGCTTCTGGCTCACCTTTTTCTTGGGGGGCGGCATGGAGAGGTCTTCGTTCTTGTATTCGACGGCCTCGATGATCAGCGACTTGGCGGGGTCGCCGGGTTCGATGACCTTGGTGACTTTTTCTTCTTCCTTGCCGCCCTTGAGGAGGTTCTCGCGGGTGTCGAGGCGCAGGCCGCCCTTTTGTTTTTCCTCTCCGTGACACCGGACGCAGGACTGGGCCAGGATCGGCCGAATCTTCGCCTCGAAAAACTCGACGCCCTTGGCATCGGCCGCCCGCGCCGACGGGGCCATGGATACCATCGAAACAAAACCGGCCGAAGCCAACACCGCCGCGCTCAAACCTGCCAATCGACGTCCCATCGCTGGACTCCTAAAGAAAGTCAAAAAACTCCGGCCGCAGGCATCGGCCCGTCGGTGACGCAAATCCTAAACAGGGCAGGCACGTTCGTCCACCCCCGCACCCGCCCATCGACTAGCGCCAGCGGCCTTCGACGAAGACGTATCCGCTGCCATGGTGTTCCCAGTGGCCGTGTTCCCATTCGGCCTTCTCGTGCGGCCGGCGCTCCCAGTGGCCGGGTTGCCAGTCCCAACTGGTGCCGCGGCGGATGTAATAGCCCCTGGCCCAGACATGATCGCGGCTCGGGGCTTTACCGATCACCTCGATGCGCTCGACGGGCGGAGCCTCGGTAATAACCACTTGCTCGCTAAATGCGCCGCCTTCGTGATGGTGATGATTGCATCCGACCAGGGCCAGCGGCATCGCGGCCGCTCCAACCAATACCAACTTGCGCAGCATGGTCATGAAACCTCCAGGTGAATGAGAAGATAATACCAACAAACTACAGACCCGCGATGGGAAAGTTGGTTAGTCGGCCAGTGGAGGTACAATCGATGGAATGCCCCTCCGCATCGGCCCACTTGAGCTCGCCACGCCCCTATTGCTCGCGCCCATCGCCGGCTATTGCGACCTCGCATTTCGCCTCATCGCCCGCTCCTGCGGCGGCGTGGGCATGGCCTGCACCGATCTGCTGGACCCCAACGCCATCGCCCACGAAACGCCCAAGACCCTCCGCATCGCCTCGACCACCGATGAAGACACCCCCCTGGCCATGCAGCTTTACGGCGGCGATGCCGACAAACTCTGCGATGCCGCGCGCTGGGCCCAGGATCGCGGGGCCGATGTCATCGATATCAACATGGGCTGCCCGGTCGATAAGATTCTCAAGAAAGATGGCGGCTCCAAGCTCCTCTGCGACCCGGATAATACGATCCGCATCGTCGATAAAGTCCGCAAAGCCGTTACGCGCGTCCCCCTGACCGCCAAGCTCCGTTTGGGCTGGGATGATTCGTGCATCATCGCCCCGGTGCTGGCCCGCAGGCTCGAGGAGGCGGGGGTGGAGATGATCACGGTCCATGGCCGGACGACCGCCATGAAATTCTCCGGCCAGGCGCGGCTCGAAGCAATCGCCGAAGTGGTGTCGGCCGTCAAATCCATCCCCATCATCGGCAACGGCGATATCCGAACGCCCGCGGATGCTGTTCGGATGTTCGAAACCACCGGCTGCGCCGGCATCATGATCGGCCGCGGCGCACTGGCCCGCCCCTGGATCTTCCGCGATATCTGGGGCTATCTGACCACCGGCCAGGTCCCGCCCGAATATTCCCTCGAAGAAAAATGCGCCCTGATGCGCAAGCATTTCCATCTCATGCTGCACTACCGCCGCGAGCGTTATTCGATCCAGGAATTCCGCAAGCGCATCAGTTGGTGGGCCAAAACCATGCACCCCTGCCAGCAAATGCGCGAGGAAATGCGCGGCCTGCAGTCGGCGGTGCATTTCGATGAGATCGTGGGGCGGTTTCTGGAGTGGAGGCGGGGGGAGAGATCGGGTGAGGTGATGGAGGCGGGCGAAGATTGTGGGGCTGAGACTCAAGCGGAGAATGCCGTCAGTCTGTGAGATGATGTACCTCGACATTCCGATGTCGAGTCCGCGGCCAGCGCATCAAGCCGCGTTCTTCTGCTTGAGCGTGGCTACATACTCCGCCCACAGTTCCTCAACCGTCTTGCCCGTGTGCTGCTTCCACAAGTCCGCGCTGTACTTCCCCTGGCGCATGGCCGCGCTGAGCTTGGGGACGATCTCCTTGTCGTGCTTTTCCATGACGAAATTCAAGAACCCCGCCGTCGTACGGTAGCTGTCGGTGTACTTGGCCGTATCCGGATTGCGCGGGCGCGTGCCCGTCGGCTTGGGCTCGAACTTGAACCAGCGGATATAGTCGGCCACACCCTCCACCAGCCAACCCGGATTCTCCGCTCCCCCGCGCACGCGCCGATACTGCTGCACCACATGCACCAGCTCGTGTACCACCGCTCCCACCGCCTCGCGATCGAGCTCCTTGCGGAACCATTCGATATTGCAGACCACCCGCGTGCCCATCGTCGCCGCCACGCCCTTGTAGTCCTTGGTCAGGAAAATCGAGAACTTCGCCGGCGCGGTGTACCCTTCGCTCGGCAGATCCTTGACGATCAGCGGATACCATTTATCCAGCGCCGGCTGGAGCTTCTTCTCCACCCACTCCTTAAGATCGGGCGCATCGGTGTAATCGATGGTGATCTGGTAGTCGGCCGCATCGGGCGATTTGGAAATGAGCTTCGCCTCCGGCGCAACCGGTGTCGCCGGCGTCCCGGCCGGCGCAGCGGGCGCGGCCGCCAGTGAAACGGGTGCGCTAAAAGGCGAGCCCAGCAGCAGCAGAATCGCGGCGATGATGAGATGGAGACGATGGGTCATGGAATGTGCTCCTCGGGAGAAAGGTGGGCGATAGTCTGCCATATTTGCGGGAATCCGCCATAGGGAGGAAACGAAACGCGCATCACAACCATTGCGGTCTCTTGCATGTTCCCGATAATTAATGCCGCCACAGCAAGCGAGACGGCGGGCGTTGCTCCGCCGATCCGGGGCCACGATGATTTGATTATTCCCGACCGCGGGAGAGGGATTAAGATGGGTGCCCAGGGCGCAAAGCGTCGGTCTTATCTTTATGGTTGGCGGCGAGCGGTGTTGCTGGCGATGGCGGGGGTCATCGCGGCGTTTCCGGCCGCGTCAGCCCGCGCGGCCGTGAGTTGGACCGGCACCGGCGGCACGAGCTGGTCAACCACGACCAGTTGGTCCCCTAATGGGACAGGCCCAAGCACCACCGACACCGCCTCCTTCACCGACACCGGCTCGACCACGTTCGTCGGCGATATCACCAGCATCGTCAACGCCAACCGCACGATTGGCGGCCTGGCGTTCAACAACACCGCCGGAAAATATCACACGCTCGATCTGGGTACTCACACTCTGACCGTCAACGGCAATCTCCATTTCAACGATGACCAGTCGGCCAGCACGACCACCACCCTTCGCAACGGCATCCTCGCGATCACGGGCTCGACCTCGTTTGTCAATGTTGGATCGGCATCATCCGGTTCGGGAAAATCCATCGTGACCTGGTCCGGGCTGACTTCCATGTCCGCCACGGCGATTCAGGATTTCAACATCGGCGTATCCACCTCCTCCTCCGGCACGGCCAATGGCACGCTCACACTGGCCCCTTCCAACACCATTTCCGCGGCTCACGTCTACGTCGGCTCATCGACCAATGCCGGCGATAGCACGGGCACGTTGCATCTTCGCGCCATCAACAACCTCCAGGTCGGCGAATTGGACCTCGGCAAGGACAACTCCACCGGAATCGTCGACATCAGCGCCGGCGGCAATCTTGCCCTGGGCATTTCCACCTCCCGGACCCTCGTGCAGATTGGGTTTGAGACCATCGATCAAAACAACGACTACACCAGCAAGCTGGACCTGACTGGCGGAACGTTCAATGGCTTTCTCTCCACCGTGATTGTCGGGCAGAAGGCGGGCGGCGGGTTTGGCGATGCGGTCGGTATCTTCAATGCGGGCATCGGCGGAACGGTCGACATCGGCGCGGCCGGCAACTCGGCCAATTTCATCATCGGCCAGAAGCTCACGGGCAACAGCGACAGCGGCGCGGTCGGCACGGTTGATTTTTCCGGCCTCTCCACGCTCACCGCCAGCATTAACCAGTTGATCGTCGGCACCGCCCCGGTCGGCACCGCAACCGGCACGCTCAAACTCGCCGCCAGCAACACCCTCTCCGCCAATACCATCCTTGTAGGCTCCGGCGGGCAGGGCACCAATGTCGTCACCCTCGGCCGCACCGCCAACACGATCACGGCCCTGTCGTTGACCGTTGGCCAGAACCTCGCCAACGGATCGGTCGTGATCGCCGCCGGCGGGTCCCTTTCACTGGGCACATCCGGCCAGCGCACGGATGTCATTCTCGGCACCGGAAGCGTGACCGACAACGATCCGTATATTGGCCGCCTCGATCTCACGGGCGCTTCCCTCACCGCGTTCCTGGGCAATGTCACCGTCGGCCAGCGCGATGGCGGCGGCTTCGGCACATCCACCGGCATTTTCATCGGTGGCAATGCCGGCGCGATCAACATCGGCGCGGCCGGCAACACCGCCAATTTCAACGTCGGCCGAAAACTGACTGCCGTGGGCACCGACAGCGGCGCGGCCGGCAATGTCGATTTCTCCGGACAGACGACCCTGACCGCCAGCCTCAATAATTTCACGATCGGCACCGCCCTGACCGGCTGGGCCAACGGCGCCGTCAAGCTCGCCGCCACGAACACGCTATCCGCCACATCGATCATCGTCGGCTCAGGGAGCACGGCTTACGATGATAAGCCCGAGGCCGGCGTCAGCACCCTCGCACTGGGCCGCACCTCCAACGACATCCAGACTCCATCGCTCGCCATCGGCCAGAATTACGCCAATGGCTCGGTCACCGCCCCGGCCGGCGCATCGGTTACGCTCGGCTCGTCCACTCAGCGCACGACTCTGTCGATCGGCGTGGGCAACACCAGCACCAACAGCGACTTCACCGGCACGCTGGATCTCTCCGGCGCAACCCTTACCGCCTATCTTGGCTCGGTCACTGTTGGCCAGAAGGATGGCGGCGGGTTCGGCGGCGCGGTGGGCATTTTCGTGGCCGGAGGCTCCGGCACGGTGGATATCGGCAATCCCACTCCCGGCAACACCGCCAATCTTTACGTCAGCCGAAAACTGACCGGCGGCACCGATAGCTCGGCCGTCGGTAATGCGGATTTCTCAGGCCTGACCTCGCTGACCGCCAGCCTCAACACATTGTCGGTCGGCACCTCTTTGAGCGGGTCATCCGTCGGCACGCTCAAGCTGGCCGGCGCTAACACCATCAACGCGCTATCGATCATCGTCGGCTCATCGGGCGGTGGGAACAACCTGTTAGCGCTGGGCCGCACCAATAACATTCAGGCCGACCAGATCACGATCGGCCTCGACGCTGCCAGCGCCTCGGTCACCATTCCCGCCGGCGGGGCGCTAGCGCTTGGCTCGGCCACCCGGCGCACCGCCATCAACATTTCCACGGGTAACCCCAACGGCAATGGCGAAAGCGGCTCGCTCGATCTCA
The DNA here is from genome assembly GCA_038244055.1 of Tepidisphaerales bacterium. Lineage (GTDB taxonomy): Bacteria > Planctomycetota > Phycisphaerae > Tepidisphaerales > Tepidisphaeraceae > DASPKW01. The sequence goes on along the minus strand of JBBRTW010000050.1, from coordinate 3,239 downwards.
GCAGCGCCGCGCTCACGGCCTACCTGGGCAATGTCGTCGTCGGCGGCCGGAATGTCGGCGCTTCAGGCAGCACCGTCGGCACCTTCACGATCAGCAACCGCGCTGACAACGCGGTGGATATCAACACCGCCACACTCGCCAACGGCACCGGCTCCACTGGCACGCTCAACTTTGGCGGCGGCGTTTTGATCGCTAACTCCATCGCCGCCGGAGCGGGCACCGCCAATTTCAACTGGACCGGCGGGCGGCTGTCGGTGGGCACGTTCGGCACTTCAACGATCAATTTCGCCCTCAAGAACACCGGCACGGGCACGCTCTCGCCCGGCGCTGTCGCCAATTCGATCGCCACGACGACGGTCTTCGGCGCTTACACCCAGGCCTCCTCCGCCACCGCCGCCATCGATATCGCCGGAATCACGCCCGGTGCCGGCAATGACCTGCTTTCAATCTCCGGCGCGGCCACCTTCGCCGGCAACCTCAATCTTAATCTCGTCGGCGGATTCGTCCCCTCGGTCGGCCAGAGCTTCACCATCGCCACCTACGCCAGCCGCACCGGCAGCTTCAACTACATCGCCCCGCCCACGCTTCCCGCCGGTGTCGCCCTGCAACTCGATTACACCAGCCCCACCCAGCTTGTCGTCCGCGCGGTTGCGCCCGCGCCCGCCAGTTTCGTTTCGCCGCTGGCCGCCACTTCCTTCGGCACCGCCGCAAACTGGGACACCGGCCAATCCCCCGGCACCACGACCTTCGCCTCCATCACCAACTCCGATCCCGCCGGCAAGACCGTCACCGTTTCCGCCGATACCGATGTTCATGCCCTGTGGCTCCAAAGCACGGCCGGCACGCTCACCGTCAACGTTCCCACCGGCATCCGCCTGGCCGCCGCCAATCAGATCGTCATCGGGCCCTCCTCGATCCTCCATGTCGATGGCTCGGCCGCCGATTCCGGCGGCGTCACGGTCAACTCGGGCGGTCGCTTCCAGGCGAATTCCACCCAGTCTCTCCGGGCATTGACGATCAACGATGGCGGCAACGCCGAGATCACCGGCACGACGCTCAACATCCTCACGGCTGGCGCGCTCTCCATCAGCGGTCCCGCCGGCCACCTCAACCTCCACATTAATGCGATGGTGGTCGATTACACCGGCGCGAGCCCGATCAATGATGCCGGCCCCACCGGCATCCGCGCCGCGATCCTGTCGGCCTACCACGGTGGCGACTGGCTCGGCAAGGGAATCGGCTCCAACGAAATCGCCGCCAGCATCGGTTCGAGCAAACGCCTGGCCATCGGCTACGTCGAAGCCAGCGACCTCCTCGGCCCAACCGGCGGAACGTGGAACCTCGGCCAGAGCGCAACCTCCACCGTTGATGGCACCGCCATCCTTGTTCGCACGACCCTCGCCGGCGATGCGGACCTCTCCGGCGATGTCGGCCTGAACGACCTCCTCCGCCTGGCCAACCACTACGGCCTGCCGACCACCACCGGCTGGTACGATGGCGATTTCGACTACAGCGGCGACGTCGGCCTGAACGACCTCCTCCAGCTTGCCAACAACTACGGCCAGGCCATGCCCGGCTCGGCCATCCCCAGTTCCTCCCCGCAATTCGCCGCCGACATGCAACTCGCCTTCGAACTCGCCGGCCAGGGCGTGACCAGTGTCCCCGAGCCAACGTGTACGGGGCTGATTGCGATCGCGGCCGCCGCGCTCCTGCGAAGGAATCGCGCGCAAGGCTCGCCGGTTGCGTGAAGTCGCCGCCCGGTTTCGCGCCCCGTTCCTGATAGCCCTACACCACCTCAAACCGATGCGCCTCCACGCCGTTTCTTCCCGTTTTCGGCAGCGGGCGCGGCTCGGGTTGCGCATATCCATTCGCATCCACCGCGCGGGCGCGAAATTCATATTTCCCCGCCTGCAGCGGCCCCAGACCGGCCGACCAGGAGATCATGCTGTACCGCAGCGGCCAGGCCGTCGGCTTGCCCGTATTGGCATCGAAACCAAGCACATCCCTGGGTGAAACGCCCGCCGGCAGAATCCCGCCCCAGTCGGCCGGCGCTGCTTCGAGATCGCACGCCGTCCACCGCGCTGCGCGATACGTTTCATCATCCAGCGTCACCGGCTTCGCATCCGGCATTACGCGATGCAGCCAGTATTCAACCCGCTTTAACCCCGACAAGCCCGACAGCGCGTAGCCGCTCATCGAAACCGCCGCCCCCGCCTTGAACTGCTCCGGCGCTTTATCGATGTAGGCCGCCGTCTTCAGGTGCGATTCGGGGTCGTTGTTCTGGTTCGCGTAGGTGTCGTTCGCCTTGAAATCGTTGGTGACCGAAATGCACTGGAGCCACTTGATGGATTTGAACCCGTGCGCCCAGGGGACGATCATCCGCACCGGCCCGCCGCGCTTCAGCGGGATTGGCGCGCCGTTGAGCCGGTATGCGACAAAGGCCGGCAATTCCCCCGGCGGCGTCTCCATCGCCTGCGTGTAGCTCAGCGACGATTGGAACAATTGTTTGGGATCGTTGTTGTGAAATCCCCAGTAATAAATCCGCCGCGCGTTTCGCATCGCCCCCGCCAGCCGCAGCACCTCGCGCAGCGGCACGCCCTCCCACAGCCCCTGCCCCAGCGGCTCGGCGATGTTCAGGCACTGCATCGCCTTGAGGTAGCGCACGCCCTGCGTCTTGCCCAGCTCCATCAGCGCCGGCAGGTCCAATGCGTTTCCGGCCGCCAGCGTGAGCGGCCTGCCCAAGCTCGCGGGTTCTTTCACGATCTCGCTGATAAACGGATCGGCCACAATCTCCAGCCGCCAGCTCTCGGGAGCGAGCCGCGCCTTCACCAGCGCCTCGCCCGCGAGCGTGAAAGGCTTGGGCGACCCCCGCGAGACATCGGTGAAATCATCCGCCGGCGTAAGCAACGAATGCGCTGCCACCCCTCCCGGCGCTGTTTTTGCCCAGGCCGCCGCCGCGACGGGCGGTGCGGGCGGCGCGGGCGGTGCGGGCGCGGCGGCCGATGCGCCGGCGGCTCCATCCGCCGCCGACGCCCTCACGCCCATCCCCCCCGCCAGCGCGCTCGCCGCAAGAACCGAAGTTGTCCGCACGAACTCGCGGCGGGAGATGATGTCGGAGTGCGTGTGTGGTTTCATGATGGGTGATCCCTCAAGGCGAACTGTCGTCGTTTGCTTCTGCCCCCGCGTAAAATAGCCCCCAGCCGCCAACGCGTTGTCCCCGCCGCCCCTTTCGCCCCCCG
>JBBRTW010000049.1:0-23297 GCA_038244055.1 Tepidisphaerales bacterium | reverse complement strand
GAGCTCGAAACACGAATGCCATCCTTGGCCTCCTGGTGATCGCCGCACAACCTCCGTCGCGCAGCCCGACAGATTATCGGCATCATCAGTGTCACCCCATCACCAAGAATCTTCTGACAGTTGTTCATGCGCCGATCCTAACTGTTCTCAACGCCTGTACAGAAAATAAAGTGGCGGGCTGTCGTATCTCGTGCGCTGGCATGGGCGGCCGAGCCTGCAGCTTCGGGGGATTCAATGTTCATATTCTTCGATACTGCAAACGCCTCGCCAGAAGTGCCCCTGCAGGAACGCCCCACCGCCGCGCCCCTACGCACCTTCGCCCAGCCAGACCTCGCTGTCCCCGGTCTTTGTTTGCCTTTTACTGCGCCTTTACTTCGACCTGCCCTGCCGGGCGCGGCGATTGCTGCGCTCCCCGGGCGGTTACCCAAGGAGATTTCCCGATGCCCAAGCTGTTGAAGGATCAAGTCGTCGTTGTCACCGGGGCGTCCGGCGGAGTTGGCCGGTGCGTCGCCCGCATGCTCGGCGAGCGCGGCGCGAAGGTTGGCCTGCTCGCGCGAGGCATTGACGGCCTTAACGCCGCCGCCCGCGAGGTCGAGGCCGCCGGCGGGCAGGCCCTCGTCCTGCCGTCCGATGTCAGCAAACCCGACCAGGTCGAGGCCGCCGCGCAGGCGGTCGAGGAGCAGCTCGGCCCGATCGACTCGTGGGTCAATAACGCGATGGTCTCGATGTACTCGACGTTCATGAACATGACGCCGGACGAGTTCCGCCACATCGTCGAGGTCACGCTGCTCGGCCAGGTCTACGGCACCCAGTCCGCGCTCAAGCGCATGATCCCGCGCGACCGCGGCGTGATCATCTCGGTCGGCTCGGCCCTGGCCTATCGCTCGATCCCGCTCCAGTCCGCCTACTGCGCCAGCAAGCACGGGATCGAGGGGTTCGTCGAATCCGTCCGATCGGAATTGATCCACGACAAAATAAACGTCCGCGTATCGATGGTTCACCTGCCGGGCGTCAACACGACGCAGTTCATCTGGACGAAGAACAAGATGCCCCACAAAGTCCGCCCGACCGGCCCGATCTACCAGCCCGAGCTGGCGGCTGAGGCGATCCTGTTTGTGCTGGAGAACGAGCGGCGACAGCTCTACCTCGGCTACCCGACCGTGGAGGCGATCGTCGGCGAGAAGTTCATCCCGGGGCTCCTCGACAAATACCTCGCCCACGCCGCATGGGAGGGTGCGATGCTCCCCCAGCCGGCCGACCCCAACCACGTCGACAACTTCTGGCAGCCCGTCCCCGGCGATCAGGGCGCGCACGGCCCGTTCGACAACGAGGCCCACACGATCAGCCCCCAGCTCTGGGCCACCAAGCACCGCAATGCCCTCCTGGCGGGCGCTGCCGCAATCGCCGGCGCGGCGGGCCTGGCGTGGTGGGCGGCCAAGTCAGAGGACGGGGACGGCCATTGGCATTAGGTGGCGGTCGGCCGGCGGAAGAAGGGCGACAACTGCTCTTCTTGATGCCCTTACGATGCAGGAGTTCGCGTCGGCAGTCGAAGGCGGGCCAAAATATGGCCCATGCAACCGTGCCCGGTTGGCGCATCCGCATATGCCATCGCTCGGTGCCTTCACCCACTCTCAGGCGAACAACTCGGCCACGAATCCATCGGTGTCGCCGGCGCTGCTGATGATTGCGGTGGCGGGATCGAAACTCGCCGAGCGGCTGAAAACGCCGGCGAGGATTGTGTGCGTCGGTGCCGCGAAGATGGCCAGGGCAGAATCAACGCCGCGCCCGCCAAACCGCTCCGCCGATAGGAATTTGCCGTCCGTGCTCAACTTTGTGAGATATGCATCGGTATCGCCGGCGCTGGCAAGCGTGAACTGGCGACGCCCCGGGCAGAAATCGGCCGTCCGCGCGAATGAGCCCGCGCAGAGCACCTGCCCATAAATATCAAGCGAGATGGATTGGCCGCGCTCGTTGCCCGCGCCGCCGAACTGGGCGGCCCATGCCACCTGGCCACCAGATGCCAGCTTCATCACGAAGGAATCGGTTCCCCCTTCGGATCGGAGAATGGTATCGAGGCGCGCGTTAAGAGTGCCGCGGAGAATTCCAGTGACATACGCGCTGCCGCTTCCATCGATCGCGAGGGCGGTCGCGATGTCATCGCCGCCGCCGAGGAATGTCTGCTCCCAGAGCGTGGAACCCGCCGGCGAGAGCTTGGCGACAATGGCGTTGTGGAGCTCATCGACTTTGAAGTCCTTCATCGTCCGATCGGTCGTGGTGGCGCCGGCGACGATGACATTGCCATCGCGATCTGCGCCGATGGCCCGGCCCTCATCATTGCCAAGGTGGGACTCTACGCCCGGGCTGCGAGCCCAGATGAAGCGCCCCTCCGCTGAAAGCTTGGAGACGAAAATGCGATTGGAGATCGCATCCAGCGATGAAACCCCGCGGCCGGGATCGAAATCGGCGTGCCCAATAAATGAACCGACGGTAAGCACATTGCCATCGGGATCGAATGCGACGCCGGACGCCACATCGGTGCCGGCACCCCCCAGCGGAGCGGCCCAGGCGAACTGGCCGGTGGCCGAGTAACGCGCGACGAAGGCATCGGCCCGCCCCGCGCTCTTGAATCGCTGCACCGCGGCTCCCGGCGCGAAGTCGGCCCATCCCTCAAAAGAGCCGGAAACGCAGAAGGTGCCATCGGGCAAAACGGCCAGGCCCGATACGGAATCCGCGCCCGCCCCGCCAACTGAGAATGCCCAGTTCAGCCGCCCGGCCGGTGAGTAGCTGGCCACGAAGCCGTCGGTCGACCCGGCGCTCGACAATGAAAACGGCGCGCGTCGCGTGCCCAGCGCGATGGTTTTGCGGAAGTTCCCCCCGACAATCATATTTCCATCGGCCTGTGCGACAACGGCCGTGGCCTGATCCGCCACGACCGAGCCGATCGCCCGGAGGAAAGCGGGTGAGGCGGAGAGCATTAATCGCGACTCAAGCACCTGAAGCAGCAGCGAATGATTTCTGGCCATGACTACCCTCAAGTTTCGTAGTTGACAATCGTATCGACGCCGTGGTTGGGTCTATTTCTTCCAGATCACTTTCATGTCTTTGTCCAGGTATCCGGTGAAGGTCGGCGAATAGACATAGGAGATTCCGCCCTCCAACTGGACAATCGTGGAGCAGGTGGGCGGTAGCACGATCCGGCCGGTGCCATCCATCAGCCCGAGCGGCCCATCCTTCAAGGTGTCCACCTGGAAAACCGCCAATCCGCCTTTGAAGGGGCGAAATGTCTGAACATTCGGCGTAGGCGTCATCGTGCCGAGTACCTTCCCATCGGTGTCGATGACGCTATACGACTCCGCCATGCGGACAATCGCCTTGCCTTCGCTGAAGTCGAAAGCGTCCGTGTACTTCGGCTCGATCACGACCTTGCCGGTTCGGTCGATAAAACCCACTTTGTTGTCCTTCCGGATGGGGGCGCGGCCGTCGTGAAAATCCACTGAGAGCTGGCCATAGATTCCCTCGCTTTGGAACGGCGGGATCACCACTTTCCCGGTATTGTCCAGGTACGCGCGCCCGGTGTCGGGCCTGTCCACCGCGATCAACCCGTCCTGAAAATCCATTCCGCTGTAGTCGAATTCGGGATGAACCTTTCCCGTCCGGTCGATCAGATGCGGTATCGAGTCGATCTCGATCCTGGCGTAACCCGATTCATTGAAAGCCGCGGCGTTCGAGAACTGCGGCGCGATGACGATCTTGCCATCACGGTCGATGTAGCCCCACTTGCCGCTGTTGTCCCGCACACAAGCCACCCCATGCGCAAACGCTTCCGCGCGGTCCCACTTCGGCTCGATGACCATCTTTCCCGTGCGATCCATGTAGCCGTACCCTTTGTCATTCACGTAGACCTGCACCCGCCCATCAATAAAATCGGCGCTCGTGCGCATGTTGGGGATGATAATCTGGTTGGATTTATCGATGTACGCGTGATGGTACTCAAGACCGAGCGACACGCGGGCCAGCCCTTCGTGAAACGGGACAGCATCGCGGTACTGCGGCTCAATCACCACTTTACCCGCGGCATTCATATAGCCGACTTTTCCGTCCAGTTCGATGACGTACAACCCTTCGGAGTATTGGCCAATGAGATAGCTGGGCGCGAGGATCACCTTCCCAGAGCGGTCCATGAGCCCCTGCTTCTCGCCGGCGGTCACCGTGTAGGGGAAGACGAGCGGTTGCTCGTCAGGGGCGTTGGGCGCTGCGCCGTGCGATCCCGTGAGGGGGCTGAGCGATGAAAGCAGGACCGCAAATCCAATTACGATAGTGTTGAGATGACATCGCATGATTCACCGATAATGGATGTGTAACCGGGCGCACTGCACCGCGGGTTCATCTGAACGGCTCCAGATAGGAGAACTAAACACCCGTTCGTGCCCCGCTTTAGTAAGTTTATCCATCGCGCGCGACGAACGCCGTAACGAATTTCCGAATCGCACCGTCGTGGTGCAAAGGCGGGAGCGTCGGTGCAGTTGCCAAACGATGGCATCGGCAACTATGGGCGGGCGCGTAAACCACCAACGCCATCTACTCCGGAGTCAGCCGGGCCGCGGTCATCGCTGCCGGCAGCAGTCGCTGGATTTGCTCGAATGCCGTTAGGGGTACGGTGATGGTCGCGATGGTCGGATGGCCGATGCCCGGCATGGGTGCCTTCCGCCAGTAGAGCGTGGCAAAACCAATCGTCGCCAATTCGTTCCAGGGGATCAATGCGGACTTTCCCGGGATTGCGAGATAGAGAGGCTGGAATAGTGACTCCTGCATGCGATTTGACGCCGGTCGGGGATTCCAGCCTCATCGCTTCATCGCGGCGCATTCTTCAACTCCTCCCCCTTGATGCCGTAAGTGGTGTAGATGTCCCCGATCACATCATTGCTGGCGTGGATCTGCCCGTAGTAATCCTGGTAGTAGCGGAGATAGCCGGAGTTGACCTCCAGCCGCTCGCCGGTGGTCGGGTTGACCATGTCCTGCGTGTTTCGCCCGAATCGGCCGGCCAAATCGCCCACCCGGTCCCGCGCCGCGATGGAGGCATCGGTATCGCGCAGGAACTTATCCTGATCCCGCGCCATGCTCTTGCTCACATCCAGGATGCTCGGCCCGCGCCCGCTGCTGACCTGGGGCGGGCGCGTGGCGGCCGCGACGATCCGCGACATCTCCTGACGCCGGGCACCAACCCATTGCGGGCTCTCGCGCAGCGAGCGGCCGATGATCCCCAGAAGAGGCATCGCTTCTTTCAGCTTTCCTTTCTCGGCCCGGCAGGAGAAGGCGCGATCGGTTCCCCAGTGCCAGACGCCCATCCCCTGTGCCGATGCCACGGTGCAGTAGATCATCTCCTCCATCTCCCGGCCATCGGATTTATATTCGACGCGCACGCGGGCCGAATCGACTTTGAGATTCGCAAAGCCCGCCGCCTGCGCCCGATTGGCCGTTTCTTCCGCGAGTTTGGGAAGCGCTTCTTCCGCCACCACCCGCAGATCCGTCACCCCGCGCCGGCAGCGCTGAAGGATCACCTGGCGGATGCAGGTGGCCGCATCCATCACCGGTGCCAGTTCCGCGCCATTGGCCAGGATCGGCTGGTCGGTTTGTGCGAACAGGAAGGTCGGGAAAAGCGTGAACTCCTGCGATCCATCGCCATTGCGGACGCTGAGCGCCGAGGAGTACATCGGGCTATATCGCCCGGTCCAGATCACCCCACCCTCCTTTTTCCAGTCGGCCGGCGCGACGAAGGTCCAGGCGGTGCATCCCAGGTGCGGATCGGGAAGCGAATACTGCGCCAATTGAACGGCCGGCGCGGCCGCGGCCCGGTTCTCCAAAGGATGCGGCGCTGCCGTGCCCGTATTCGTTTCCGGCCGCTTCAGCGGATTGACCGGCGGGGCCGCAAGCGGATTTGCGGCGGGTGCGGCGAATGGGTTGGCCGCCGGCTTCTTCAATGCATAGGCCGTGCCGCCCGTGGAAAAGGTCAGCGCCATTCCATCCAGCGCTGCCGTGAATTCAAAGCGGTCATTGCCGCTCTGGAACGTCCCCGCCAGTTGATTCCCTTTCACCTGTCCACTCAGCGGGAATTTCTGATCGCCCAGTGAAACCGCTCCTTCGTAGATGCCGCCTGGCGCCTCCTTTAATTCGAGCGTCACCTTATTGTCGCGATAGATACCCGCCCATGATCCCGGAGCAGCGCCGCCCGCAAGTTCAGGCGCATTTGTCCCCGCCTGCACCTCGCGCACCTTTCCCATCGAGCCCAGCACGGTCGAAGCGGCCAGTTTCGTGTTCGTATCGGGATCCGAGGCCGCCATCGCCGTCAACTTCTTCATGGTCCTCTCATCGAACCGGCCATCGGGGCGCAATTGTGCGATCGCATAGACCGCCATCGCCCGCGGATGGGCATCCTCATCCTCCAGCATCTTTTCCAGCGCCGACATGACGGCCGGTTGATCGACGCCGATGCTCGCCAGCGCGCTGGCGGCCAGACCGCGCGCGCTGCGGTTCTCATCGCGCGTCGCAGCGATCAGCGCCGGCACCGCCTCCCTCGCATCGGACCCGATGCTGCGCAGCGCCGCCGCCGCTTCGGTGCGCACTGCCGCATCTTTCCCTTGCAGGCATTCGATCAGCGCCGGTACCGCCGCCCTGGCCCCGCCCTTCAGTTCCCCCAGCGGCCGTGCATGCCTTCATTTTCGCGAGCGTGTCCGCGCTGGCATCCTTAAGCACAGCGATTTGACCGGCGACGGCCGGTCCAGCTTCACCCTGCGCATGCAGCATCGAGCCGGTGAGCAGCATCACGGTCAAGACCGTCAAAAGTTCCGGACACATGGCAGTCATCGCACACCTTCCGATCGGGTTGATTGGCCGCCCCTTGCCCCGATTTAACCATCTCCCATTCCGCCGGCCGACTCTCGCGCGATGAATCGACTCGCGCGTTCACCGCCACGATCTGCGCGGCGGGGCAGACCACCCAGTCAAAGCAACTTCACCACAAAAATATCCGGGTCCGACACCGGCGTGAGATCGAACACGCGCCGCCCCGGGTCGGCATCGAGCACACCGTGCAGCTCGCCCGAAGCGAATACCGGCCCCGCCGCTCCAGGACCGGCCGATAGAAACGCAACTTCATCGCTCGCCGGCCCGCCCAGCAGCCAGGCCGTCAGGAATGTTCCTCGCGCCTTGTACTTGGCCACGAACCCATCGCGATTGTTGCCGGACTTGAAGCGGAATGTGCCGACTCCGGGATTGAAGTAGGTGGTGCCCCAGGTCGATCCCCCGACGTATACATACCCTTCGGCATCCACCGCCACGCTCGTCGCCGCATCGCCTTCGCCCGCATCGCCATCGGCCCCGATCTGCCTGATGAACGCGAACTGGCCTGCCGGGCTGTATTTGGCCAGGAATCCATCGCTCTGGCTCCCGGCCGAGAGGATCAAGTTCGTGTCCCCGCCGGCCATGTCGAAATCAGCAGCGCCGGAGAACGTCCCGGCCACCAGCACGTTTCCGGCGGCATCGACCGCCAGATCATTGATCGTCTCACTGCCGGACCCCTGAATCACACCGGCGAAGAGTTTTGCACCGGCGGTGTTCAGTGAGACCAGGTAAGCGCCGGGGCCGGAAAAGCCCAGGTTGGTGGTGTTCGTCGTGTTGATCTGGCCGGCGATGTAGACCTGCCCGGCGGAGGTGATGGCCATGGCCTTGATCGGGTCGAGAGTCTGCTCGTAGGGCTTCTGGCCTGTGGCGTCGTGCGGCGCGAATGGCACCTCCCACTGGAAGCGTCCGCGCGCGTTGAACTTGACGACAATCGCGGACATGAAGGGGTGCATCACCTCATGGGAGTCCATGTTGTACTGGCCGCGCGAGCCCGCGAGGTAAACATTACCGGCCGCGTCGGAATCAATCTGGCTCACGTTGCACACCTCGTCAACCAGGGCGCGGGTGACGGCCGTGAACGCGCCGGTCCTGGGATTGATGCGAGCCCAGTAGCCGTGGGTCTCGCCCGGGTACTCGCGGAAGCTCATGCCGGGTGCGAAGGTGACGGTGCCCGAAAATTCGCCCCCCACCAGAAGGTCCCCTGTTCGCCGGTCGATCCCCAGCGCCTCGGCCTGAATGTACTGATCCGAATTGGAAACGAGCCGCGCCCAGGCCAGCGCGCCATCGGCCGTGTACTTGGCGATAAACGGAGTGGCGAACTTCCCCGCCGTGACGTTGAATCTTCTTCGGGGCGACGGGTTGAAGTCGACCGTTCCTGCGCCGACCACGCCTGCCAGGTAGAGATTTCCGGCCGAGTCGGTCACCTGGGCATTGATTCGATCGATTCCGCCAGTCCCCAGTGGAAAAGCAAAGGCAAGCGTTCCGCCCGCGAGCAACTGCCGCCCCTCAAGCAGTTCGACCGAAAAGTTCGCACCCATGAGTTGGTTCCTCTGCTGAAATAATCTGCCGCCCTCCGACCCCGACGCATGAAACGTCCAATATCGTACTTCGCCGCCCTTGAAAAAATCCCCAATTAAGGGACGCGATGCGCCAATTTTTTGCGAAATCGCCCGGCCGCGATCCGATTTCTTGTCGAAATCAACATTGCGCTGGCCGCAGCCTGATTCGCATGGAATGTTTGAATGGATTCCACCGCACCTCGCACGATGTTCGCGGCCTGCGGGGATCGAATTCAACGAGATGTGGTCATGGATCAATCGAAGTGTATTTTCCGTCTGCTCGCCGCCGCTCTGCTTTCGCTGTCGCCAATCGCAGGCGCTGCCATCATTTCCGAAGGCACCGGTCTTGGCGTCTCCACCGATTGGGCGGGTGTTGGAAAGATCGGCAACCTTTCGGGCTTTTATGGAACCGGCACGCTGATCGGGCCGCATTCGGTTTTGACCGCCGCCCATTTGGTCGATGGACTGTTATCCAATCAGGGACGATTTGAAGTCAACGGTGTGAGCTACGCATCCACGGCCATCGCCATCAATCCCGGATATGTCGGCGGCGATGATTTCGACATCGCCGTGATTACCCTGTCGCAGGATGTCCAGGGGATCAGTCCCTACCTTTACAACACAGGCACGCTCAACGAACTCACCGCCGGCCCCGGCATCAAAGTCGGTTTTGGCCTGGGTGGGGATGGAAGCACGGGCACGATGGCCGCAACCTATCCTTATGGAACCAAGCGCGCCGGCGCCAACATGATTGATTTGGTCACCACAGCCGCCATCCAGGTGACCGATGCACGCGGCAACGTCCTGAACGTGCCCGCCGGCATGCTCGTGTACGATTTCGACAACCATCTCCTGGCCACCAACGGCCCCCTCGGCGGCCCGGCGGTTGGAGCAACCGAAGTCGACACCACCGCTGGCGACTCCGGCGGTCCGATGTTTCAGTACGACCCCGCGCTCAATCAATACATCATCACGGGTATCACCATTGATGGCAGCGATCCGCTGACTCGCTATGGCGATATTTCCACCGACCTGCAAGTGGCCGCCTATGCTCCCTGGGTGGAGGCCCAGGTTCCCGAGCCGATGTCACTTGGCCTGGTGGCTGTCGCCTGCCTGTTGGGATGCCGCCGCCGACACCGCCGTTGCGTCAGCTTCTGAGTTCAGCTTCCGCACGCCGATTTATAACTTCCCCATCAGCAGCAGGATCACCACGATCAGAAGCACCAGCCCCAGCCCGCCACTCGGGGCGTACCCAAACCCGGAACTGTAGCCCCAGGTGGGGAGCATTCCGATCAGAAGGACAATTAACACAACGATCAAAATCAGTCGCGCGGTGCTGTTCATGAGCTTGCCTCGGAAGTTAGAGTTCGAGCCGGTCTCCCACATGAGCGTCGCAAAGCCTGTGCCCGCTTGCGATTACCCGTCAATTAGCCCCAGTTCGTCAAACTCCACGACATTTTCAGCCTCATTGCATGCCAAAACCGTCCCGTTCGCGACAGATTGTCTGTATGGCCGAGATGTTGCGGTAAGGTCCCGTGCTCAAACCCTTTCACAACGCCAGTCGAAACCTGCACTTCTTCCGCTCCCCCTTCTGATACAGGTTGTGATCCATGGGCAGATCAACGATGTCCACCATCACGGCCCCCAGGCGCTCGCAAGTGCGCCTTGAGGCGGCGTTCTCTGGATTGCAGGTGATCCAGAGCGACTCCATGCCGTGGCGCTTGGCCAGTGGCAGAATCAGCCGCACCGCGCGCTCGGCGTAATGATTCCCCCGCGCTGGCGGATAGACGGTGTAACCGATGTGGCCGATGTAGGTTTCCAGGTTCATCGTGTGGCCGATGCGCAAACTGAGCCCCCCTGCCATCGGCACTGCCGGTGAAAACTCCGGTCGCAATCGCATCCAGAAGGCATAAGCCGGCACCAGATTTTTTGCGGTATTCACCGGCTGCCGCCCCAGCGGAAATTCGCGGATGTAGTGCACGAGCTGCTCGCGCGTCACTTCGGAATCCTTGGGAGAAATCGCAATCGTATACGGGTGCGAAGCGGCCTCGATCATCCCATCGGCCCATCGCTCGGCTGGGCTGACGAGTTCGAGCTCGCGATCGATCAGGGGACCGGGATCGATGAAACGGAACGCCATCACCCGGCCATTTTTGAAGACGTGAGAAGCGCCGTCAGACCCTGCAGCGCGATGCGCGCGGCCGGAACGGCGAAGTGCCTACTTGTTGAAAAGCCCGCCCTCGCCGAAGAGCGTGATCGCCTTGAAGTACAGCGCCATGATGCCGCCGACCACGGCCAGGAAAGATGCGAACACCAGAACGGTGTAGACGTTGCTCGTGGCTTTAACGATGACGGTATCCGCGGTGCCAGCTCTGGACATGATCGATACTCCTCAATGCCAACCCGTATCAAATTCAACCGACTCGCCCCAATTTCGTCGATCGCCTACTGCAACTGCGTCTTGACCTGATCGCCGGTCTTGACCTTCTCGACGGCCGGGCCTTCGAGCACGCCCGCGGCCTCATTGGGCTCGGTGGTCTGAACGGTCAGGTAGCCGAGGAACTGGCTGTCGTTGTGGACGTTGAACTTCATGCCCTTGGTGACGTTGTCCTTCGAGCCGATCGTGATCGTCGCCCAGGGCTTGCCGCCGGCGTTGAACACGTTGGTGACGATGCCTTCAAGCGCGGGAGTGCCCGAGGCGGTCCGCTGCGGGAGGTTGCCGATGGTGAAGCCGGCGTTGGCTACCTTCACTTCCAGTTCATTGAGCTGGGCGCGGAGCGAGGCGGCGCGCTCTTCGGCGATCTTCCGGGCGCGCTCCAGGGCATCGACCTTTGCATTGGCATCGGTCAACTGCATGTTGATCTCGTGGCGCTCGCCGACCAGCTTGTCGCGAATGCCGCGCAGCTCGGTCACCTGCGCCAGCGCGCCGCTCAACTGCTGCTGCAGGCCGGTGCTCTGGGCGGTCACGGCCTGAAGGGCGACTTCGATGCCCTTCTTGTCCTGATCCAGTTTGGTGATCTGACCCTTGAGGTCCTGAACATCCTTCTCACCCTGCGCCACCGTGGTCTTCAAACCGGTGATGCGGTTGTTCAGGTCGAGCACCGCATCGGCCTTGGAGCTGATGGCGGCCGACAACTGATCCTGGGTGGATTTATGGAGATCCTTCTCCTTGGTGACCTCGATTTTGGCGGCGTCCGCCTCGTTCTTGAAATTTTCGACTTTGTTCACGAACACCACCACGCCCGCGGAGAGCATGAGTGATGCGATGACCAACAATACGATGCCGATTTTCGTAAGAGCGCTCAAGCGTGGCTCCTTGGACAGACGTGTCCGTCAGTGGTGCGGGGACCGTGGTGTATGGACAGTGCGGCCAGGGGATTGCTCGGTGGAAACATGCCCTCGATTCTCCTGGTGCTCTGCCGTTACGCCATCGTAGTTTTGTCGTCCGATCTGTCAAGAACAAAGGGAGTTACAAACAGTTGGACGGATGGGGTTGGAGGAGAGGGTTCAGGATTCAGGGTTCAGGGAGGATTTGGAGGAAGACGAACGTATGAGCGATGGAAAATGCGATTGGTAACGAGCGTGCGGATTTTTCACATCCCCTCTGAATCCTGAACCCTGAACCCTAAACCCTGAACCCTGAACTCTGAACCCTGAACCTTGAACCCTGAATTCTAAACACTGAATCCTAAACCCTGAACCCTGAATCTTAATTCCCCGCGGCGGACGCTGGATTTTGAAGTTGCAGGATCGCCTGCGCCGCCGCCAGGCGAACATCCTGCGATTCCCGCTCTTTGAGCAGTTCCGCCAGCATTCCCTGGGCATCAGACCGGCCAATCGCCCCCAACGCCAGTGCCGCCAGGTGGCGTTGCCTTGGATCGGTGCTTTTCACCGCGTCGGCCGCGACCGTATACCCCATATCCGACCCCAGCATCCCCGCCGCCCGGGCTGCCACCAACTGAACTTCCGTGTGATACGCCGTCAATCCTGCCCGAATATGCCCCAGAACCCGCCGGTCCCTCGGGCCGGCCAAGCCGAGCAGGGCCACGCACTGATCGTCCGAAAACTTGCTCGATGACAGCGAAACCAGCGTTTTCAGCCCCGCTTCATCCCCCAGACGCCACAATGCCTCGGCCGCCTGCAAACGAACCGCATCTTCGTAATCCCGCAGCATCGGCCGAAGCACGCGCACGCCCGTCGGCTCACCAAGCATCCCCAGAATCATCGCCGTATTGGCTCGAATCCCCGGCTGGGGGTCCTTGGCGCTCTGCTGAAGATCCTTGGTGTAGCGCGTATCTCCAAGCCGGTGCAGCGCATAGCGAACCGCAAGGCCCACCTGCGGATCGGAATCGTTGATCAACCCCGCCAACTCATCTCGCGCATCGGCCAGGCGCAATTGCCCCGCCGCCATCGCGGCCGCGAAACGCACCGGCGATTCCGCATCCTTCAACCGCGCCAGAATCAACGCCTTTGAACTCGCCCCCATCCCATTCTGGGCCGCCTCGATCGCGTGCATGCGCATGATCGGATCGCTGGAAACGATCGCCGTTTCCAGTTCCTTGCGCGCGGCCGCCTGGTTGACCGGATCGAGCCGCTCGGCTCGCACCGGCGGCGGCAGGGGCGGTTCCTTGGGGGCTGGAATCTCCCGCTCCACGGCCGTGTGACCCTTGTTTTCATTACAGGCCGGTAGCGTCAATCCACACAGGGCCACGGCCGCGAATATCCATCGAATGCTCATGTCTGCACCTTATCGACCCACAGCCAGAGACTTCTTCCGATTCTTTCGGGTTTGCCAGCCATTGACCATTCCCTTGAGCGTCAGAATGCTGGTGATTCCCAGGCAAATCCATATGAAGATATTGCCATATTTCGTGTAAAACGTGATTCGGCGATCCAGCGTGAGCTGCGTAACGCCAGCGCCGGCGGTTCCGGCCTCGATTTGCCCCATCGGCCGGCCGCAGGGATCGATAAAACCGCTGACTCCGGTGTTCACGCAGCGGGCGGTGGGGACGCGGTTCTCGATGGACCTGAATTGCGCCAGTTGAAAATGCTGGGGCATCTGACTGTACGAGAACCAGCCATCGTTGGTGATATTGATGATGAAATCGGCCCGCTTCGTGCCATCATCACCGCGAAACATTCGAGCCACCAGGACCGAATCGGTGTCTTCGAAACAGATCGGAGTCACGAAGCGGAATTTATTTTTCCCGCCCTCGGTCTCCAACGGGAATACGGTCAATTTCTCGCCGGGATGGAGGCTGTAGTAGTCGCCACCATAGGGATTGAAGAGGTTGAAAAAGTTGTAGAGGAAGGGAATGGTGTGCTTGAAAGGAATGAACTCGCCGAAGGGGACCAGGTGGATTTTGCTGTAGTTTTCCGGGTGCATCCGGCCAGTCGGCTCGATGTAATTGGCGCTGTTGTAGCGCGCGGCCAGGGGGAGTTTATCCGGCCCCCGCTTCACGCTTCCATCGGGGTTCAATTCCGGGACGAACGACACCGCGCCGGCGAGGATTCCCGCATGATTCTCGGCCGCCAGGGACATCACCCGCCGCCGGGCTTCGATGTACAACTCACCGTGACTTCGAACCCCGCGATCGGAGTCCGCCGCCAGCGCTTGAAGATACGCATCGTTGCCCATGGGCGGCATCATCGTCTCGGACCACGCGATCAAATCCACATGTTTCCCGCCGGTCTTTTCCAGCGCCTCGGCCGTCTTGTCGAGGTGAAATTCCGCCAGGTCTTTCAGGCTCGCACCTTTCGACCCTGTCACCTGTTGCGGAAAATTCGGCTGCACGACCATGACTGTCGGCCCGGGATAGCTGGTGTCCTGGTTCAGGCGATAGAGGCCATAAGCCAGAACGATCGACAGTGTGCAGGCGGTGGCGACGATCGGCTTGAGGATCGTCCTGAATTCGAAGCGCGCGAGAATCAACTGCGCAACCAGCACATTGACCATCACCACCCAGAACCCCACGCCATAGGCGCTGGAAAAATCGGCGATCTGGCACATGGCCAGCGCGGGGGTTTGCGTGTGGCCGATGAAGAGCCAGGGCAGTCCGGTGAAGAGATTGCCGCGCACCCATTCCAGGGAGACCCAGACCGTGGGGATCAGCAGCAATGCCGCGACGGAGAAAAAAGGCTCCCGTCCCTTTTTTTCATCCCGATCCCCCCGGATCAGACTCACCCCTCGAATGATCTTCGCGGCGATCGCAAAATACAGGCCCAGATAGATCATCAGCGCGACCGCGCCGATGCCCGATACGGCCGCCACCCAGCCCATATTGGCGGCGAAAACCAGTGTTCCGGTGAGCCAACTCCACCAGAACGCGCCCCGGGGCGTCCTTGCCGTCGCAACCAGCAGAAGCCAGGGAACCAGGCTGACCCAGGCCGTGTAGAACTGCCCGAGGGGCGGATAGGCGAGAACCATGAGCCCCACGCTCAAGAATACGAGTCCCATCCGCTTCCAGAAGTCGGCGGTGCAAACGCCGGCGGCGGCCGATGAAATGCAGCGTTTGCACCACGTCCACCCGAATCGGCGCACGGCGATATCCGCCGACTCATAGTCCAACGTCCTCGCCTTGCCCCCGCCCGCGCTGGCTCCACTCGATTTTTCGCTCGCTCGTTTTGACATCCAGCGCATCGTCAGTGGCCGCGCGATTCGCGTCAAGGGGCCGCCATCGCAGCGGCATCCGTTGCGTGAAAGGTGAATTCCCTACGACCACTGAAGTGCATCCATTGCCGCCGCGACGATCGAGACGTTTTCTCCGCTTGACCCTTATTCCCGCTGCCTTACATTTCGTCTTCCCAACGCCCCCTCGCGCGAGCGGTATTCAAACCGGTTCGATCAGCAGTGGGGCACTCGCATGAATTGGAGCATCGATTCGCATGGCCAGGCAGTGGAAATCAGCGGTTGTCGGCACCGGCGTCGTGGGCGAATGGCATGTTCGGCTCATTCCCAAGTTGCCCAATTGTTCTTTGGTCGCCGTCTGCGACGTTGCGCCTGAAAGGGCCAAGGCCGTTCTCGATCGCAATAACGTCGCGGGCGTTCCGATCTTTTCCGACATCAGGGAGATGCTCCGCCAGCAGAAGGATATCGATGTCGTCCACGTCTGCACGCCCTCGGGCGATCACATGGGGCCGATTCTCGCATCCTTCGAAGCCGGCAAAAGCGTGATTTGCGAAAAGCCGCTGGAGATCGAACTCGGGCGGATCGATGCCATCGTCGCCGCCTCCAAGGCCGCCAATGTCCGCGTCGGGGCGATTTTCCAGAACCGCTGGAACGATGCCAATCGCGCGATCAAGGCGGCGGCCGATGAGGGGCGATTCGGCAAACTCGCCTGGGCCGGGTGCTTTACCCCCTGGTATCGCCCCGACAAATATTACGAGGAGGGAGGCTGGCGCGGCACCTGGAAGCTCGATGGCGGCGGGGCCATCATGAACCAATCCGTGCATGCGATCGATCTCCTGCAATGGATCGTCGGACCTGTTCGCTCCGTCTCGGCGTACGCCGCGTTTCGGCCTGAAGAGCGGATTCATCAGAAGATTGAAGTGGAAGACATCTGCACCTGCGCCCTGCAATTCGAGAACGGCGCGTTCGGCACGATCATGGGCACCACCGGCATGTTCCCGGGCATGCCCCCGCGCCTCGAAGTCGGCGGCGACAAGGGCACGGCCGTCTCCGAGGCCGGCCTCAAGATGTTCTCCTTCGCCGAGGCCCGGCCATCCGATGCCGAACTGCTCGACAAACTCACTCCCCCACCGACGCAAGCCATTCAGCGCAAGCTACAGGCCGAAGCGGGTGAGGAATTTCTCACCAAGCTCGGCTTCAAAAAGCCCGGCGCGACCGCCGGCGGGTCATCCAATCGCGACGTCGGCACCGATTTCCACGCCCGCAATATTCTTCATATTCTCCACTCCTGGGAGGAAGGCCGGGATGCCGAAACCTCCGGCCCCGAGGCGCGCAAGGCGGTGGCGATCATCCTGGCGATGTATGAATCGGCCCGGCAGGGTGGGGCGGCGATCAGGGTCTCCTGATCGTAACTGGCGGCGGGAGCATTCATTGCAGGAGTGGATTCATGCAGTTCGCCTCATCGGCGTCTCATAAGGATTCGTTATAATTACGTTTACGGCGCGACCCGTGGCTGTTAAACTTTGCGGGAGGTATACTGAACGCACCGCTGGCCTTGAATGGCGGGTCATTTCACACATTTTCATGGTTAGAGCCCCGCTGCTGGCTCTGGGAAATCAATATGTTTTCTGGGTCGACGCGTACATATGGCTTAATCGGCGGTGGATTGCTTCTTTTGGGAATCGTATTTTTTTTCACCCGAGCGCCGGAAAACGAAGACCCTGACCCGGATGTGGCGAAGATCGATCGCCTCGAGCGCAAGAAAGACGCTGCGGGGATCGCGGAAAGCCTCAACAGTCCCAGAGAAATCATCGTAAGTCGTGCGATTTCGGCGCTGGGAAGGGTGAAAGGCGCAAGTGCCCGCCCGGAGATTGAAAAGTTACTGACCGACCCCAGGCCTATTGTTCGGGGCAATGCCGCATCGCAATATGCCCTGCTCGTCAAGCGTGATAATGTTCAGCCGTTGATCGACATGCTCAAGATCGAGAAGGACCTTCACGTCCGGGCCGCCGTTGTGGCGGCATTGGGAAGATCCCAGGCATGGGAGGCTTTTGCGGTGGTGGTTCCGGAACTGGACAATGCGAATGCTGAAGTTCGCAGTGCCGCCGCGGCGGCTATTTTGAAAATCTCCGGCTTGTCTTGCGGTTACAAAGAATCTTCAAGCGTCGCCGATCGCCGGAACATCATCGCTCGCCTTCGCCAGGAAACGCCGCGATTTAAGATGGCATACGACAATTACTGGAAGAACAAAGACTCCAAGGAGCATCCATGAACACGTATCGTCTCCGCCGCGGATTTACATTGATGGAAGTGCTGATTGTCGTGGGAATTATCGCACTCCTGGTGGCGATGCTGATGCCGGCGGTCAACCGGGCGCGAGCTCAAGCCCGAATCGCCGTCTGTGCTTCGAACCTCCATCAGATCCATGGCCTTGGCCAAGCGTGGTCATTGACGAACAGCCAAGACTTCACCTACGCCGGCTGGAGCGCCACGATCACGCAGGCGGGCGGCAAGGGAGTGCTGGTGTGCCCCGAGAGCGACCTCAACGCGGAAGCTCCGGTCATTGCTGATCTTTATCAGTTCGCTGCGAATCTGGTCGTCCATATCAATAACACCAACTGGGATATTCCCTGCGTACCAGGACCTTGGGCTCGCCTTGAGAATCCCACCGCCAGTTCATTCGTTCTCAGTTTTGAAGATCAAGGCTCCACCGGTGGCGGTGACTTTAGTTACAATAACGTCAAGCTCCAGTTCACCGACAATGGCGATGGCACCATCACGGTAACGATCCTCCCGAGCGGTGGCGGCTACACCAGTGATCTTCGCGATACCACCGGCAAGACGATCATGACCAATGTCGGCCAGAGCGCTGGAGCCGTAAATGTCGGGAAGGCCAAGGTTGTCCCAGCCGCAGGCGGAACGACCAACTACGGAATGAGCACCCAGGCGCACCTTGTCTTCGGCAATAGCGACAAGATTTACGCGATGGACTACTACGCATCGGCCACGATTGATCTTTCAGATGATTGGAACTCCTCCATGTTCCCCCGCAGCGTGGACGGCACCCTCGTGTTCGCCAGGCATCGCGGAATGGTCAATGTGCTGTTCGGCGACGGTTCCGTTCGATTGAATCGGATCTCCGGAACAGAACTGAATCCCCCCGCCATCGGCCCCGGCGGGATTTCAAATCGTAAGGTCTATTGGGAACCGAACTAGCCCAGATTATTACCACGAAAAACACGAAATGCACGAAGAGGAATGAACCAAAGGACTTACTCAAAAAGTCGGTAAACGGTGAATTGCACGCTGCGCAAATTAAATTTCTACTCTTCTCCGGTCTTCTTCGTGCCCTTCGTGTTTTTCGTGGTTCATCTGAATTATTCGGGCTAAAGCGGGCGAGGTCTACGCCTCCCCATCCGGCTTCCCACCCTCCATGGCCAGTTGTCCCGGCAATCCAGTCTCTTCGACACCCAGCTTCCTCCGCTTGCGGTGTACCATCAGCCCCGCCAACGCGATGACCATCAACGGGCCGGCGATCCGACTCACTTCGCGCACAGTCAACGATGGCCCGATCACGCTTGCGTACATGGTCCCGTAGACCTGGGCCCAGACCCCATTGAGCCAGTCATTCACCTGCTTGGTGCGCCAAAGTTCATAATCCGTTTCCTTGACCTCGGCATCGAGGAGGGTCCACACCCTCATCTGCTGGGCCGGGGTCATATCGGCCGGATTGGTCGGATACCCCAGGCTCGTCGCCACAGCCACGATGTGCGGCCGCAGCTTGGCGGCCACGTTATCCTTGACCACAAACCCACGTCCCGGGTCGACATCGCGCAGCAGACTGCGAACGCTCGCGCAGGCACCGGCATCATCCACCACCGGATTGTGCATCTTATATTGATGCAGAAACTCGCGAATGTCCGCATCGGTCGGGTCGGTCTTGGCACCGAGGTCCTTGAGCATCTTGAGCGTATCATCCATCCCCTGTTCGGTGGTCAGGTGCATGTAGGCGGAGAGCGGCCCGCGCGTGAAATTGATGTAGTGGTTCAGGGAGGTGTCATTGACCTTGAGATGATCGGGCAGGCCCGGAAGCGAACGCAGAAACATGATCCCCTTGGTCGTTTCGCAGAAGGCGAAGTGGGTGCGCATGCTGTCGCTGCCCTGATCGACGTACTCGACCTGCACCTTGCGGAAATCGGGATTCTTCTGCCACTTCCCCACCGATTCATTGAACACGCGCAACTTCTGGGCGTCCTCCGCCGGCGTTCCAAATCCCACCGCCAAGGTGAGCATCGCCACAAAACCAAGAAGAACGCGACCCGTCCAGATCGCGGTCCCGCGCAACACTTTGACCCAGCCTCTGGCCACGCTCGCTCCTTGTCAGCACCCCATTATACTTTCGCTCCAACAACCATTCGAGAAAGATCGCGTTTCCCAATGAGCCCGGCCCGCGACCGGGGATGGGGCGAATCAACATAAGTCATTTACTGGCATGGGAATATATCTGAACAACGCAACACCTCTGTTCCGCGCCATCCGTTGACAGGCCTGCGCCGCCCCTATACTCTTCCACCGCTTTTCATAAGTCAATTGTTTTCACCGGGCTCATTAAAAACATGCCTACTATTGTCGCCGAAAAACCCAAAGCGTACCTCAAAGTTCGCCACAAGGCCGTTCGCACGGCCATGAAGGAACTCGGCATTGACGGCCTGCTTCTGACCCATCCCCCGGATCTGCATTACCTGAGCAATTTCACGGGCGATGACTCGGTGGGGTTGATCACGCAAAAGGAGTTCTTCCTCATCACCGATTTCCGCTATCGCGAGCAGGCCCAGCTTGAAGCGGCCTGGCTCACGATCTCCCTGCGCGATGCCAAGATGTCGGATGCGATTGCCCTGGTGCTCAAGGCCAATCCCCTCAAGCGTATTGGCTTCGAAGCCAATTTCACCACCGTCGGCCAACTCGATGCATTGGGCAAGGCGATCAAGGATACGGAGCATCTGGCGATGCCGGAACTGGTGGCCCTGGAAAACGTGATGCTGAACATCCGTAAGGTCAAGGACGATCACGAGATAGGCCTGGTCCGCAAGGCCGTCGCCATTGCCGAGGAAGCATTCGACGCCATTCGCGCCGAGATCAAGCCGGGGCAGACGGAAAGCTACCTCGCCGGCCTGCTCATCTTCGAGATGCGCTCGCGCGGGGCATCCAATACATCGTTCCCGCCCATCGTCGCCACGGCCGCGAATTCCGCACTGCCCCACTACCGTCCTTCCAACGAAAAAACCGAGCTCAAGTCCGACCAGCCCTGCCTTTTCGACTGGGGGGCGATTCACAACGGCTACTGCTCCGACCTGACGCGGACTTTTCTGCTCGGGCAGGTGCCGCACGCGGTTCGCGAGATTTACAAAGTCGTCCACGATTCGCAGGCGGCCGCGATCAAGTTTCTCCGCCCGGGCGTGACCACCATGCAGGCCGATCGCGTTGCCCGCGACATCATTGAAAAGGCAGGATATGGAAAAGAATTTGGGCACGGGCTGGGCCACGGCCTCGGCCGGGAAATCCACGAGCTCCCCTCGCTTCGCAAGACGGGTGGTGAGGAAGAGTTGCGTCCGGGCATGATTATCACCGTCGAACCGGGTATTTATATTCCCGGCGTCGGCGGCGTCCGCATCGAGGATGATGTGCTGATCACCCATTCGGGGTGCGAGGTGCTTTCCACGCTGGACCGTTCGCTCGAAGCGAATCACATCGAATAACCCAGGAACACATTGAAGACCGAGGAAGACACTTTGAGCGAGAAAAAACGCAAGCAGAAGACACCCGCCAAGCCGGCATTACGCACCGGCCCGGCCGGGCCGATGAATGTCGATTTTCTTCAGAAGATCGTCGACCTGATGACCTCCAACGATCTGAACACCGTCGATCTGCGCGACAGCGGCCAGCGGATCATCCTTAAGCGCGGCGCGGTGCAGCCGGTCATGATGTCGGGCGGGCCGATGTATCACTCGGCTCCGCAGCACGCGGCGGCTCCGCAATCCGCATCGTCGCCGTCCGCCACCGCGCCTGCCGCCAAACCCGCCAATGAAGATTCCGGACTGATACCCGTCAAGTCCCCCATGGTCGGGACCTTCTACACCGCCGCCAGCCCCGAGGCCAATCCCTTCGTCAGCGTCGGATCGCGCATCGTCAAGGATGAAACCGACGTCTGCATCATCGAAGCGATGAAGGTCTTCAACAACATCAAAGCCGAAGTCACGGGCACCATCGCCCGCATCCTGGTCACCAATGGCCAGACCGTGGAATTCGATACCCCCCTGTTCCTGGTCAAACCGAACTGAGGAACAATCCATGTCGACCCGCCGAATACTCCGTTTCAGTTCACCCGATGATGTCATCGATGACGTCAAGCTGCTCCGCGCCGGCTGCTCCAAGGTCGGCCGCTGGTCGCTGGAGCAGACCTGCTGGCATCTCAATACGGTAATAACGAACCTGATGCGCCCCGGCCCGCACCCGGCCAACACGCCCCAGCAGAACGCCGCCGGGGCGCGCCTGGAGATCATCCTCGCCTCCGAATCGATCAAGGCGGGCATGCCCGCTCCGGAAAAGGCCGTCCCCCCGGGCGACTGCGGGCGCGAGGCCATCGACCAGTTCATCGAGACGACCCAGCGCTGGAAGAGTTTCGGGGGTCCATACGCCCCGCACCCGCTGTTCGGCAATCTGTCGAACGATGAGATGCGGCGTCTGCACCTGATTCACTGCGCCCATCATCTGTCGCATCTTGTTCCCAAGGATGCCGGCGAGTCCCTTCGCTAACCCACGGAATCAATGTTCTCGAAGATCCTCATCGCAAATCGCGGCGAAATCGCCCTCCGCATCATCCGCGCGTGCAAAGAACTGGGCATTCAGACGGCCGTCGTTTATTCGACCGCCGACAAGGATGCGGCCTACCTCCAACTGGCCGATCAGGCCATCTGCATCGGCCAGGGCCCCCCTGCCGATTCGTATCTTAATATTCCGCGCATCATCTCAGCGGCCGAGATCGCCGACGTGCAGGCGATCCATCCGGGCTACGGTTTCCTGGCGGAAAATGACCACTTCGCGGATGTCTGCCGAAGCTGCAAGATCGAATTCATCGGCCCGCCGGTCAGCGCCATGGCGGCGGTGGGCGATAAGGTCGCGTGCAAAAAATTGGCGAAAAAGGCCAAGGTGCCGACTGTCCCCGGTTCCGATGGCGCGGTGGATGATGAGAAGGTGGCGCTGAAGCTGGCGGCCGAGATCGGGTATCCGGTCATCATCAAGGCGGCGGCGGGCGGCGGCGGACGCGGGATGCGGGTGGCGCACAATGATGTCTCCCTCCGCGCCGGCATCAAGCAGGCGCAGGCGGAGGCGGAAAACGCTTTCAAGAACTCGACTGTCTATATCGAAAAATACGTCGAGCTCGGCCGGCACGTCGAAGTGCAGATCATCGCCGACAGCCACGGCAACGCCTGCCATTTGTGGGAGCGCGACTGCACAATGCAGCGGCGGCATCAAAAGCTGGTTGAGGAATCGCCGTCGCCGGTCCTCAAGCAATCGGTGCGCGAGGCATTGTGCGACGCGGCCGTCCGGCTCGTCAAAGCGGCCGGGTATCAGAATGCGGGGACGGTTGAATTTCTCGTCGATAAGAAGCAGAACTTCTACATTCTTGAAGTAAACGCCCGCATTCAGGTGGAGCATCCCGTCACCGAGCAGGTCACTGGGATCGACTTGATCCGCGAGCAGATTCGCGTCGCGGCCGGGCTGCCGCTGTCATTCAAGCAGAAGGATGTGAAGCAGACAGGCCACTGCATCGAGTGCCGGATCAACGCCGAAGACCCCGCCCGTAATTTCGCCCCCTCCCCTGGGCCAATCCAAGAGCTGAGGGTCCCCGGCGGTCTGGGCGTGCGCTGGGACAGCCACGTTTACGCCGGCTACCGCATTCCCCCGAATTATGATTCGATGATCGGCAAGCTGATCGTGCATCGCCCGACCCGCGCGGAGGCGATCGCGACGATGAAGCGGGCGCTCAACGAGTTCCACATCGCCCCGATCAAGAGCACCATCCCGCTGCAACTGCGGATCATGGAGGATCAGAATTTTGGAACCGGCGATGTCGATACGCAGTATGTTGAGCGGGTTATGCTGGGGAAGTGATGGTGGACGATGCCCGCCATTCTTTCTCCCTCTCCTGTACT
>JBBRTW010000048.1:0-24103 GCA_038244055.1 Tepidisphaerales bacterium | reverse complement strand
GGTCGCTTGAGCGTCCATGCCAAGCTCCTTGGGGTCAGGCGTTGGAATGAGAAACAACCCGGCCGGGAACAGCCACCCACCCTATTCGATCATCAGTGAACGCGCAAGCGCAAGAATCTTAATCTACATGCGGATGCCCTGCACACGCCCGTCGCCAAACCCCTTCAACCTTGCAGTCCCCCGCCCAAACACCCTATAATGCCCCCAATGCCCGCGCAAGGGCTGGCCGACGCTCATCTTGGACCTTTCGTACGATGAATCCGCCGCGTTCAAACCGCGCCATCACCGCCGCTCTCTGGGCCAACGCAGCCCTCCTTCTCGCCATTCTGGTTGCGCTTTTAAGTCGGTCTAACGGTTCGGTTCTCCCCTCCGCCTTCGGCCAGACCCAGCCCCCCATCGCCGGCGGTGGCGGCGTTTTCGTCATGCCCGGCCAAACCGCCACCAATATGTGGGGCGCGTACCTTCTGGATATCGATAACCAGACTTTGTGCGTCTACCAGTATTTCCCCGGCGAGAAACAGCTCAAGCTCTCGGCCGCCCGCGATTACAAATGGGATCGCCGCCTTCATAATTTCAATACGCCCAATCCCTCGCCCAATGAAGTCAAAGCGATGATCGAAAAAGAAGCCGCGGGCCTGAACAACGGCGGCGTCGTCCCCGCCGGCCGCACCGACCCTAAAGCCGGAAGCTGAATTGTAATCTGAATGCCCGATTAGTCCGCCGAACTCGCAACACGGAACTCGCAACACGATACTCGCAACTCGCAACTAGAAACTCGCAACGCCCCAACAGGAGTCGCACCATGATGGCCAAGATGTTCTATACGCTCGAAGAGACCAAGGCCGCCCTTGGCCGGAGCGAAGAAGAAATCAAGCAGCTCGCCCGTGAAGGCCGCCTCCGCGAATTCCGCGATGGCCCGCGCCTGATGTTCAAGGCCGACCAGGTTGACAATCTCAAGTCCGACCTCTCCGGCGGCGGCGATCAAGTCTCGCTTGGACCTTCCGACTCGGGCGCGCCCATCGGCATGGGCGATTCCAAGGGCCACCTCTCCGGCTCGGGTATTTCGCTGGCGGATACCGATTTCGGAAAATCCCCCGGCGCGGGCATGGTGAAGGAAGACACTGCTTTGGCCGCCGATCTGGGCTTGTCGGGCACGGCCGCCGGCATTCCTTCGCCCGGCCGCTCCGACCCGCGCTCGGGCACCAAATCCGGCTCGCGGGTGGGCGTGAACGTTTTCGGCGATCTGGATGATTCCTCGCACGCCGACCCCATGGCCCAGACCGCCATCGGCTCGGGCATTCAGGATCAGATCAACCTCGAAGGCGTCGGCTCGGGCTCGGGCCTGCTCGACCTGACCCGCGAATCCGATGACACCTCGCTGGGCGCTGAGCTCCTCGATGAAATTTCCCCCGGCGGCGGTGGTGGCGGCGCTCGCCGCGGCACCATGCAGTCGGCCGATTCCTCGATGGGCATGTCGGTTGAACCCTCCTCCGCCCCGCGCTCGAGTCGGAGCGTGATCACTCCGCCGGTTTATGTTGAAGCCCCCGATGCCCTGGCCCCGGCCATGGGCGCGTTCGCCTTTGCCGGCGCGCTGATCGTCATCTTCGGGATTTTCGTGCTGGCGAACGTGGTCATGGGCGTGCAGCCGAAGTTCGTCAAAGAAATGACCGGCCCGGCCTCACAGGGCAAGGGAACGATGTATCTCATCGGGGCCCTGGGCGTAGCGGTGCTGTTCTTCGTCATCGGCCTGATCGTCGGCAAGCTGGGTTCCAGCCGTCGATAGGCATGTCCATCGTCAATTGTCCATGGTCGATTGTTGGTTGTCAGTGGTCCGTTGTCAGTTGTTTTACAACTGACAACGGACTACTGGCGTTTGCGCCCCACCCGCAATTGACCATGGACGATGGACAATTGACAAAACAATTGCGAATTTCTTGAGAAAAAATCGCGCCATCGCTTGAATTAATATTTTATCCGGGCATCTTTGTGCGCAGGAGTTGCGCCAGAGGATTTACCTGATGGCATGGCTCCGGGGCATTTCCTGCTCCGCCGTAAAATTCGAAACAAGGCCGGTGATCCGGCAAAACCTTTCATGGCAAGGAGGCCATCGTGCTCGCACGGAAGCTTCAATGGTTCGGACTCGCGATTATCTCGTTCTCCCTCACCGGTTGCGTCACCTCAACCGACAAGTACAACGCCCTCAAACTCGAAAATGAGTCGCTGCAGAAGCAGTTGGGGGATTCGGATGCCCAGGCCCGCGCCGAGCGCGCCCGTGCTGATGCCTACGCCGGCCGCCTCAAGGCCATGGATGATGGCTCAGGGAGCCAGACGGCCCTTCTCAGCAACGTGATGAACCAGAACGATACGCTCAAGGCCCAGCTTGCTGACGTTCAGGCTCGCTACGAGAAGGCCTTGGCCGATGGCAGCCGGGGCGGATCGGTGCTGCCCACGGTGGTTTCTGATGCCCTCACCACCTTCGCCAATCAAAACCCCGACCTCGTCGATTTCGATGCCGCCCGCGGCATGGTCAAGTTCAAAACCGACTTCACCTTCGCCCTCGGCTCGGCCGTGCTGACCGACAAGGCCAAATCCGTCATCCAGCGCTTCGCCCAGATTCTCAACTCCGACGCCGCCAAGGGCTATGAGCTGATGGTCGCCGGTCACACCGATTCGGCTCCAGTCTCCAATCCCGAGACCAAAAAGCTGCACCCCAACAACTGGTATCTCTCGTCCCACCGCGCCATCTCGGTTGGCGATCAATTGATGTCCAATGGCGTTGGCGCTCAGCGCCTGGCCGTTGTCGGCTATGGCGATCAGCGCCCCATCTCCGCCAACGCCGCCCAGAACCGCCGCGTTGAAGTGATGATCCTGCCGACCACCGTCCGCAGCACGGTCGTCACCGCCAAAAAGACGCCATCCGCCGCTCCCGCCAAGAAGGCCGGTAATGGCCTGAATAAGGACACGATCGCCCCCCTGGATACCCGGCCGATCCTCAACAAGTAGAGTTCGCGGTGGGGTAGACATTCTTGTCTGCCCTGAACAGATTTCCAAACGCAGGTAATCGACCCCGATCAACCGCGTTGTTTCCACTTTCAACCCTAGCGCAGCCAATGGAAAGCTCGACTCGTTCGTAAATACCCGGACTTCCAAGGCCGGGGAGAATTACCCGAGTCTTCTCTCCTCCTCCTTCGCCCCGCGATCGCCCAAAGCGATCGCGGGGTGTTTTATTTGCCCATCCACCCCATCACCGCCCGCGCCAATCTCTCGTTCCCCCGCGCGAGTTCCACCACGGGCCCCGCGACCGCAGGCCAGCTCAGAATCCGCGCCAGCCCCCGGCACGCCGCCCGCCGCATCCGCCACAGTCCCGCGAATTCTCCGCGCAGTTTCTCCACATCGGCATGTAGCTCGACATTCCGATGTCGAGTCTGGCTTGAATCGTCCGCGAAAGCCTTCGTAGCTCGACATTCCGATGTCGAGGCCTGGACATTCCGATGTCGAGTCTGGCTTAAATGGTCCGCGAAGGCCTCGACATCGGAATGTCGAGCTAAGATCATCCGCGCCGCCATTAATCCGCTCTTGAGCGCCAGGCCCATCCCTTCGCCGCCGATTGGCTCGATCGCGGCGGCCGCGTTTCCCAGCGGAATCACACCGGCCGGCCACCGCCGCGCCACCCCAAATCTCGGCAGCGGCGCGGCCAGCCAACCTCCCATTCGCCGCGCGCCCGCAAATCGCTCCGCCAATCTACGGTTCTCCAACAGCATCGCCGCCCAAAGCTCATCCAGATCATTCCCATGCCTTTGCAACCGCTTCGCGGGAACACTGAATGCCACATTCCACCGCGCCTTCCCCGCCGCGGCGCGGTGTGCAAGGGGTGCCATGCCCTGACGAGCCGTCAATAGGCTTCCCATGCCCAAGCTACTCAATCGGCTCGTCTGGGCATGCCCAAGCGGCGCACCCTCCGCATCCGCCTCGATCGGCGCCACCCCCACATAATGCCCCGTCACCCCGAACAACTCGATCGCATCGCGCGGGCCATCCACCTCCGTAAAATGCGCCTTGATCCCCAAGTCTCCCGTCAGGGCCGGCCGATCCGGCATCCGCGCCCCCTTCCCATCCGCCAGTAGAATCCAGTCAGGGCGCAACCGCATCACCTCATTGCTGGCCAGATCGCGCACCATCACCGCCGGGCTGGTCCCGAACTCCATCCCTTCGCATCGCGCCGGCTGAATGATTTTCGCCCCGGCCTCCCGCGCCGACTCCAGGATGAGCGGATCGAGCGCATGCCTCGACAATCCCCACATCGCCTTGGGCAACTCCAGCGTCAGCCCCTCCCCATCCGCCGGGTATAGAACTGTCCGCGATAATTTCACCGCCCCCGCCGCCACGATGCGCTCCGCCAAACCCATCTCCTCCAGCGTCTGCATCCCCAGCGCGGATAAACACTCCCCGCACACCTTGTCGCGCGGAAAGCGATGCTGCTCGACCAGCGTCACCTCATGCCCCGCCCGCGCGAGCATCAGCGCGGCCGAAGCACCGGCCGGGCCCGCGCCGATGATGATTGCCGAATCCATCGCGGCATTGTAGGCCATGCCGCCCGACATTCCGATGTCGAGTGTCTTCGCCGCGAATTGCACCGCTGGCCGCGCGGACTCGACATCGGAATGTCGAGCTACGCCGGAATGTCGAGCACCGTTTGATGTGGTGAAACCCCGCACCCCCTGCTACTGTTTCCGCAGTCCTTGCGTTCATTCACACTGTTGCTAATATAGCGTCAATCCTATGAAGCTCCAAACACCATTCCTCGCCGTTCTCCTCGCACTCGCGCCCCTCTCCGCTCGCGCTGCGGATGCGCCACCCCTGCAAATCTCCGGCGTCTATCCCCATCTCTGCGCCTACAACAAGAACGGCGAGTGCGGCATCGGCGGGGTCGTCCCCTGGGCCGGCAAGCTCTGGTACAACACGTACCCGCCCCACTTCCGCACCGGCTCGGATGACTCTTTGTATGAAGTCGATCCGGCGACCATGGCCCTCACCGTTCGCCCCGATTCCGTTGGCGGCACGCACGCCAATCGGCTGATTCACAGGGAATCCAATCAGCTCATCATCGGCCCCTATTTCATCGATGACAAGGGCACGGTTCGCGCGGTGGACGTCAAGAAGATGCCCGGCCGATACACCGCGAACGCGCGCCACCTGACCGACCCGGCCAACAAAGTCTACTTCGTCGATATGGAAGGCCCGGTCTGGGAAGTCGATGTGAAAACACTCGAAGCCAGGCGCCTTTTCGCCAAGCCGGTGCCGGGATGGCACAGCAAAGGCGCATACAGTGGGCAGGGCGTCTTGGTCGTCTCCAACAACGGTGAGTCGGCCAGCAGTTTTGGCGAAGGCAAGGCCGAATTCGATCTCAAGGGTGAGAAAAAGGGCGTGGAGGATGCGGGCGTACTGGCCGAGTGGAACGGCAAAGGCGCTGAGGGCTGGAAGATCATTTCCCGCCGCCAGCACGTTGAAGTGACCGGCCCGGGCGGGCTCAATGGCAATGCCAATGACACCGATCCGATCTGGTCCACCGGCTGGGACAAGCGCTCGGTCATGCTGCATGTGCGCGATGCGAAGGATGGCGCGTGGCATCTCTACCGCCTGCCCAAGGGCTCGCACACGTATGACCCCAAGCATGGCTGGTACACGGAATGGCCGAGGATTCGCGAAGTCGTCCCGGCCGCCGATGGCAAACCCGCCAAGTGGGTCATGACCATGCACGGGCAGATGTACGATTTCCCGGCGACGTTTTCGGCCGGCCACACCGCGGGAATTCGCCCGATCAACACGTACCTGCGTTACGTCCCCGATCTCTGCGGATTCAAGGGGCAGGTCGTGCTGTCATCGGATGACACATCGATCATGCAGAACCCGATGGCGGGCGTTTCGCAGTCGAATTTGTGGTTCGGAAAATTCGAGCAGCTCGCCGATTTCGGCCCGGCCGCCGGCTGGGGCGGTGTGTGGCTCGGCGATTCCGTCAAAGCCAATGAGCCTTCCGATCCGTATCTCCTCGCAGGCTTTGAAAAACGCATCCTGCACCTGGCCCACAAGCAGGCCGAAGAAGTCACCTTCACCCTCGAAGTCGATGAAAAAGGCGATGGCACCTGGAAAGCCAGGGAGACTGTGAAAGTTCCCGCCAACGGCTACGTCGCCCATGTCCTGCCGAAGGATTTTTCCGGCGAATGGATCCGCATCAAGGCGGATAAGAGCTTCACCGGGTCGGCCTATTTCCACTATCTCACCCCCTCCAAATACACCGGCCCGCGCGATCCGATGTTCGCCTCGATTGCAACCCACTCGGCCGATACCAATCAGCCCGGCGCGGTTATGGGCGGGCTGATTCGCCCGGGCAAAGATCGCCAACTTCAATTCCTCGCCCAGGCCGGCGGCGCTCTCGTTAAGGGAGCGCGCGAGGTCTACTACGAAGTGGATGATAAGCTGGCGTTCAACATCGTCGATGACGCCGCCAAAGTCGCCGAGATGCACAAGCTTCTCGACCCGCAGGCGATCGCCACGGCCGATGCCGCCTCGATCATCATCACCACTAAAGACGGCCGGCTCCGACTCCCGCGCGGCAACGCTGAATTCAGTGAACTGCCGGCCGCCCGGCAGATCCGCGAGCTTGAATCCGAGCGAAATCTCGTCAATGTCGGCGGCACTTTCTTCGAAGCCCCGCGCTCGACTGAAAACTCCGGCGGCAAGGCCGAATGGAAGAACCTCAAGCCCATCGCCTCGCACAACCTGGCCATCACCGACTACTGCACCTGGCGCGGCCTCCTGGTCATCGCCGGCACGGCCGACAACAAACCCGATGGCCACTACTTCAAATCCGCCCAGGGCAACGCCGGCCTCTGGTTCGGCGCGATCGATGACCTCTGGAAACTCGGCAAACCCGTCGGCGTCGGCGGCCCGTGGAAAGACTCGGCCATCAAACCCGGCGAAATCTCCGACCCGTACCTGATGACCAATTACGACAAGAAGACGCTGACTTTCACACACGATGCCAAAGAAGCGGTCAACGTGACAATTGAAGTCGATCCCACGAACACGGGCGTCTGGAAAAAATTCCAGACTATTCAAGCGGCCCCCGGCTCAACGAAATACGTCTTCCCCGATGGCTTCGGCGCGTATTGGGTACGGCTCAGCGCCGACAAACCCTGCACGGCAACGGCGGTTTTTGTGTACGAGTAAGCGCGCCGGCCGAGTGCCTCGCCATCGCAACTCACAACTCACAACTCGCAACTCATTCGCCCCCTACCACTGCGCCTCTTCAAACGGATTGCTCGCGCCCTTGGGCTTGGGCTTAGGAAGCATCCCGATCATCGCCTTCACCAGCGAAGCATCGCCCGGGCCTCCCACGCGCACATTCAGCGGCGAGCCTTTGAGCAGCGTGAATTTGGAGGCATGCGGCTCGGATTTCTTGGCCGCCATTTCCTTGAAGGTCTTGATGTCGAACGACTGCGGCGTCAGGAGTTGCTGGAAGCGCGTCGGCATTTCGATGGCCACGGGATTCCCGCCTTCATCGACCTCCACCAGCACCGTGCGCAAGGGCGTGCTCAGCGCCACCACCGGCGCGCCGGCCGCCTGCTCCAGAAGGGCATCGATATCCGTATACGCCACCGCCGGCCGGGCCGCATCGTGTACGATCACATGCGTCGCCTCGGGGGTAATTTTTTCCGCTGCCGCCACAATCTGATCGATCCAGCGCGGCCCGCCGGTGAGCACCTTGACCCCCGAAAATCCGAAATGCCCCCCGTGCTTGCGCTTGCCCTCTTCGGCATCATCCGCAAGAAATACCACCTGGATCTGCTTGATATTATCGCGGTTGAGGAACATCTCGACACTGCGCAGCAGCGCTTCCCTGCCATCGATCTTCACATACGCCCCCCCCGCCTCTGCCCCCATCCCGGGCGGCGCGGCGGTCAGGATCAACACACTGAATTCAGGCATGGTGCCTCCGCTGGCTGAGATTTTTCGATTCGGTTATTCGACGATCTGACGTAGTGTTGTAGCGAGCGGGACCGGTGTCAACCCGCAATGGCCAGGATGTCAGAGATTCGAGATTCATCCGTCTTGGATGTCGGGCGGTGTGCCGGCGCATTTGCGGCCGTTGACATGGCCGCGCCGGGCAATAGAATCACTCCCCCGTTGCGGCCCATCCGCAAGCCGGGCTCGTAGCTCAGTTGGTTAGAGCGCGTCCCTGATAAGGACGAGGTCGTACGTTCGAATCGTATCGGGCCCATATAAGTTAAATCTGGCTGGCAGCGGTCTTTACCGCTGGAACGCAAGAACGCGTAGAGGCCGTCACGCGATGCCTCAAGACCTGAAGCCCATCCCCCCCGCCTTCGACTCGCAACTCGCAGATTTCTTCTACGGCTACGCGGACGCCCCGAAAACGCGGGTGGGTGGGTTGGGTTCTATTTCCACCAACCACGGAGATTGAATGCCGCCGCGCCTGTCGTTCCTGATCGCCATCGCCCTCCTCGCTCCCCTTCCCCCCCTCGCCCCTCTGGCCGCATCGGCCGCGCCGGGCAGGATGAATCTGCTCTGCATCATGACCGATGACCAGGCCGCCTGGTCGGTGGGGGCGTACGGCAACAAGGAGAGCCGCACGCCCAACATGGACCGGCTGGCCCGCGAGGGGGCGCTTTTCGCCAATGCCTTCACGCCCACGCCGGTCTGCTCGCCGAGCCGGGCGACGTTTTTGACGGGGCGATATGGTTCGCAGCTCGGGGTGACGGATTGGATCGATCCGAATGAAGGGATCGCGGGGGTGGGGCTGCCGAAGGGGGCGACGACCTGGCCGGGCGTCTTGCGCGCTGCGGGGTATAAGACGGCGCTGATCGGCAAATGGCATGTCGGCGACCTGGCGGAGAACCATCCAACCGCGATGGGCTTCGAGCATTTCTTCGGCTTCGTCGGCGGATCGAACTCACCCATGGACCCGGTGATGGAGGTCGAGGGGAAGAAACAGAAGTTCAAAGGGGCCGAGCCGGATATCGAAACCGATGAAGCGATTCGGTATATCGAAGCCAACCGCGCCGGCCCGTTTTCGGTGCTGATCACCTTCCGCGCTCCGCATCTGCCCTATGGGCCGGTGCCCGAGCAGGATTCAGCCGTTTTCAAGGATCTGGACCCAACCATTCCCGCGCTCAAGGGGCTGGATGCGGAGCAGGTGAAGAAATGGACGCGCGACTATTACGCCTCGATCCACTCCGTCGACCGCAACATCGGGCGGCTGCTGGAGAAGCTCGAACAACTCAAGCTGGATGAAAACACGATCGTCGTTTTCACCTCGGACCATGGCTACAACATCGGGCATCATTACATTCACACCAAGGGCAACGGCTACTGGATCGCCGGCGGCGTGCCGGGGCCAACCCGGCCGAACATGTGGGAGACTTCGATCCGGTTGCCGCTGATTGTGCGCTGGCCGGGGGTCGTCAAGGCCGGCACAAAGATCGATTACCCGGTTTCGTTTATCGATGTGTTCCCGAGCTTTCTGTCGGCGCTGGGAGTGCCCGCGCCGGCCGATTGGAAGCATGAAGGAACCGATTTCACCCCCCTGCTGCGCGGCCTGACCCTGCCCCCGCGCCCGGCCATCTTCGGCACCTACGATCTCCATAACTCCGGCCTCTCCTACATGCGCATGATCCGCACCGAACAATGGAAACTCGTCCGGCGGGCGCATGCGAATGGGATGGATGAACTGTATGATCTGGCGAAGGACCCAGCCGAGACGAAAAATGTTCTCGGCGCTCCGGCCAATAGCGCAATTCGGAAGCAGTTGAATGAGCAACTGCTGGAGTGGATGAAATCGATCAATGACCCGTTGGTGCCGGAGTTCGCGCCGCGGTTGGTGAGGAAGAAGAAGGCGGAATAGATACATGTAGGAGGTCAGGACACCAGACAATGCCGAGGAGTATATGAACGAGTCTATCGGGCGCACACGCATTCAGCGAGTGGCTGCAGTCCTTGTAGCGGCTTCTATAATCGGTGGATCAATCACAGTCATGCTGGTAGGGATTTCCTGGGCCTGTGATGGGTTTCACCGCGCGCGAGGCTCCGCCGGATTGTTTATTGCTTTGTTTGGGTGCCTTGTACCGGGAATGCTTGGAGTGCTTGGCAGTATGCTTGATCCGAAACGTGTACAAGATAGTTGAGACCATCTGCGGCAATCGCGATTGCTTT
This sequence comes from Tepidisphaerales bacterium, assembly GCA_038244055.1. Classification (GTDB taxonomy): domain Bacteria; phylum Planctomycetota; class Phycisphaerae; order Tepidisphaerales; family Tepidisphaeraceae; genus DASPKW01. The sequence continues at coordinate 13,876 of JBBRTW010000048.1, read as the reverse complement.
TCTGAATCTCTTTATACTGGCATATTTGGCGTAGAATGACTTCGCTATTTGTCCTGTCTAAAACAGACCGGATCCCGAGCGGTTCTGATCCATTCGCAAATCGATTGCCGCGTTCCTCTTCACCGCTCCATTTCTTCCTGCCGAAATATGCCCCGACTCCCCCGCTCCTTCTTCGCCCGCCCGGCCGAGATTCTCGCGCGCGATTTAATCGGCACCATCCTCGTCCATCGCCTGCCGGCGGGGACAAAACGCGGGCGGCGGAAGGAGTTGCGGGCTCGCATCGTGGAGACTGAAGCCTACATCGGCCCGCACGATCTGGCGGCGCATTCTTCGAAGGGACGAACCAAGCGGAACGAGGTGATGTTCGGCCCGGCGGGGTTCGCCTACGTCTACTTCATCTACGGGCTGCACGAGATGTTCAACATCGTGGCGGCGACGGAGGGGGATGCGCAGGCGGTGCTGATCCGGGCGGCGGAGGCGGTCAGCGGCTTTGATCACCTGCCGGGCACGCCGGTCGATCTTTCCGGGCCGGCCAAGCTCGCCAAGGGATTCAAGATTCCGATGAGCTATAACGGGATCGATCTGACGGGGGATACGATTTTTTTGCGGGCCAATCCGGGGGAGGCGGCGAAGGTTTTGACGACGACGCGCATTGGTGTGGATTATGCGGGAGAGTGGGCGGGGAAGTTGCTTCGGTTTTACGATGCGGATAGTCGGGCGGTATCGAAGCGGCCGAAGGATGCGCCGGGGAGTGGGTAGTGGGGGATGGTATTGGGCGCGCTACAATGGGGTGAACGCCGCAGGACCGGCTTTTTCATTGCATATTCGTGCCGGGCATGTTAATAATCACAAACAAATCTGTCAGTAGCCTTACACGCACTACAACCTCTCGCGTTGCTCTTCCTCATCTCCCGCGCATCGCGTTGCCTCATCGTCCCGGCGCCATCTCAATGGCCCAAACCGCGCTGCGATGAATCAGCAATTTCAGACGGTCGTCCATTCCGAACCGGTATCAGGACCCCATCACCATGAAACACTGCATCCTGTTTCTCATCATCGCATTTGCGGTGTTACCGCTTCGCGCTGCGGAAATCCACGACGCCACGGAGAACGGTGATACGACGAGGGTGGCGGGCGCGGACGAACTCTTCAACGCCATCGAAGCCGGGGATCAAGCGAAGGTGAAGGCGCTCATCGCCGCCAAGCCCGACCTGCTCAAGGGACGGGATGAAACAGGCCGCACGCCATTGTTGCTGGCCGCGGCCAAAGACAATCTCGGGCTCATGAGCCTGCTCCTCGATGCCGGCGCGGATGCAAATGCGGTGGATCGCGCGGGATTGTCGGCGCTCTACCACGCCTGTGAGGCCAGTAACTCCGAGGCGGTGGAGTTGTTATTCCGCTTCAAGGTCGCGGCAACCCGCCCCGGCGAGTTCGATCAACAATTGATGTCCGCGTCGTTCCATATCGATCCTTCAAGCGTCCAGGATATTCAGCGCAAGTTCCCCGATGGGCTGGCGGCGATTCAAAAATCGGCCCGGGGCAACTTGGACGACAAGCAGGGACTGCCGAAGTTGCGGGAGGTCTTCCAACTCATCAAGGCGTCGCCGGATGTCATCAGCAACCGCCTGAAGATCGCTGAATTGCTCCTGAAGCACGGGGCAGATCCAAACGCCGTCCTCGGCTCCGATGGGAATACCGCATTGCGGTTCGCGGCGATAAGCCCGGATTCCGACGGCTTGAAACTGCTTTTGAAGCACGGCGCCAAACCCGAGAGCGGCGGCGCGCTGGCCGCCGCGGTCATGGGGGCGCGGTCGGGGAACATTCGCCTGCTGCTGGACGCTGGCGCCGACCCGCTTTCTCACGGAGAAAAGTTCGCTTCGGCTCTGTCGGTGTCCTGCCGTTTTGGTGATACGGAAGTCGTGAAGCAGCTTCTCGCCGCGATCAAGGATCGCGCGCGGCTTTCCGCGGACAGCTCGGCACTGCTTGACGCGGCACAATACGGACGCCTGGAGATCGTCCGCCTCCTGCTGGAAAGCGGGGCCAGCGCCACATGGAAGGACAAGACCAGCGCCACCGCGCTTCACAGCGCCGTGCGCTCGGATTCCACGCAAACCACGCTTGCGCTGATCGAGGCGGGCGCGGACGTCAACGCGCGGGACAATGAAGGTTTTGCGCCGCTGCACAATGCCGCGGAAGATCGAAAGCCGCAGCATGTGCCCATCTTGTTGAAGCATGGAGCAAAGATCGAACTGCCAGACGCCATGGGTCGCACGCCGCTGCTGACCGCCGCCGGGGCGGGTGACATCGAGACCCTCAAGCTGCTGATTAATGCGGGCGCGAAAGTGGGCGCCTTCGCGGACGTCGGCCTCAACGCCTTGCACGATGCGGCGGCCGGCGGCCATCCCGATGCCATCAAGCTGCTGCTGGAAGCGGGCCTGGCGGTGGACGGTCGTTCGCGGAAAACGGGAAGCACGGCATTGCATTTCGCCGCGGCGGGCGCGCCGGGGCTGCATTCCTCCCAACCAACCGGTCCCGGAAAATCCTCAATCTCCCCATTCCTGGGCAGCGATGTTCAATTCGCCGCCGCGGCCGAACTGCTCATCAAAGCCGGGGCGGATGTCAATAGTGCGGATGAGGGTGAAGGCTTCACGCCTCTACATAAGGCCGCTGGATTCGGCCAGTTGGCCACAGCGCGGATTCTCCTTGAAAATGGAGCCCGGGTGAATTCACAGACGACGGATGGTCGCACACCGCTGCATCTGGCCGCCGGCGCTGGTTCGCTGGAGATGATCACCCTGTTACTCGATCAAAAAGCGGACATCGACGCCGTGGAAAAGAATCATCCGAGCAAGTTCACTCCAATGTTTTTTGCGGTTCAGAATGGCAAAGTGGAGAACCTCAAGCTTCTGCTGAAGCGCGGAGCGAATCTCAGAGCCACGACCTACGGCGTGGGAGGGACTGCTTTGCACATCGCAGCGTCGTTCAATCAGGTGGAAGTCGCGAAGGTCCTGCTCGCCGCCGGCATCGAAGTGGATGTGCGCGATGAGTATCAAATGACACCCCTGATAGGCGCTGCCAACGTTGGCAGCCGCGCGGTCGTCGAACTCCTGATCGAGAAAGGCGCCGATGTGAACGCAAAGATGCTGCGCGACATGACGCCTCTGAAAGCTGCAACCGCCAGGGGAGATGCAGAGATCGCGTCACTGCTGCAAGCGCATGGCGCGACCGAAGCGGGCGGCCAGTCCCCAGCGCCCACCGCCGTGAAAATGACTGCCGAAGCTGAAGAGTTGAGTAAGAAGGCCGGCGCCGGCGATGCCGCCGCCATGGCCAAGCTCGGCGAAATGTACGAAGCCGGCCGCAGTGGGCTGGCCAGGGATGAGACCAAGGCCCTGGAGTGGTATCGCAAGGCCGCCGATGCGAACAATGGACGGGGCATGTACAAGCTCGGTTACATGTATTTTGCCGGCCTGGGCGGGCTGGCGAAAGATGCGGCCAAGGCCATCGAATGCTACCGCAAGGCCGCCGACGCGGGCGATCAGGATGCGATGATCGTACTCGCCGGCATGTACAAAGAAGGTATCGGCGGCTTGGCCAGGGATGAGGCAAAGGCCGTCGAGTGGTACCGCAAGGCCGCCGTACTCGGCAACAACTTTGCCCAACAACAACTCCGCCGCCTGGGCAAATCCTGGAAGGACGAGGATGGCGAAAAATCTCCGGCGCCCAGTGCCTCCAAACTAACCGGCGAGGCCGAAGAATGGAGTACGAAGGCCCGCGCCGGGGATGCGGCCGCCATGGCCAAGTTCGGCGAAATGTACGAAGACGGGCGCGGTGGGCTGGCCAGGGACGAGGCCAAGGCGCTGGAGTGGTATCGCAAATCCGCGGATGCGGGAAACGGCCGGGGGATGAACAACCTGGGCCACATGTACCGCCGCGGGTTGGGCGGACTGGCGAAGGACGAGGCCAAGGCACTCGAGTTGTTCCGGAAGGCGGCCGATGCGGGCGATGGGCGAGGGATGAACAGCGTTGGCCACTCGTACCTGCGCGGGTTGGGCGGTTTGGCCCGGGATGAAGTGAAGGCGGTCGAGTGGTATCGCAAGGCCGCCGATGCGGGTGAGGGCCGGGGGATGAACAGTCTTGGCTACGCGTACCTCCGCGGGTTGGGCGGGCTGAACAAGGATGAGGCCAAGGCGGTTGAGTGGTATGGCAAGGCCGCCAACGCGGGCGAGCGCATGGGAGTGGTCAGCCTTGGCCACATGTACCTGCGCGGGTTGGGCGGGCTGGCCAGGGACGAGGTGAAGGCGGTCGAGTTGTTCCACAAGGCCGCAGAGACGGGCGAGGGCATGGGCATGGCCAACCTTGGCTACATGTACCTGAACGGGTTGGGCGGGCTGGCCAAGGATGAGGCCAAGGCCCTCGAGTGGTTTCGCAAGGCCGCCGACGCGGGCGAGGGCCAAGGCATGTTCAACCTCGGGGTCCTGCACAAGGTCGGCCTTGGCGGGCTGACCAGGGACGATGCCAAAGCGATTGAGTGGTTTCGAAAGGCCGCCGAGGCGGGCGAGGTCAACGGCATGATCAGCCTCGCGCGCATGAACGAAGAAGGCCGCGGCGGGCTGACCAAAGACACGGCGAAGGCCGTTGAGTGGTACCGAAAGGCCGCCGACGAAGGTAACAGCGGCGGTATGGTCAAGGTCGGTACTGCGTACCTGAAGGGAGTGGGCGGGCTGGTGAAGGACGAGGTGAAGGCTCTGGAGTGGTATCGCAAGGCCGCCGACGCAGGCGATGGGTGGGCGATGGCGAACATCGGCATCATGTACCTTACGGGCCGGGGCGGGCTGGTCAGGAGTGAGGACCAGGCCATCGAGTGGTTCGGCAAGGCCGCCGCGCAGGGCAGCGCCTTTGCAAGGGCGATGGCTGACCATACGCGGGTGATCGGCAGGAAGGACGCCCCGCCCGCGGAAGTGGCCAAGGCGCTGCATGAACGCGGCGTCCTTTGTATTGGGCAGGGGATGGTTGCCGAGGCGATGGCCGATTTCACGCGGGTGATCGGCATGAAGGATGCCCCGCCGGCGGAAGTGGCCCGGGCGCTGCTCAACCGCGGTATCCTTTGTCTCTATAGCGATGGCGGACAGGAAAAGATTGCCGAGGCAATCACCGATTTCACGCGGGTGATCGCAATGAGGGATGTGCCGGCCGAGACGCTGGCGTACGCCTTGTTCAATCGCGGGATGGCTTTTGGCCGGCAGAACAAGCCGGCCGAGGCAATGGCCGACTATACGCAGGTGATCGAGATGAAGGACGCCAAGCCCGAACAGCGGGCCAAGGCGCTGTACAACCGGGGTCTGTCTCAAAAGGATCATGCCAGGTTTGTCGAGGCCGCCGCCGATTACACAAAGATCATCGACATGAAGGATGCGCCGGCCGATGTGGTGGCCCTTGCGTTGAGCGATCGCGGGGCGCTCCACACGCAAAAAGGCTCATCGGCCGAGGCGATGGCGGATTTGAATCGACTGCTTTCCATGAAGGACATTTCGCCGGAATTGGCGGCCTGGGCGCTGTACCGACGCGGTATTCTCAACGAGCAGAGCGGCAGGATCGACAACGCGATCGCCGACTATTCGCACGCGATCGCCCTGCATGGCGCGCCGACCGCGCCGGCGGCCATGGCACTGGTCAATCGGGGCATCCTCCTCCGCCAGCAGGGCAAGTCCGCCGATGCAATTGCCGACTACACCCGTGCAATCGGCATGAAAGACGCGCCGATCGAGCCGGCCTCCAAGGCGCTTTACAACCGCAGCCTGGACAATGAGCAACTGGGCTTGCACCGCGAGGCGATTGCGGACCTGACCGCCATCATCGGAATGAAAGATGTCCCGGCCGACATGATGGCACATGCGCTGATCAACCGCGGCTCGATTTACGGGCGGAACGGTGCAGCGGACAAAGCGATTCTGGATTTCACGCGGGTGCTTGATTTGAAGGACGTCGCATCGGAGGAGGTGGCCAGGGCGATGTATCTGCGCGGCGTCATCCACGACCAGAAGGGCAGAACCGCGGAGGCGCTGGTTAGCTACTCCCAGGTCATTGACATGAAGAATTGTCCACCCGAGCCGATGGCGATGGCGCTGAACAATCGCGGTCGCATCTACGCCCAGCAGGGCAAGCTGCCCGAGGCGATCGCCGAATATCAGCGGGTCATCGCCATGAAGGATGCCCCCGTCGATGCGTTGGCCGCTGCGCTGCTCAATCGCGGATTGGCTTCTGGCCAGCACAACAAACCGGACGAGGCGATCGCCGATTTCACGAAGGCGATCGACTTAAAGGATGCGCCCGCCGCGCCGGTGGCCCAGGCTTTATATGCCCGCGCCGTCGCCTGCACCGCCCAGGGCAAGATTGACCAGGCGATGGCCGATTATTTGCGGTTGATCAAGATGAAGGATGTTCCGCCGAACCTGCAGGCGGCGGCGGAGCAGAACCTGCGGAAACTGCGGAAATGAGGGGCGGCATCATGGCCTGGCTTGCGCCTTCGCCTGTTCGAGCGCCAGGTCGATCTCCAGCCGAAGGCGGCCGGCTTTGGCCTCGGCGCAGTCGAGCGGCATACCCACGCCAGCCTTCAACCTCGCCAGGGTGTCGCGCTCAATTTCCCTGGCGTGCTCGATCGAGGCCTTGAGCACGGCGATGCGACCCTCGGGCGTCGCCGCCGCTTCCATCTGCGCCCTCGGCAATGCCAGTTGGCACTGCTGAACGTTCGCGAATGTGCCCATGCCCGCCTTATGCTCGGCCTCCGCCTGCTTGAGCGCCTCCGTCAGGACCGCAGCCCGCTCGCTCCGGAGCGCTGCCAAATCGGCGGGCCCCGCAGTCGTGCGTTCGAGTGCCAAATCGAGCTCCAGCCGCAGACGCAAGGCCTTGGCGGTCTGGATGTCTAAAGTCCGACCCAGGCCGGCCTTCACCTTCGCGATGGCGTCTCTCTCGGACGCGCTGGCGCCGACGATGGCGGCCTTGAGCGCGGCGATGCGGCCTTCGGGCGTCGCCGCCGCTTCCAACTCCGCCGAGGCCAGGGCCAGTTGGCATCGCTGCAAGTCCCCGGCGGTGCCCAGGCCCGCAATATAGTCCGCATTCGCCTGCTTAAACGTCTCCGTCAGGGCCACCATCCGTTCGGCCCGGAGCGCTGCCACATCAGCCGGCGCGGCTGGCGTGCGTTCGAGCGCCAGCTCGATCTCCAGCCTCAGGCGACAGGCCTTGGCCTCGTGAGTAGCGAGCGCATAACCCACGCCGGACTTGAGCATCGTCTGGGTCAGTCTCTCCACTTCCCTGGCGGAGGCGACTGACGCTTTGAGCACGGCGATGCGACCCTCAGGCGTGGTGGCCGCTTCCACCTGCGCCGCGGCCTGAGCCAGTTGGCAGCGTTGCACGTCCTCGAATGGGTTTTGGCCCAACCTGTACCCCGCCATTGCCTGCCTGAGCGCCTCCGCCAGCGCCGCAACCCGCTCGGCGCGGAGCGAAGCCACATCCACCGGCCGCGCGGCCTCGGCCGGCGCTTCGGCCGCGCGGGCGCGTCCGGCCGACAGCGCCGCTGCAACGAAAAGCACTGCCATCATTATCCGTGCGGTTCCGATTCGCCGGGCCGGGGTCTTCATCGTCGCCTCGCTGGCTGTGTTGCGGGTGTCAGCGCACCACCGTACAAACTGACACATCGTTTGTCCCCTACTTCATCGCGTTCACCGCGGCGGTCTTCTCCTTGACGGCTTTGGCGGCCGCGGAAGCGACCGGGTCGGTGGCGGCGGCGGTGTTGAGGTATTGGGAAAGATCGCCTTTGGCCGCGATCCAGGCCCGGCTGGCGGCGGCCAGGTCGGAGGACGCGGTATCCGATCGAGCGCGAAGTGCGTTGAGGGCCAACTCGGTGCGGTCCGCTTCGGTTTTCAGCCGGACGCATTCGGGGTTGGCGGAGAGACCGGCGGTGGCCTGGCTCTTCGCCTTATCCAAGGCTGACCGGGCGGCGGTGAGGTCGTCCTGTGCCGCGCGCCGGCGATCCTCGGGCGACGGGCCGGCCGGTGCGGGCGGCACGGGTGCAGGCGCGGGGTTGACGGGGCGGGGCGGCTCGGCGGGTGCGCCGGGGTCGGCCTGCTTGACCTCATGAAGAATCTCGCCCGCGGCGTTGATGACGAGAATGGTATTACCCGGCCGGTAATCCCTGGAGACGCTGTGGCGCACCGCCGCCAGTTTTCCATCCGGTGAGGCGGTGATGGTGGTGATGGTGGGGCGACCCCCAAGTGGGGTAATCGGGTCTAACTCCGTCACCAGCACCCTGGCGGCATCCTCCTTTTCCTTCAGAATCTCCAGACGTAAGACATTCCCCGTGTCACTGATCCATCGCAGTTCGGTTCCGTCGGCAAACGCGTATCGGCTATGCACGACTTCGTCTGCGTTGAGCAGGCGCGCCGGTCGTGGCTTGATGGTCAGGGTCAGTTTCTCCGTGTCGATGAGGGCCGTGTTCTTCGGTCCCTCCAGGATGGCGATTCGCCCCTCCCATCGGCTCTGCGGGCAGGGCCGAGTCCACACCAGATCCTCGGGAAGACCACCACCAGCAATTGCTCGCTCCTTTCCATTCCAGTCGATGAAGACCAGTTCATGCCAAGATTTCAGGGCTAGCACGCCGGCGCCATCTGATCGGATCGGCGAGCCGGCGACACATAGCGGAAACCGGTCCGGCACCCGTATCGCCTTCCCGGCTTTGCGGTCGTAAAGCACAATGCCAGATTCCTCGTCGTTTGCCTGGACGAACGACACCAGCTTCTGGTCATCCGGCGCGAAGAAAGCGGCCGTGGTTCCCCCACGACGACGCTCATCATCTCCTTCCAGCTTGCGGAAATCTCCTACCAGCTTGACGGGAGGAAGCTTCTCCAGCACCTTGCCAGCCAGGTCGCGGATCACAAGTTCCAGTACAAAGGGGGGTTGATTGCCCGGACCAATCACCCGCGCTTCGGCGAACATTTGGCCGTCATGGCTGACACCGGGGAAAGCGGTGCCCGCATCCTGAACGATTACCTGCTCTTTTCTGGTTCCCAAGTCGTAATGCTTAAGAGTAATCTTGGTAAATCTTCTGTCTGCCACCTCCGGATAGATGAACCCACTCGAATCAGGAAGCCAGGAGACCTCCAGCGGCAGGCATCCCCCGGCCATCACCGCCAGCAGGGCGATGATCCCGGCCCATGCGCTTTCCCATTTCAACCGACGTGCGATTCGAATCATAGTGGCTCCTTATGAACTCTGAATCTTCCGGTCGCCGGCGGTGTACGGAGACAATTCATTCCCGCATCGCATCCTCCATTCCCTTTGCCAGGCCGTTGAGATACCCGCCGTGTCGGATGCGCTTTTGCAGGAGGACGTCGGCGTCGTCGAATTCCATCAACAGGTAATGAATTTGACACTCCGGATCAAATTTAATCGGCCCGCCCCATTCCGACGTCAGCAGCACAAATCGCCATTCCTGACGGGTTTCCCAGGAGTAGACCCATACCTTCCCGCCCGCCAGTTCTACATCGCGCCGGCCGACAATTCGAGTCGTTTCCTGTTTGCTGGTGCGCCCGGGGTGAAGCTGGTCGAGCAATTCGCCACTGATGGTTCGATGCGTGCCATCATCCTGCGTGGAAGTAATACGAGTCGGGATCAGGATGCAGCCGTTAGCCGTTCCAGCCAGCACGCAAATCGCCCACACTTGCCAGTTGCAGCCCATGGGTCACAGCCGGATAAAGTTTGCGGACGCTAAGGTAGTGTGTGCAAACTATTCGGTCAAGGATAAAATCCGCGCCTCCGGAATAATTTAAACGAGTGCGCGGCCGGCGGATCAGATCGGCGATCTCAAGCTCCAATCGATAATCCTCAAACCCGCGACGCCCAGCCGCGGCGGTTCCTCAATGATTTTCAAGGCGATCCGCAGGCCGATGCGTATGGCGGGTACGATGGCCTCTACGCGCGTGGCGACGGCGCGGCCGGCATTTCATTTCAGCGCGTCTCTCCAGTTAGCGAGCGTCACATGTTTACAAGCGGACGAACGATCAGCTTCCGGTCAGGGGATCCAAAATCCTCGCCCGCCGCGCTGGCTGGGGAATGAATTGCATGCACTTCAATGCCCCATCGCCTCAGAGGTGGAACGCCGTTTAACGGGCGGAAACAAGCCAGCGGGCGCGTATGATCGATGTTCTACAGAGCGACGGAATGGCGGGTCAGGCGGAAAATTGCATGCAACAAACAAATGGCCCCCGCTGTATCACCGAGCATATGCCACGGACCATTACAGATTCGTCGAGGCGACGGCGGCAAGCTCGCTCGAGGACGGCAGGTGAAAGCTCGCTCGTCGGGTGGGTGTACGGCGCAATTCTCGAGCGGATCGTGAGGGGCGATCTGCCCAACGGGACGATCGTCAGCGAGCTGGCCCTGGCCGAGGAACTGGGCGTAAGCCGCACGCCGGTACACGATGCGGTCCGGCAACTGGCCAAGGACGGGCTGGTCGTGCGAGAGGGGACCCGACGGGCGCGGGTGACGGAGTTCACGCCCGATGACGTGTTCGAGATCTTCGAGATGCGCAAGTTCCTTGAGGGACCGGCCGTCGAGCTGGCGGCCGGGCGCATGGACCGCCGCCACTGCGCGCCGCTCCGGGCCGCCGCAGACGCGCTGGCGGGCCTGCCGCGGAGCGCGCCGGAGTGGACCGCCGCTTGGGCGGACTTCGACGAGCTGTTCCATCGGACGATTGCCCAGGCTAGCGGGAACGGCCGGCTGGCCGCCGACATCGGCCGCTACCGCCTGCTGCACAAAGGGATCAACCGCCTGTCGACCGACCCCGCCTCTCTTCAGTCCGCGTTGGCCGAGCACCTGGGCATCCTGGACGCGATCGAGGCTCGCGACGGCCGGCTGGCCCGAGAGCGGATGGTCGCCCACATCGCGGCCTGGCAGAACTTCTTCCTCCGCCGGGTGTTTCAACCCGCGGCGGCGAAGGGAGGGGTGCCCGCGTGACCCGCCGCATCCGACATCTTCTGCTCTTTGCCGCCTCGCTGATCGTCGCGGCCGTCGCCGCGCTTCCCGGCCGCGGGGGCCCGGCGGTCCCCGCCAAAGCCGATCCGGCCGCGACGGCCGACCCATTTCGCGCGGTCGTCGCGCCGTTCCTCCAGCAGCACTGCGTCAAGTGCCACGGGCCGGACAAACAGAAGGGGGACATGCGGCTCGACGACCTGACCACTGACGCGGCCAGGGACGGCGAGCGGTGGCGCCAGGTCGCCGAGCAGATTCGCGATGGGTCGATGCCGCCGAAGAAAGAGCCCCGGCCCGAGGACGCGGCGGCGCGGGCGGTGCTCGCGTGGATCGCATCAGTGTCAGACAGATCGACCGCGCTGGCACTGCCGAACAAGGGAAACCTCGTCCCCCACGAAGCGCTGTTCGGGCGGCCCGCCGCGCCGGCGGCCGACGCCGCGCCGGCCCGGGTCTGGCTGTTGAGTCCGGATGGTTACAACGGCTTCGTCCGCGATGTCGCCCGCGGCCGGGTCGACGGCCTCGTGCAGCCCTTCACGCCCGTCGCCGACCGCGGCATAAAAGACTACGCCGGCCTCTACACGATCGACGAGCAGAGCGCGCATATCCTGCTGCGGAACGCGGAGGCGATCGTTGAGTCCCAGACCGCGCACATGGTCGCCGAGGGCAAGGTCCGCGGCAAAGGCGACACGGTCGGGGAGTTCGTCAAGCTGATGGACCCGGCCCTCGTCCCGACCCGCCAACAGATCGAGGTGGCCGTGCAGACGCAGTTCCGCCTGGCCATCGGCCGGGCCGCCGGGGCCGACGAACTGGCCCGGTTCGTCGGGCTGTATGACAAGTGCGCGTCGGACGGGGACCGCCCGGCGGCGATCAAGACGGTGCTCCAGGCGGTCCTGCTTCGGACCGATGCGATGTACCGAAGCGAGTTGGGGGTCGACGGCCGACAACGGCGTATGCTCGCGCCGGCCGAACTCGCCCGGGCGGTCAGCCTGGCGCTGGGCGACCGCCGCGAAACGGGCATTGCGCAGGCCGCCGCCAAGGGCGAGCTCGTCAACCGCGAGCAGGTCGCGGCCCACGTTCGGCGGATCCTGGACGACCCGAAGGTCGAGAAGCCCCGGCTGCTGCGGTTCTTCCGGGAGTATTTCGAGTACCACCGGGCGGCCGACGTCTTCAAGGACAAGCCGGCCGACAAAATAAAACACGTCCCGCAGGTGTTGGTAAGCGACACCGACCGCTTGGTGCTTTATGTCCTGGCGAACGACCGTGACGTGCTCCGTGAGCTGCTGACCACCCCGCTCTCGTTCGTCAACGCCGGGACGAAGCAGAACAAGCAGACGCGGAAGGACGACTTGGTCGAGGCCGAGGTGCTGCCCAAGCCCGACCCGAAGCGCGCGCCCGACTGGGTCGGATCGGTGACGCAGGTGTATGGGCTCCGCGACTGGCCGCCCCAACAGCCCGCCGAGTTGCCCAAGGACACCCGGCTGGGCGTCCTGATGCAGCCGAGCTGGCTCGTCGCCCACAGCACGAACTTCGATAACGACCCCGTCCGCCGCGGGCGGTGGGTGCGCGAGCGGCTGCTCGGCGGAACGGTCCCGGACCTGCCGATCGGCATCGCCGCCCAGGTCCCAACCGACCCGCACCGCACGTTCCGCGACCGGCTGACGGTCACGAGGCAGGAGCAGTGCTGGAAGTGCCACCGGCGGATGGACGACCTCGGCCTGCCGTTCGAGAACTTCGACCACTACGGCCGGTTCCGCACCGCAGAGCCGGTGCTCGACCCCGCCGCGACGGCGGCGAATGTCGACAAGAAGGGCAAGCCGCTGGGCCCGGTCCTCCGCGATGCGCCGCTGGACACGACGGGCCTCGTCGCCGAAAGCGGCGACGCCTCGATCGACGGCCCGGTCGCCGACCCGCGCGAATTCGTCCGGCGGCTCGCGGCGTCAGAACGCGTCCGGCAGGTCTTCGTCCGCCACGCGTTCCGCTACTTCCTCGGCCGCAACGAAACGCTGTCCGACGCAAAGAGCCTTCAGGACGCCGATCGGGCCTACGTCGAAGCCGGCGGGAGCTTTAAGGCGCTGGTGGTGTCGCTGCTGACCACCGACGCCTTCCTCTACCGCTCGACCCACACCGTATCGCCACCCGATAACAAGGCCACGGCCGCCTCCGACGCGGCAGGAGACCGACAATGAACAGGACCGATCTGACCCGCCGTGCGATGCTGCGAAAGGTGGCCCTCGGGGCCGGCGCGACGTTGCTCACGCCCGTGCTGGGGCAACTGGCCGCTCACGCGGCCGGCGATGCCAAGGCGACATTGCGCCGTCGCGTCGTCTTCGTTGTCCAGAGCAACGGGATGAACCCCGCGCACCTGCTCCCGGCCGGCGTGACGCGGCCGAAGAACGGACGGCCTACGAACGAGCGACTCGAAGAGGTGAGCCTCAAGGACAAGGCCCTGCATCCGGCCCTGGAGCCGCTCGACGCGTTCAAAGACCGGATGGCGCTCGTGCAGGGCCTCTCGGGCCGGATCGGCGTCAGCGACCACTCGGCCAACCACGGCGCGCTGGGCGCGTGCCCGGCCAACAAGGGGCCGATGCTTCAAACCATCGACTCGGCCGTGAGCGATGCTTTGCCGGGTACGTTCCGGCACGTGGCGATTGGATATGGCGGCAACACGGACGCGATGAACTATCGGCTGTCGGCGTCGGGGCCGGGGAAGGCCGTGCCGGTCGTCTGCTCGCCGGACCTGGCGTATAAAGCGCTGTTCGGGAGCGTCGCCGACGGTGCGGGCCGGCAGGCGTTCGATCGTCGGACGAACCTGCTCGACTTCATGGCCGATGACGTCCGGCGGTCGCGGGCTGGT
>JBBRTW010000047.1:0-24114 GCA_038244055.1 Tepidisphaerales bacterium | reverse complement strand
GTAGGGCTGGGCGACGTAGAGCACCGGCACGCCCAGATCGGGGAAAATATCCCGCGACATCCGCAGCGCCGCGAGCACCCCGCCCAGCAGCATCGCCAGCACCAGGACCAGCAGCGTGACGGGGCGGCGAAGGGCGGATGCGACGAGATTCATGGGATGCCTGTTGGGGAGTGCCGCGACGATCGCAGAGGCTGTTATCGAAAGCCGATACCATAGCGGCCCGGCCGCGTTGAATCAAGAATGCGGCTCGTCCTCGAACAGCTCGTCGAAGAGCTCGCGCACCTTCGTCTTGGCCTTCGCCAGCGCCCGCCGGCCGAGCGGCGTGATCGTGTAGCAGCGGCGCACCCGCCCGCCGGTCTTATCGGCGCGGGAGGTGAGGTAGCGCTTCTGCTCCAGGCGGTGCAACAGCGGGTAAAGCGTGCCCGGGCCGATCCGGTAACCGTGATGGCCCAACTCGCGGATCATCCACAGGCCGAACACCGGCCCGTTCGAGGCGTGGTGCAGCACGTGGAGTCGAATGAGCCCCGAGTAGAGTTCCTGGTCGGCCATAACGTTGATACCCGCGAGATTGGCGATGATACCGCTGGGCAGAGTCGCGTATCAAGTCGATTGCCCCGCCGGGAGGCCGGCGTCGTTAATTTATTCTTAACTCAATGCTTACAAATGCTTCGCGGCGAACTCTACAATTCCGCACGTTAAGACCATCCGGCGCGTCATCGCCGGAGGTGAAGCGAGTTGATTTCTCTTATTGGAAGGAGTCGTAACATGGTTCGATGCAAGCGCCCGCAATGGGCGTCAACGCTGGCGGTGTTGAGTATTCTGGGTGCGGATTCGGCTGCTCAGGCGGCAGAACCCACGCAGCAGGACCTCATTAACAAGGTGCAGGAGTTGCAGGCCAAGGTTGAGAGGCTGGAAGCCAATCATTCAGCGCCGGCTTATTCAACGGCTGATGTGGATCGGGCGGTCGAGTCCGTCATCCGCGATGCCGACAAGCGCTCCCAGTTGCTGGCCGACGGCGGCGGGTTCATGGGCGGCTGGGAAAACGGCTTCAAAATCCGCAGCGCGGATGGCAACTTCCTCCTGCATCCCTGGCTCCAGATGCAATTCCGCAATATCACCAACTACCGTCAGGATGCCAAGCAGTCCGGGCAGGGCGATGATCTCCAGAACGGATTCGAGCTGCGGCGCATGAAGTTCGGGTTTGACGGAAACGCTTTCTCGCCCAACCTCACCTACCTGTTCCTCTGGGCCACGGACCGCCACGATGGCATCCCCAAGCTCGAAGATGCGTGGGTTAAATACAAGTTCGCCGATGGGCTGGCGGTCAAGGCCGGCCAGATCAAGAACCCGCTGGACCACGAGCAGATCGTCAGCTCCAAGTATCAGCTCGCGGTCGAGCGCTCGCTGATCGCCGGCGTTTTCGTCAACGGCGACGATTACGTCCAGGGCGTCAGCCTGATCTTCGATGGCGGCGGCGCGCTGCGCGGCGAGGCGGCCTTCACCGATGGCATTCGCAGCCAGAATGAGAACTTCCAGGATTTCCCCAGCCAGACCAACGGCAACTCGCCCAAGGCCGACTGGGGCGCGGCCGGCCGCATCGAATACAAGGTGATGGGCGACTGGAAGGGTTACGATTACATCTCCGCGCTGAACAACAAGAAAGAGCTGCTCGTCTTCGGCGCTGCCGCCGACTACACCGAAATCGGCCACACCGGCGTGCTCACCCACGTCGCCGACGGGCAGTACACCACCGCGGGCGGCTTCAGCCTGTACGGCGCTTTCCTCGGCCGATACACCGCTCGCAACGCCAGCGCCGGCAACGCCGACACCTACGACTGCACCGCCCGGGTCTTCGTTTCCTACCTGGTCGACCCGAAGCTCGAACCGTTCCTGCAGTACCAGTACATCCACTTCGACCCCAAGGCCATGTCCCCCGGCACCGACAACCTGGTGCACGATTTCACCGTCGGCGTGAATTACTACCTGTACGGCCAGTCGGCCAAGTTCACGATCGATGCCTCCTATCTGCCCAACGGCTCCCCGGTGAGCGATGACAGCTCGGGCGTGCTGTCGAACAACGGCAAGAACGAGTTCATCGTTCGCGCCCAGTTCCAGTTGCTGCTCTAGCAGCGGCGATTGAAGAATCCGCAACCGCGCTTGGATCGATGCAAGCCCGGGGATGAGCGACCCTCGTCCCCGGGCTCTTTTGTCACCTGGTGGCGCGGTCGTGCGGCTCTATTTTGGCGCAGCGGGCATGGGCGCGCGCGGCAAAGGCTCCGGCGCGGCAACATCAGCCGAGGTCATCGGTGGAGATGCGGCGTGACCGGAAAGATGCGCCCCGATGGCGAAGATGGCCGGCATGGGAGGCGGCGGCGGGGCGGGGGCTTCGTAGCCTTCCCAGCCTCCGCCCAGCGCTTTATAGAGGGCGACGAATTGAAAGATGACGCCTGACTGGGCCACGGCGTATTGATCTTCGAGATCGTACAACTGCCGCTGGGCATCGAGCACGTTCAGGAAATCAGTCAGCCCGTTGTTGTAGCGCGATGTGGCAAGGGTTTCCGCGCGTTTGCTGGCTTCGACGGCGTGGCCGAGTTGGAAGAGGCGGTTCTGCTCGGCCGAATAATTGCTCAGGGCATCATCGACTTCCTGAACGGCGGTGATGACGGTCTTCTGGTACATCAGGAGCAGACCGCGCGTGTGGTAATCCTGGGCCTGCACCAGGGCATCGAGCCGGCCGAAATCGAGGAAGGGCCAGTAGAGGCTCGGGCCGACGGAATAGATGAACTTATCGAGCACCGGCACCTGGCCGAGGCCCTGGCCCTGCCCGCCGACGCCGCCGGTGAGAACGACGCGCGGGAAGAGGTCGGCCGTCGCCACGCCGATGCGCGCGGTGGAGGCGGCCAGCGTGCGCTCCACCCGGCGGACATCAGGGCGGCGGCGCAGCAGGTCAACCGGCATCCCGGTGGCGACCTGGGGAGGCGTGGAGGGCAGCGGCGCGGTGCCATCGAGATCGCGATGCAGGCTTTCGGGCATCTGCCCGAGCAGAACCGCGACGCGGCGCTCGGCGCTGGAGACCGCGGCCTGCAGCGGCGCGATCTTGGCGATGGCGGCCGAATACTGCCGCTCGCCCCGCGCGGCATCGAGCTCATTGGCCAGGCCGCGCTTGAGGCGGATTTGCGCCATATCGAACGTGCGCTTCTGGGTGGCGACATTGCGCCGCGCCACCTCGAGGCGGAACTGGTAACTACGCACGTCGACGTAGGCGCGCACGACATCGGCGATCAGGCTCACCAGCACATCGTTGCGTGCTTCGGCGACGGCCTGGGTGTCGGCCTGGGCGGATTCGACGACCCGGCCGAAGCGCCCGAAGAGATCGATCTCCCAGGCCGAGTCGAGGCCGAAGACCTGGGTAATTTCTTTATAACCGCCGGTGTTGGTGCCGGCATTGAGCTGCGGTGCGATGCGGCCCTTGGTGGAGTTGGTGCCCGTGCCGCGCCCGGCGGCGGCACTGACATCCACACCGGGCGTCGTGCCGATGCCGGCGATCCCGCTGCCGGTGATGCTGGTTTCAATGGCGCGGGCTTCCTGCAGGCGCTCGCCGGCCATGCGGAGGTCGAGGTTGCCGCGAATGGCTTTCCGCACGAGGGAATCGAGCAGGGGATCGTTGAGGGATTTCCACCAGGTGGCCAGTTCGACAATGCGCGTCGGGCCGGTGGCGGAGGGTTGGGTGGTGGCCGGGAAATCGAGGGCGGCCGGGTCGGCGAAATCGCCGGGAACATCCATATTCGCCGCCTGGTAATTCGGGCCGACCGTGCAGCCGGAGAAAACGGCGGCGAAGATCGCGGCTGCGGAGATCGCGGCGATGGCGCGGCGAAGTTTCCAGGAGTTCGACAAGGCGGTGCCTCCGATGGCGGAAAAGGGTAAACGAAGCCTGGAATTACTGATGAGCGGGAGCCGGAGCATGCGTCGGAGCCGGATGCAGGACGGCGGAGACCGCCGCCGGCTTGGGCGCGGCCGGATCGAGGCCGGTGATCACCCGCGCCTCGATGCGGCTTCCATCCGTCACGTCGCTGCCGATGTTGAGTGCGACGGTTTCATCGCCGGAGAGGCCCGAGCTGATTTCGATGTAGTCGCCAAGGTCGCGGCCGATCTTGATATCGCGGTAAGCGACGCACCCCCGGTCATCGATCACCGCCACCTTCGGCCCCGTCGGCCGCAGGCACAGCGCGGCCGCCGGAATGCGCAGCGGGGGCTGGGCCCGGTTGGATTTGAAGCTCACTTCGCAGTACATGCCCGGCAGCAGCAGGCCTTCCTTGTTCTGCACCAGCACCTGCACGCGGAGCATCTTGCTCACCGGATCGAGCGATTCGGCGGTGCGGTCGACGTGGCCGGGGAAATCCTTGCCCGGGTACTCGGACACGCGCACCGCGACATCCATTCCCACTTTCACGGCCGCGACCAGCGGCTGGGGAATATCCACGAACACGCGGATCTGATCGGATTGCGAGATCGTGAAGAGGGAACTGGTGTTGTTCGTGCTGCCGGCGGTGACCAGCGCGCCGATATCCACATGGCGCTGGATGATGGTGCCCTCATAAGGTGCGCGAACGATCTCAAATTTCTTCAAGGTCGTCAGGCGCTGAATGTCGGCCTCGGCGAGCGTCACCTGGGAATTGGCGGCTTCCACTTTCGCAAGGGTGTTGGCCAGCTCGGCATTTTTCTGATCGCGCTCCTGGGCCGACACCACGCCTTCAGGGGCTGCGCCGATCCAGCGATCGGCGCTGACCTGGGCGAAGTTGGCGTTGGTCCGGGCGACGGCCACTTCGGCCTTCAGCGCGGCGACCTTGGCCCGCGCGGCGGCTAGCTGGTCATCGAGTTCGGGATTATCGATGGTGGCGAGGATTTGGCCGGCGATGACCTTGTCGCCGATATCCACCTTCCATTCGCTCAGGTAGCCGCTGGTGCGGGCGAAAATGACGGTTTCCGCGAAAGATTTGGCTTCGCCGGGCAGGACGATCACATTCTCGGCCGGGGCATGCTGCACATGCATGACATTGATGGGTGTGGGCCGATCGGCTTCCTGGTCGGCGACAAGTTTCAGCGCCGCGGCCTCCGTATCGCGCTTGTGCGTGCCGAGGAAGAACGCCACGGCCAAACCGACCGCGACCAGCACGGCGACGAGGGTCACCGTCCAGTTGGTGCGCGGGGAATAGCGGGTGGGCACATGCGCGTGTTCAGCCTCATGCGCGTGAGCCAGGGGCGGAGGGGCGATGGGTGCGCCCGCGCCATGCGCGGGACCGTGATTTCCCGGTGCATTGGAATGCGGTGGGAACTGCTCGTGATTCGAATCGACCATTGCGACAAACTCCTGATGGATTTCAAGCCAATACGGCAATCGTGTCTTTAGATGAGCGGCTGCGAAGCAGACGGAACATTGCGGGGACGAAGACCAGCGTCGCGAACGTCGCGAAGATCAGGCCGCCGATGACGGCCCGGCCGAGCGGGGCATTCTGCTCGCCGCCCTCGCCGATGCCCAGGGACATGGGAATCATGCCCAGAATCATCGCGCCGGCGGTCATCAAAACCGGACGCAGCCGGGTATAGCCGGCGGCGACGGCGGCCGTCAGCGCATCATCGCCGGCCGCCATCCGCTGGTTGGCGAAGCTGACGACGAGAATGCTGTTGGCGGTGGTCAGGCCGATGCACATGAGCGTGCCCATCAATGCGGGCACGCTGATGTGCGTGTGGCTCATGAAGAGCATCCAGATGACGCCCGCCAGCGCGCAGGGCACGGCGGCCAGAACGATCAGCGGATCGAGCCAGCTCTGGAAGTTGATGACCATGAGCAGGAAGACGAGCACGACGGCCATGCCCATTCCGCCCGCCAGGCCGTTGAAGCTCTCCTTCATCGTCTGAACCTGGCCGGCGACTTCGATGTGAACGTTGGTGGATTCATCGGGCTGGTCCGCCTTGATGACCGCATCGATGTCCTTGGCGACGCCCGCGAGATCCCGCCCCTGCACATCGGCATGAACGTCAAAAACCGGGCGAATGTTTAACTGCGACATGACCATCGGCACCTGCCCGCGTTCGATATGCGCCAGGTTCATCAGCAGTTGCTTATCTTGCGGCTTATCGCCGGTGGCCTTGCGCGAGATCGGCATGGTCAGCAGGTTCGACATCGAATCGATGCGATACTGCGGCGCCTGCACGAGGAAGGGATAGCTCACGTTGTTCTTCGGATTCAGCCAGAAATTCGGGGCGACGGTGGCGCTGGAACTGAGCGTCACCAGCACGCTGCTGGCGACATCGCGCTGGTTCATCCCCATCTGGCTGGCCAGCGTGCGGTCGACATCGACCTTCATGGAAGGCGCATCGGGGACCTGGAAGATATGGGCATCGACCACGCCGGGAACGCGGCGGAGGTCCTTGAGGATTTTGGTGGCGGTGGCGTAGTCGACATCATTGTGCGGGCCCGAGACGCGGATATCGATGGGTGCGGGCTGGCCGAAGTTCAGCACCTGGTTGACGATGTCGGCCGGCTGGAAGAAAAAGCCCATCTCGGGAAATTTGCGAGGCAGTTCGCGTCGCAGCGCGGCCACATGGGCGGCGGTCGGCGTGTGCTCCTTTTTGAGCGAGATCAGAATCTCACCATCCATCGGGCCGACGGTGGCGGTGTCGCTCAAAGCGATGTTGATGCCGCTGTAAGGCAGGCCGATATTGTCGAGCACGACATCGACCTGATCGTCGCCGATGATCCTGCGGATTTCCTTCTCTACCTCGGCGAAATCTTCCTGTGTCTTTTCCAGCTTGGTGCCGGCCGGCGCGCGAACGTGCAGGCGCATCTGCCCGGCATCCACCTGCGGGAAAAAGTCCATCCCCAGGCGCGGGAAGAGGAAGACGGACGATCCAATCAAAAGGAGAAAAAAGCCGCCCGTGGGCACGGGATGATGCGAAGCCCAGGCCAGCATATTGCGGTAGCCATTGCGGAACACATGGAATCCCCGCTCGAATCCGTAATGGATCATCGTGAAGGGATTGATCGACCGGTGTTGCTGAATATCGTGCGCCCCGCCGCGCTTTCCATGTTTGGCGATGTAGGAGCGCATCAGGTACTTGAAGAGCACCGGAACGAGCGTGAAAGACAGCACCAGGCTCGCCAGCAGCGATACGATCACCGACAGCGAGAGCGGGCTGAACAGATACTTGGCCGTGCCCTGGAGCAGGAACACGGGGATGAAGACGATGCAGACCGCCAGCGTCGCCAGGAGGGTCGGGCCGCCGATCTCGGCCGCTCCATCGAGAATCCCCGGTTCGAGTGGCTTGCCGAGGCCGAGGTGGCGCTCGATGTTCTCGATGACCACGGTCGCGTTATCCACGAGGATGCCCACCGCCAGCGCGAAGCCGCCGAGGGTCATGGTATTGAGCGTCTGCCCGGTGATTTTCATCACCAGCAGCGCGAAGACGATCGATAGCGGGATCGATGCCAGGATGATCAGGGTCAGCCGCCAGTTGCCCAGGAAGAGCAGGATCATCAATGCGGTCAGCGCCGCCGCCATCGCGCCGCCCATGAGCACGCTGTCGAGCGAGGCCTTGACGAAAATCGACTGATCGAAAATCGGCTTGATGCTCATCCCGGCCGGGAGCAGGCGCTTGATATCCGGCAGCGACTCCTTCACGCCATCGATTACGCCCAGGGTTGAGACGCCGCCGGTCTTGCGGATGGTCATCAGCGTCGCCGGCCTGCCATTGGCGCTGACCGAATTGGTCTGCACCGAATAGCCATCGCGGACATGGGCCACATCGCGCAGGAAGACCGTTGAATGCCCGATCTGCTTGACCGGAAAATCATTGAGTGCTTCGATCGTGTCGGTGCTGTTGTTCATCCGCACCGCGTAGTCGAGGCTGCCGAGCTTCACATCGCCCGAGGGCGCGACCAGGTTCTGATCCTGAATCGCGTTGCTGACATCAACCGGTGACATCCCCTTGGCCTGCAGCGCTTTCATATCCAGATCGACCATGACCACGCGCGGCTTGCCGCCATACGGATACGGCACCGATGCCCCGCGCACCACCGCCAGCGATGGCCGAAGAACCTGCTGGCCGAAGTCGGTCATGCGCTGATCGGGGAGCGTATCGCTGGCGAGGCTGAGCTGGATGATCGGCACATCGGTGGCCCCGTACCGCAGAATGAGCGGCGGGGTGATATTGCGCGGCATGCTTTTGAGCACGGTTTGGGCGCTGCTGGTGAGCTGCGACACCGCGCGGCTGACATCCGCCCCTTCGTGCAGGTAAACCTTGATCACGCCCACGCCGTTATAGCTGTTGGCTTCCAGGCGCGAGATGTCATCCACCAGTGAGGCCATCTGCCGCTCGTGCTTGACCAGGATGCGGTTCTGAATCTCGTCGGCCGCCATGCCGTTGTAGGTCCAGACCACGCTGACCACCGGGATGTCGATCTCAGGGAAAATATCCGTCGGCATGCGCAGCGTGGCCAGAACGCCAAGTAGGGAGAACAGGATCACCAGCGACATCACCGTATACGGCTTCTTCAGGGCGAATCGGACAAGTGACATGGGGTTTAACTCTCGGCCGGCAGCATCAGAGGCTGACGATCCATAATGAACTAAGCATGGAAGTAGATGGGCGAACGTTCTGATCCCGCATGGGAATCTACATTCAACGAGTGCGTTTGTTGCGCGCGGAACTCGATTTTTATTTTTCGTTAACTCGCTTTTGCCAACATGGCTTGCGCGCCACCTAATTCCTATAGGTGTGATGGGTTGAGGAATGTTTCTCAGGTCTCGGACTCGGTTGGCGCTACTCGACTGAGCGTGCTTTGAATCCATTCGGCCGCAGGGACTCGTAATGCTGACGAGACCATGAACTACCGCCGTTCCATCCGCCCGCTCGCCTGGCTGCTATTGCTGCTGGGGGTCGCGGCGATCGGCATCCTCAAATATCGCTTCAATCTCCGGGCGGCCCAATGGGCGGCCGATGCGCCGGTCCGCGCGTTGGAACATTTCTCCCGCACCGACGGCGCTCGCCTGCACTATACATTTCTCCTGAACCGTCATCTCCAGGAAACTTCCGCCGAGGTCCGCCAGATCATCGAAAACGACCCCGACTATCCCGACCCCATCAACTCCACCTGCTGGAAGACCCGCCCCGATCTCTTCGGCAGCCAGATCACCCGCCTCGACGACCCCGCCACCGGCCGGCATCTGGCCCTGCGCTTCAACAACGATCGCCTTCGCGACGCCTGGGTGGAGAATCCACCCCTCTCCGATCCGCCGCTGCGATTCTGGAACGCCAGCGAAGGCGCGCGGGTGATTTTCTGGATGATCTGCGGGTCGGCCTGGCTCGTGGCGATCATCGGCGCGTATTTCGAACCGCGCTGGCGACGCCGCGCGGCGCGCTTCGCGCTGGTCGCCGCGCTGATGTTCGCGGCCGCCACGGGGCTCGAACCGCCGCAATCCGTGTGCATCGGCGCTCCGCGCATCCCCGGCGCAATCTGGCTGGCGATCGGCATGGCCGGCCTCGCGCTGCTCGCCTTCCGCTCCCGCCGCCATCGCCAAAGCGACCACCCCCTCTGCCCCTCATGCCACTACGACCTGACTGGCAACCTCAGCGGCCGATGCCCCGAATGCGGCAACCTCACCCCGGCCGAGGAAAAGCGCCTGCGCCAGGGGCACCTTTCGGCGTTGGCGCAATCGCTGAATGGGGTGGGGATGGTGGAGGGTTGAGGGCGGAGGGGATGGAAAAAAGCTCCCGTCCCTTTTTTCTTCTCCATCGCCAAAGCGACCACCCCCTCTGCCCCTCATGCCACTACGACCTGACCGGCAACCTCAGCGGCCGATGCCCCGAATGCGGCAACCTCACCCCGGCCGAGGAAAAGCGCCTGCGCCAGGGGCGCCTGGCGGAATTGGCGCAATCGCTGAATGGGGTGGGGATGGTGGAGGGTTGAGAGGATGGAAAATGGGATAAAAGAGGCTCCCGTGGATGGAAAAAGCTCCCGTCCCTTTTTTCTTCTCCGTCCCTTTTTTCTTCTCCAAAAACGTATCAGGCTGAGCGTTCGGGTGCGGCAGGACTCGACATCGGAAGGTCGAGCTACGTTTGCCTCTCCCGCGAGCGACCGCTTCATTTCCTGCCACAAATTGCATCCACCTTGCGGCACTGTTACCATCTGGCGTATGCGCACCACCATGAATGTCTCCCTCCCAGCCGACTTGAAACAATGGGTGGATGATCAGGTCAAGGGCGGCGGGTACGGCACCGCCAGCGAGTTCCTCCGCGACATGCTCCGCCGCGCCCGCGCTCGCGAGGCGAGGAAACGGATCGATGCGACCCTGGTTGAGGCCGTCGAAAGCGGCGCGACTACGGTGATGGATGATGCGGACTGGGCATCGATCCGCCGGGCCGCCAAAGCGGCGGTGGCCAAGACCACAATAGCTAAGACTGCGGTCGCCAAAACGGGGAAAGCAAGGCGATGAAACCCGACATTCGCCGCGCCCGCCGGGTGCGGGATGACATCATCGCCATCTACCGATACATCCACGAACGGAGCCCTCAATCGGCCGACAACGTGTTGGATGCGATTGAGCGTTCCATCCGCCGCCTGGTCGATTCGCCGGGCGTTGGCCGGTACTGGAACTCACCGGACCCTCGATTGGACGGCTTGAAAGTAACGCCGGTCACCCCCTATCGGAATTTCCTGATCTTTTTCCGTCGCGTGCCGGCGGGCATCGAGATATTCCGCATCGTCCACGGCGCGCGTGATCTAGCACCCCTGATGGACGAGATCGAATTCGATTTCGAAGAGGACCTGGGCTAGATCGTGCCCGCGGCACCGCGTCCTACCCTGCCTTCCGACTCGCCATGCCCCACGGCAAGCCGCCCGCCAGGAGCGCTTCCATCTCCTTTTCCGCAAGCGGCTTCGAGAACAAATACCCCTGCCCCAGCTCGCAGCGGAGTTGACGGAGATATTCGAGCTGCTCGGCGGTTTCGATTCCCTCGGCCGTCACGCCCAGGCCGAGATTGCGGGCCAGGGAGATGATCGTGCGCACGAGGGAGGAATCGCGGGCCACTTCATCCTTCGCGTCGATGGTCTTGGCGATGCGCGAGACGAAGGCGCGGTCGATCTTAAGGGCATCGATCGGGAAGCGGTGGAGCTGGGCCAGCGAGGAGTAGCCGACGCCGAAATCGTCGACGTGAATCGATACGCCGTGCTCGCGCAGCCGGCGCAGGGTCTGGGCCGCTTGCTCGGAGTTGCTCATCATCACGCTCTCGGTGATCTCGAGGGTCAGGCAGTCGGGCGGCAGGCCGCTCTCGGCCAGGGCGGCGGCGACATCGCCCGCCAGATCGCCGCGGGCGAATTGCTTGCCGGAGACGTTGATGCTGATGCCGACATGCGCCAGGGCAGGAAAACGCTGACGCCATCGCGCCAGGGTCAGGCAGGAAACACGGAGCATCCACGCGCCCAGGGGCACGATCAGGCCGGTCTCCTCCATCACGGGGATGAAAGTCGCCGGCGAAACCATGCCGCGATCGGGGTGCCGCCAGCGCACCAGCGCTTCGAAGCCCTGCAAAGACCCATCGATGAGCGAGACGATCGGCTGGAAGGCCGGGAAGAACTCGCCGCGCTCGACGGCGTGGCGGAGGTCGGTCTCGAGCTGGAGGGTTTCCATCGCCTTTTCGTGCAGCGCCTCATCGAAAATTTCGTGGCGGCTTTTGCCCAGGGCCTTGGCGCGGTACATGGCCGCATCGGCATCGCGCAGAAGATCCTGCACGTTGCGATAGCGCGGCGAGCCGGGGGCGATGCCGATGCTGGCGGAGGAGAAAATCTCGTTCTCCCCAAGTGCGAAGGGGGTCTTGAGGAGCTCGTGAACGCGCTCGGCCACGCGCACCGCATCGCCCTCTTCGCGCAGGTCTTCGAGCAGGATGATGAACTCATCGCCCCCCAGGCGGGCAACCGTATCGGCCGGGCGGACGCAGGTGCGCAGCCGTTTGGAGAGCTCGACCAGCAACTGATCGCCGACCAGGTGCCCCAGCCCATCGTTGATGATCTTGAAGCGGTCCAGGTCCAGGAAGAGCACCGCGAACTTGAAATCCTCGTTGCGGCGCGCGCGGGCCAGCGCATGCTGCAATCGATTCTGGATCAGAACGCGATTGCCCAGGCCGGTGAGGCTGTCGTAGAGCGCTTCGCGGACGAGCTGATCCTCAACCGCCTTGCGGTCGTTGACGTCGGTGAGCGACCCGGCCACGCGATAGGCCTTGCCGGCAGCATCGCGGATCGCCAGCCCGCGCACCAGATACCAGCGCCAGAGGCCGCTGCGATGGCGCATGCGATGCTCGATCTCGACGTGCGGGCTTTTGCCTTCGATGTGCTGGTCGAGCGCGGCCCTGAAACGGGGAAGGTCCTCGGGGTGGATGCGCGAGAACCAGTCATCGGGCACCGTGCCGATTTCCTCATCGTTCGCGCCCAGCATCGCCTTCCAGCGGTCGGAGGTGTGGAGCGTATCGGCGCGCAGGTCCCAGTCCCAGATGCCATCGTTGGCCCCGCGGACGGCCAGCGCGTAGCGCTCTTCGCTCTCGCGCAGCTTGAGCTCAATCTGCCGGCGCTCGGTGATGTCGTTGCCGCAACCGACGATCAGCCGGACCTCGCCCCGCTCGTCGACGACGGCGCTGGTCGACCAGACGATATGCCGGCGCGTGCCATCGCGGGCGATCCAGTCGTTCTCGTGCGCGCTGGGAAATTCGCCGGCATTGATGCGGTTGAAGGCGGTGCGAACCTTTTCCACCTCGGTCGCATCGAGAAGAAATTCGTAATTCGCCCTGGCGGCCGCCTCGGCGAAGGTATAGCCCGAGGCGCGCTCGCAGGCCTTGTTGAAGCTGACAATCCGGCCCCTGGGATCGAGCACGATGATCAGGGATGCGGTGGTATCGATGATTGCGGAATTGAGGTCGGCCGGGTCGGCCGGCGCGGTGGGCGCGGTGTCGCATGCGTGAATTCCATCCCCTCCCCGCGCGTTTCCCCGCCCGGGCGATCCAACACCATATGTAGACGCGATATACGACATCCCCTGTTTTTTCGACATAAAACCCACAGGGCTGAACGATTGCGCCCGGCGATAGGGAAAATGCCCTGCTCCCAAAGGTGTGTGGCATCACACGGCCGCGGTCCTATAAACGTCGAATATGGTAACCGCCATCGACATTGATGACTTCACCGGTTGAAAACGGCAGCAGCCCACCCGCGATCGCGACCACCGCTTTGGCGACATCCTCGCTGGTTCCCCAGCGCCGCAACGGGGTGAGATCCTTGTTGAAAATCAGATCGTCGTACTTGGCCTTTACCGGACCGGTCATGTCCGTCTCGATCACGCCCGGGCGGAGTTCGTAGACGGTGATGCCATGGGCGGCCAGCCGCGCGGCGTAGAGCTGGGTCATCATCGCCAGCCCGGCCTTGGCGATGCAGTAGTCGCCGCGGTTGATGCTGGGGGCGTAGGCGCTGACGGAGGTGATGTTGATGATTATGGGGGGAGAGTTACGAGTTGCGAGTTGCGAGTTGTGGGAATTGTCAGTAGTCAGTTGTCCGTTGTCCGTTGTTGGTGCATCATCGCGCGAGGCAACTGACAACGGACCACGGACAACGGACGATGGCACTTCTCGCTTCTCGCTTCTAACTTCTAACTTCTGCCATTCCTCGATCATCCTCCGCGCCACGATCTGCGTCAGGAAGAATGGGCCTTTGAGATTGATATCGATGAGGCGGTCGAAGGAGGCTTCGCCCAGGTCCAATAGGTCGGCGCGGACATCCGGCGCGACGCCGGCATTATTGACCAGGAGATCGATCCGGCCGAATGCGGCGAGAGTTTGATCGACCAGGCTCTGGCGATCGGCGGGGCTCGCGATGTCGGCGCGGATGGGCACGGCGCGCCCGCCGGCCGATCGGACGATCGCGGCGACCTCCTCCGCGGCGGCGGCGTTGCTGGCGTAGTTGATGATGACATCGAACCCCTCGCGCCCCAGCGCGATGGCGATCCCCCGGCCAATGCCGCGCGATGCGCCGGTCACGATTGCGGATTTGCGGTCGGTGGCCATGGAGGTTTTGTCGGGCGAAGGGGGGATGTTGTCAACGGGCGCGGCGCCGTCATGGAAATGATTTGTAGTCACGGCGCGAATTGGGCGGTGTATGTTAATGTGGAATTCGGCGATGATCCGCTTTGGAGGAACGATGACGAACTTTGCGATTCGAAACGTGCTTTTGGCGATTGCGACTATGGTTGGCATAAGCCGGGCCGCGCTAGCGGCCGATCTCCCCGCTCGGCCGAACATTGTCGTGATCCTCACCGATGACCAGGGCTACGGCGATTTCTCCTGGGCGGGCAATCCGATTCTCAAGACGCCGAATATCGATGCCCTGCACACCCAGAGCGCGCGCTTCACGGATTTTCAGGTCAGCCCGACCTGCGCCCCGACGCGCTGCGCCCTGATGACCGGCCGGCACGAATTCAAATCCGGCGTCACCCACACCATCAACGAGCGCGAGCGGATGAGTTTGAAGGCGGTCACGCTGCCGCAGATACTCAAATCGGCCGGGTATTCGACCGGTATCTTCGGCAAGTGGCACCTGGGCGATGAAGACTCCTATCAACCCGATCGCCGCGGCTTCGATGAGGTCTTCATCCACGGCGCTGGTGGGATCGGGCAGAGCTATGTCGGATCGTGCGGCGATGCGCCGGGTAACACCTACTTCAACCCGGCCATCAAGCACAACGGCAAGTTCGAGAAGACCGAGGGCTACTGCACGGATGTTTTCTTCAACCAGGCGACGAAGTGGATCGAAACGCGGAGCAAGGAGAAGGAGCCGTTTTTCGCGTGGATCGCAACCAACGCCCCGCACACGCCGCTGCAGGTCCGCCCGGAAGATGAGAAGCTGTATGAGGGAAAAGTCCCGCCCCCGACGGCGAAGTTCTTTGGCATGATCGCCAATATCGACGACAACGTCGGCCGGCTCATGAAGCGCTTGAACGAACTGGGCCTGGAGAAGAACACACTGGTGATTTTCATGACCGACAACGGCGGCACCGGCGGCGTGAAAGTGTTCAACGCCGGCATGCGCGGCGCGAAGGTGACACCATGGAACGGGGGGACGCATGTGCCGTGCCTGATGCGCTGGCCGGGCGTTTTCGCGCCGGGCGACCGCCCGCAACTGGCGGCCCACATCGATATTCTGCCGACCCTGGCGCAGATCGCGGGGGCGAAAATTCCCGCGAGCGCGGCCGGCCAGGTGGAGGGCAGGTCGCTGCTGCCGGCGCTGATGGATGCCAATGTGCCGTGGGCGGATCGGATGCTGTTCACGCATGTCGGCCGCTGGGAACGCGGGAAGGTGGCGGACTCGAAGTATCGGAGTTGCAGCGTGCGCAACTCGCAGTATCAAATGGTGAATATCGCAAAGAATGGTGCCAAGGCGTGGCAGCTTTACGATCTCAAGGCCGATCCGGGGGAAGAGAAGGATCTGGCGGCGGCCCGGCCGGACGTGGTGAAGGAGTTGGAGGCGGCCTATGACAAGTGGTGGGTTGATGTGCAACCATGCCTCGAAAATGAAACGGCAGTCGGTCCCAAAGTGAATCCCTTCAAAGAGCAATATTGGAAGCAGTTTGGGGGAGGGCCGAATTGAGAGGGTAAGTTTTCATGTGTTCTGGTTCGAAGTCACCTGGCGAATGCTCAGTTGTTTTGGCCCGTTCATTTTGAGCACTGCGATGGTTGCGCAGCCGACGGGCGTCAGGCCCATAATGGACATTCCCTTCTGCGCGAAGTGCTCATCCCACAGATCGATGCGCGGATTGAACAAGCGCGTGAGCAATGTGGAGATTGGATCGACTCCGGAGATGTTGGGCCCTTTGTGTCGATTGCAAATGGCGCAAGCAAGCGCGAGATTCTCTCCGACCGTTTTCCCATCATGCTGACGGGCCACAATGTGATCGATAACCAAAGGGAGCGGCGAGCGCGCTTCCTTGAGTCGACAATATTCGCAGGAAAACTCCGCGCGGCGGCGAACAAGCTGGACGAGGCCCTTTTTCATGTCAGGCTGCGGAACTCGATTTGTTCAACGATCGCCGGGCCTTGGATTGGAGGATTATCAGCAGTGTGTTGGCTGTGATGAAATCATCGAGTTCTGCTTCCTCCTCTGACGTAAGCGCTCCATCCTGCACCTTGTCAGCCAACTCGAGATAGCGCGCCTTCTCGGCGTCTGAAAAACCAAGGGATAGGACATATTTCGCATGATCCGGCAGGAAGCTGCCTGTTTCAGGCTCGATCATACGTTCCAGAAGTGAGGGAAGACCAACCATGAAATCATTTTACCAACCTGCGCGGGGATTTTCAGCAACAATTCTTTTATTCACCCTCCGGTATCGTTCACGCTTTGCGAATAAACTCCGCCGCATAACTCCTCACCTGATGCCCATTGAGCACA
The DNA here is from genome assembly GCA_038244055.1 of Tepidisphaerales bacterium. Lineage (GTDB taxonomy): Bacteria > Planctomycetota > Phycisphaerae > Tepidisphaerales > Tepidisphaeraceae > DASPKW01. The sequence continues at coordinate 7,634 of JBBRTW010000047.1, read as the reverse complement.
TGCACGATCCGCAGTTGCTGCACCGTGCTGCCCGAGAAATGCGATAGCGGCAGATGGACGATCTTCTTGCCGAAGGTTTTGGCGATCTTCCGCCAGGCGGCCCCGGGCGGGGAGGCGCTCATCAGGGCGATATGTTTTTCGCGCGTGAAAAAACACGCGGCCATGAGGAGCCTTTCTTCCATCGTGTCGGCCTGATCGAAGAACGGCTCGTGCCAGATGTCGCCGATGCCGCCGGGGATGGGGGGGAAGATCAGCAGGCATCCGCCATAGATCGATTGGGCGATGCCGGGGCCGAGGACGTTCTTGCGCCAGTCGGTGGCGAAGAAGGCCAGCGTGCTTTCCTCCTCGTGTTCGTGCAGCCAGGTGACGCGGTAAGGATACTCGCGCGGGTCGGCCGGTGAATCGAAGAGCATGACGACGCTGTCGATGCTGCCGCGATTGGGGGGAAAGATCTTGACGTAGAGATCGCCCGTGTGCCAGTTGCGGAGGGTCTCGCGGATGTCGATGCCATCCTGCACGCTGGTGGTGAATTTCTCGACGCGGGCGAGATCCTGTCCGATGATTTGCTGGGCTTTCTCGAACGTGTGCGTGCGGAAGCGTTCGATGGCGACATCCTCCGGCGGCCAGGAGCATTGTCGGAAAGGGTTCCAGCGCATCTGCCACTGCCTCTGCTGCGAGCGGTCGGGGCGCTTTTTCAGCTCCAGCCCGCGCCAGACCAGCGGCGGGCCGGCCAGGCGATTCTTCGAAGTGGCGATCGTTCCATCGGGGAGGCGAATCTGATCGATGCCCAGGGAGACGGATTGATACTCGGTCTTGCCGTTGAAGGGATAGCTGCCCGAAGTCTCGACGACATGCAGCGCGTAGTTGTCGCCGGCGAATTGCTGAGCGCCGATGACCAGCGTGTAGAGATCGGGCGTCAGGCGGCGCTCGACCAGCGACAGGTTGCGGACGTACTTGAGGAGCAGCGCGAGAGTCTTGGGCGTGATCGGCCGGGCCTGTTTTTTGAGGTCTTCCTTGTATTTCTCGCGGGCGACGATGAGAAGGTCCTTGATGCCATCGATGGAGAGATTCTCATCATCATCCAGTTCCGCGCGGGCCTGTTCGTACAGGCCGGTGATGAAAGGAAGCTCGCCGAGGCAGAAGAGGAGCTGTTTTTCGTTGGGCTGGTAGATGTCGGGCGATTCGACTTCGGCGTCTTCTGATTGCGGAATGTCGATTGCGGATTGCGGATTGTGGGCGGATTGTGGATTGCGGATTGCGGATTGCGGATTGGATTCGTCGGCGTCGACGTCGAATTGTTGGGCGCCTTGATCCGGCGCTTTCAGCGCGTTGTACGCTTCGCGGAGCCAGGGCCAGTCGAGGAGCGAGCAGGGGAAGAGGATCGCCTTATACCGTTTTTCAAGCTCGATTAGCCGGCGGGCCATGCGGGCGATGCGCTGGCGGGGCTGGCCTTCGGGCAGGCGCGGGATGGCCGGGAGCGTGGCGGCCACGAACTTCTCCAGCGGCAACGTCTTGAGCGCATACGGATCGGGAAAGGGATAGCCATAAGGCTCGAAATGCTCGACTTCGAGATCGATGTAGTGCCGGGTCATGCGCTCGCCCATGGCGACGCGGATGGCCGAGATAATCGGCTGGCAGGGGTCGATGGGGACGTAGTTCAGCATCGCGGGCGCTTCATCGGATGATTCATAATCCGTCGGCTCGTTCTGAACGACAACGGTCACAACGGGGAGCGCCTGGATCGCCTCTTCGATGGATCGCTTGAACGAGGGCGGCAGGGGAACGGCGAGGCAATCGTACTTATCCGCCAGCATGATCCGGCGCACTTCAACCGCGAAATCGCCCGAGCCGTAGACGACGGGGATCGCGGTGATGCGATGGGAGAATTTGAGAAGAGCGTGGGGCATGGACTCAATTCCGAATTGAGAAACCAGAATGACGAATCAAGAGGAAAAACCCAATGACCAATTCATTCCTTCTCATTGGGAGTTGATTCGCCATTCGGATTTCGTCATTCGTCATTCTCCTCCTCTTCATCCTCCGCATTATCCGGATGGAGGGGGTCTTCGGGGTTGTGGAAGAAATCGCCTAATCCCATCGGCGTGAATTCGCCGCCTAAGGACTGGGATTTCTTCTTGGAGAGACGGTCGAGGTCAACTGCATCATCGCCCAGGCAGGAGGTGAGTGCTTCTTTCCACGCCTGATCGCGCGAGACGGGGTGGGCCGGGTCCTGGGCCATCCGCTTGATCGCATACCGCAGCATGTTCACCCCATCGCGCGGGGAGAAATCGAGTTTCAGCCCGTGCGCCTGCTGCAAGAACTCCACCGTCATCTCCAGCAACTGATCCTCCGCGAAGGGCAAATGATATTTGAGGATCGCCTTCTCATCGCGGCGATTGGGGAAGCCGAGTTTGAGCGTCGGTTGCAACCGGCTGAGGATGTAGTCGGGGATTTCGTAGGTTGAATCATCCTGGTTCATCGTCACGGCGCAGCGGAAATCGCGATGGGCCGTAATCGTGATCCCGGCCACGATCGATTCCACATACCGCCGATGATCCAGCAGCGGCGCCAGGCTGGCCCAGGATTTTTCGTTCATCCGGTTCCCCTCATCCAGCACGCAGACCCCGCCGGTGAGCATCGCGGTCACCAGCCCCGAGGCGTGGTAGGCGATCTTGCCGCTCTCGGCCAGCACCGGCGTAACCAGCAGATCCTCCGGCCGGGTGTCGGCCGTGCATTGGTAGATGAATAACTCCTGCTTCCGCACCAGCGCCCCGGACATGCCCAGTGTCGTCTTGCCGATTCCCGGCGAGCCAATCAGGCGCGGCGTGAGCGGCAGATCCTTCTCATCCACTGTGAGCCAGCAGGCCAGAAGCTGTTTGAGAATCTCCTTCTGGCCGATCCATTGGGATTCGACCTTGTGCGAGTGGGAGAGGTGGAGTGTGACGCCTTGAATCTGCACGGTGGACATCGTGAGTATTTATACGCGATGGAGGGGGCATAATGACAGGGCAAACCATCCGCCACAGACAAGACGAATGAACTACTCCCTCTCCTGTACTCGGGAGAGGGCGGGGGTGAGGGCGAACGCAGAGTTGTGTTCCTTCACCTCACCCGACAATCCAGGAGACTTTCAGAAACGCATAATGAAAAGCCAAACGCCGATGCCAACGCAATACCACGACGAGCGCCCGGGTAATGAACAACTCCCCTCTCCTCTTCATCCGTGCCCATCTGTGAACATCTGTGGCTAAATTCTTATCTCTGTGGCGAATTCCTTCCAGTGAATTCGCGCATGACGGTTTATGCGACATACCTGACAAGCCCTGCGACTAATCCAAGCGAATTGACGACGAAATCTTTGGCGCGTGACGTTTTTCCCGAAACATCGGCGCGGCTCTTCTGTATAATCCCGCGCTTGCTCGAGACTCCGGTACGGGCCGGATGTCGATCGACTCGCCTCATCCCAACCAGCCATGCGCCAGGAGATCTCCATGCAGTTGCAGCCGCCCAATTCAACCCACAAGCCATCGGTTTCGCGCCGGGGATTGCTCAAGCATTCGGCCGCCCTCGCGGCGGCGGCGGCGGTCGCCGCGCCGCTGATCGTCCCGCGCGGCGTGCGCGCGGCCGGCTCCGATGTCATCAAGTTCGGCCTGATCGGCTGTGGCGGACGCGGCACCGGCGCGGCCGGGCAGGCGCTCAGCGCCAACCCGCAGAATCATCTGACCGCCATGGGCGATGCCCACTCCGATCGCCTCGAAACCAGCCTGCAGAGCCTCCAGAAGAAAAGCCCCGAGCAGGTCAAGGTGAATGGCGATACGACTTTCATTGGGCTCGATGCGTATAAGAAGGTGATCGATTCGGGCGTCGATGTCGTTCTGCTGACGACGCCGCCGGCGTTTCGGGCGCTGCATTTCGCCTACGCGGTCGAGAAGAACAAGCATGTCTTCGCCGAGAAGCCCCTGTGCGTGGATGTGGCCGGCTATAAGTCGATCCTCAAGACGCTCGAGGAGGGCAAGAAGAAGAACCTCGCCTTCGTCGATGGTTTCTGCTGGCGCTACAGCATCGGCGAGCGCAATACCTTCCCGCGCATCCACGATGGCGCGATCGGCGAGATCGCATCGATCTATTCGATGTACAACACCACCCAGCTCTGGTTCAAGCCGCGCCTGCCGGATTGGTCCGATACCGAGTGGCAGCTCCGCAACTGGCTCTACTTCACCTGGCTCAGCGGCGATCACATCGTCGAGCAGGCCGTGCATACGATCGACAAGATCGCCTGGGCCATGAAGGATGAAATGCCGGTGAAGGCGTGGGCCAACGGCGGCCGGCAGCAGCGCACCGACCCGGCCTACGGCCACATCTTCGACCACTTCTCGGTGGTTTACGAGTGGGCCAATGGCGCCCGCGCCCACCTCTACTGCCGCCAGCAGGATGGATGCGCCAGCGAGGTCAGCGATCACTTCATCGGCACCAAGGGCGTTTGCGATATCAAGTCTGATTTTTCGCCCAAGAACGGCGGGGGCAACTACGTCATCCGCGAGCATGGCGACAAAGGCCCGGGCTGGCGTCTGAGCAATGTTCCCAAGGATTTCCCCAACGCGTATCAGGTGGAGCACGACGAGCTCTTCGCCTCGATCCGCGATGGCAAGCCGATCCACGCCGGCACGCGCGTGCCCAACAGCGCGATGATGGCGATCCTCGGGCGGATGGCGGCGTACAGCGGCAAGGTCGTCACCTGGGAAGAGGCGCAGGCGAGCAATGAAAGCAACATGCCCGATGTGGTCGATCTGAAAGCGCCGCTCTCGCTGCCGCCGGTGCCCATTCCCGGAAAATGCAAGTTCGGCGATTTCAAGCCCCATGGCGGCGTGGCGTAATGTCACTGTAATGTCCCCGTGACTTGGGCGTCCCGCCCAAGCGCAGTCCGTTACGAGTTTCCCAGGGTCAGGAGCCGGCCACCAGCGGTGCAACCAAGTTGATCACCGCTCCCCGGCTCCTGACCCTTTCTGCCTCGCTCCAAGTCACGCGTATTTTGATAGCGAGCAAAAAGGGTCAGGAGCCTCGGCACGCCGCTATGCGAATCAGCACATCGGGTGAGAGGCTCCTGACCCTGGGGCACATTTGAAATCAACACGATCGCCTGCGCGGCCGGGCGCTCTCACGCCAGCAGCTTTTCCAGCCACATCCTCACCTCGCCGCGGAGCAGGTCCCGCAAAGCCTGCGCGCCCAATCCGGCGGCGGCGGCATCGTTCAGCGCCTTCTGGAAATCCGGATCATCGGCCAGCCGCGCGGTGGTCACCTGGATGACCAGGTCCTGATCCAGCACAGCCGCCAGCGCGGGGTGGCGGGCCTCGAATTGAGCCCACTCCAGGCCCGCGGCTTCTTCGACCTGCTTGCGAATGGCGGGGATGGTTTCATTGCTGTCCATGGATCAGTCCTTTCGTGAAGAGGGTTTCCAGATCGAGGCGCATCGATTCGAGCCAGAGGAGTTTTTGCAGGGCAAGGTCCGTGGCGGCGGCGTTGGCTTTGGCGGTTTCATCGGCCTGCCTGGCGGCCAGCTCGGCGCGGGCGATCGCATCGACGCCGATGGCGTACCCCTTGCGCGACTCGATGACCCAGGCCGAGTCGATCGCGCCGGCCGCGCTGCGCGATTTCACATCGGCGTCGAAGGCATCATCGAGGGCTTTGCGCCTCGTGGTGAACTGCCGGGTGGTTTCGGATGCGTGGGCCTCTTCGCGCGCGGCCCAGAGCGCGACGCCCTTGCGGGCCTGCTCGGCCAGGCCGACCTCAGCGCGGGTGTAGGCGGCGCAGCCCGAGCATAAAAGGCCAAACAAAGCCACGGCGAAGACGGCGGTGGCGCGCAATCGGTTGAGGGACACCCAATGCCGCGGACCCCTCACCCCCGCCCTCTCCCGAGTACAGGAGAGGGAGTGAGTGGGAGAGGGAGTCAAACAGGTTCTCGCTCTTGTTGGCCAGTCCCTCAACAACAAATCCAGTAAAATAAATCGCCGCATCACGATCTCCTTTCCGCAATTTGATTTCTTCGCGAATTCGTGCCTTCGTGGTTACTTACTGCCTTGCGCCTACTGCCTACCGCCTGCTCATTTCCCGCAGGAACTGCTCCTGCGTGGCCGAGAGGCGCGTCATGGCTTCGGCGTTGTTCTTGACGACTTCGATGAGCTGATCGACCTGGACGCGGTCGCCCATGATGCGGGCGTGGGATTCGTCGAGCTGCTGCTCGCGGGTGCGGCTGGAGCGGCGCTCCCAGAGCCACATGGCGCCCATGATCCCGGCCGCGCCGAGGCTGGTGAACTGATTCAGGGAATCGATTGCTTCTGATAGAATAAGCATAAACCCTCCGTTGGATGTCCTTGGGGCCAGGGTCAATCGGGCGTGATCGGTGCCATGCTTAGACCCGCCGCCGGCGATGTCACTTCGAAGCAGCGTGTTATCGGCGGGGATAAGCATGACGGCGCGATTCACGGACATGCTTATCCCCGCCGGAGTGCATCACTCAACAAAATTGAACCGCTGGCCGGCGGGTCTAAGCATGGCACCCGCGATTCGATTATTCCCGGGAAAAGCTGATGATTCCGAGGGACTTGCGGGTATTGGCCCGGCCATCGCCATCGGTGTCGATGTCGATGCGGGTTTGCCGCAGGGCGCGGCGGTAGAGGCGCTCGTAGAGATCGGCGCGGGCGTTGAGGCGGGCCGGTTCGGTCGCGGCGGCGGCGAGGGCGCTGTAGATCATCTGCAAGGTGCCCAGGGCGCAGACCCGGCGGAGATCGGCGGGGTTGAGGATGGTCGGGGCGGACTGGCCTTCGGGCGCGACCCGGTTCAAACCCGCGGCCTGGCGGATGAAATCGCTGACGATCTGGCGCTGGGCCCAGAAGGTGCGGATGATGTAGGTGAGCCCGGCGCCGGCGAGGGTGTTGAAGGGCGATGCGGCGTCGCCGGATTGGCCGAGGATGTCGTTGTAGAGGACGGAGACGCGGAGCTCGTCGGCCGACTCGACGCCGACGATCGGCAGGGTGGCGGCGAGCGCGCCGCTGAGGATGAGCACCAGGCCCGGCTCAATGGCGGCGGAATCGAAGCCCGCGCCGGAAGTGGAGGTGAAGAGATTGTCGGCCAGCGCGCCGGTTCCGGTGGTGAGGAACTGGGAGACGAAGGCGGCATCATCGAGGAGATCGGGCTCCCAGTGGAGCAGATCGGTGTCGGTGCAGAAGGTCATGGGGGCTCCGGTAGTGAGGAGAAAACTAAAAACTTAAGGCAGGGAGGGCGGTGGGCGGTGGGGATGAATGAAAGCGGGGCAGTGGTGAGGAGGTGCGAAAACTAAAAACTAAAAACTTAAAGCGGCGACTGCATCTTGGGTTGAACAAAAGCGGGGGAGTGGCGTGCCCCCCTTGGTGGCGGGAGAGCCGTGGGTGGTCGGCTCTCCCGCCTGCCACTCCCCCACTCAGCACTCAGCACTCAGGACTGCATCACTCACCCGCCCAGGCCCGTGATCAGGCCGTGGGCGTTTTCGTTGCGAAGCTCGAGCGTGTACTCGCCGAGGACCTGGCCGGATTCCTTGTCGCCGGTGGTGGCCAGCGGCTTGTAATGGAAGCTGCGGCCGGCCAGGGGCAGGACATCGATCC
>JBBRTW010000046.1:0-24137 GCA_038244055.1 Tepidisphaerales bacterium | reverse complement strand
CGGCGCATCCGATACCGACCGCCGCGTCGATATCTGGGGCCTGGGCCTGGCGCTCTACGAACTGCTCACCTACACCCCCGCCTTCGAAGGCCCCCTCACCAAAGTCCTCCGCCTGATCGCCACCGTCTCGCCCACCCCTCCGCGCGAGGTCGTCTGGCACGTCCCCGAAGGCCTGCAGCGCATCTGCCTCAAGGCCATCGAGCGCAACCCCGATCACCGCTACCCCCGCGCCGCGGATATGGCCGATGAACTCCGCGCCTGGATCGCCGACCCAACCGACGGCGCAGCCAGCAAAGGCTGGGGCATCTTCGGCGGCGGGAAGAAGCCAAAGAAGTAATCGTAGCATGGGCATCCTGCCCATGTTTAAGTCTCCCACACGGGCGAGATGAGGTATCTAAATGGATAAGGAATTACGCCGAGCTCTTTCGGGCGTTTTATTGTGCACTTCGATTCTATTTGCTGGATCGGGATGTTCGCCTGGTGAAGGCACGTTGCCATCTGGCAATGATTCAAATGCTACAGAGAAGATGCAGCTTGGCCATCCAATCAGTCCGTCGGAGGTCATAGGTCGCGGGTTTGTGCAGAACGTGTTCGGCGTTTCGTTCACCGCTCGCGAAAAAACCATGGATGGCGTGGCTGAACTCATTCGGTCTTCGGCGAACAGGTCGGCCGTTCGGTGTATCGCAATCGATGCTTTGAATATGGGGGCAAATGGGGGGGCATCATCATACGGCTTCGTATTATTTCATCAGATTTCTCCGAAAGACGAGAAGCTCAACAGTGCATTGCTTCAATTGGGATCGATTGAACTGGGCAAGTTCGAAATGGAATTCTTTCTGCGCAAAGTGCATAACCTTCTGGCTTGTCCAGGCAATGTGCCAATTCCAGCGTCTGATGAAGGCACTTGCGCAATTCTGAATTTATTTGATGGAAAGGAGTGGTCGCAGTGTCAACAACTGCATATCGCATTGGTCTTAGATGACGCGGTCGACTCGATATCAAAATATCCGGTTGCGTGGGATGCCGTAATAGAGATAGGAGGTTGGCTGGATCGCGATCATAGACTTCGACCATTCACGCGTGGGGCGGGCAAGTCAGTTGATGAGCTTGACCAGTACTTGCAAGATCACAAGAAGTAGAAATGGCGGTAATGTCGCAATTGAACTGGCCCACGGCATCTCAAGCCAGATCCTTCGCAAACTCAGGACGACAGTAAATGGCCGACTCTCCCGCCAACCCTCCAAATTCTCCCGCCGAGTCGCCCGCCGATTCATTCTTAACCTCGCCGCCAATATCATCGCCGCCGTCCGATGACTCCCCCTTCGACCATGTCGTCGATGATTACGCCCCAAAAGCCGAAGCCCTTGAATGGGCCATCGACCAGTTCACTGCCGGCCAAACCTACGAAGCCATCGCCCAGCATTTAACCGAATCCGGCTGGAGCGAAGATGACACCGACGACATCGCCGAGACCGCCCGCCGCCAGACGCGCGATCTGCGCGGCGGCGTCACCCGCGACCAGGTCGTCCGCTCCCTCAACCGCCAGTACCGCCAGAGCATGAGCGGCCGATGGTTCACCGGCTTCCCCGTCTGGGCCGCCGCCATCCGCCTGATTCACTCCATCAAAAGCTTACTGAGCCTCGGGCGCATCGGCTCCAAAACCACCCCGACCGATGGACCCTCGCGCAACCCCAAGCCGTAAGCCAAGCCCTCGCGCTCCGGGCCGCCTGCCTTCGCGCGCCGTCCATCCGCGCATGATCCCCCGCACATCCTTATGTTTTATGTCTTTATGTTTTCAAATCCCGCGCACAATCACGCATTCTTCCAATCATCAAACGACTTCCTCTCCCGCAGCGCATTGGCCGCATCATCTCCAACGAACGCTTCGGTTTGCGGGTCCCACTTCAGTTTCCGCCCCAGCTCCATCGCGATATTCCCGATGTGCATGACCGTGCTGAGCCGCTGCCCCGCCTCGGCCGTGTAGGTCGTCGGCTGCCGCGATTTCACGCAATCCAGGAAGTTCCGATGCTCGCTCGGCGGCCGGACCCACATCTTGTTCCCCTCCTCCGGGAACTTGCGGCGCAGCAATTCCTCATTCGAGCTCTCCAGCCGCCCGCGCCAGCCGTTGTTGCCCACCCATCCATCAGTCCCCTCGAACTTGATCGCCACATCGCCCGACTGCACGTTCAATTCGACGCCGTTGGCGTAGCGATACTTGAGCTTGTAATTCACCGCCATCGTCGTCATCGCATCCTTGGGGATATCGCCGGTTCCCTCCACTTCCACCGGCCCGGTCGCTTCGGCGAAGTTGGCCACCTGCGCCGTATCCAGCAGATGCGCCCCCCAGTCGGCCAGCTTGCCGCCCGAGTAGATGCGGATTTGCCGCCACACCTCGCGGTTGGTGCGGGTGGCCGTATATGGCTCGAACGGAACCGGCCCGCTCCACATCTTGTAATTCAGATCCTCGGGAACCGCGATCGGCGCCTCCTTCGGCACCAAGGTCCCGGCCGGCAGCTTCACGCCGATGGTCTTGAGCTGCCCGATGCCGCCATTGCGCACGATCTCCGCCATCTTGTGATACTGGATCACCGAGCGGTCCTCGATGCCCACCTGGTACACCGCCTTTTTCGCCGCCACCGCCTCCACCAGCCTGCGCCCCTCGGCGATGGTGAGCGTCGGCTTCTCGCACATCACATCCTTCCCCGCCTCCAGCCCCATCATCGCGATCGGCACATGCCAGTGGTCCGGCGTGGAGATGCAGATCGCATCCAGCGATTTGTCGGCCAGCAACTCGCGGAAATCCGCGTACTCCTTGCAGCCGGTGGTTCCGTATTTCTTGTTGGTTTCCGCAATCGCCACCTTCCGCCGGCTGGCGAACGTATCGCACACCGCCGCCACCTGCGCATCGGGCTCGTAGAGGAACGATTTGAGATTCACCCCCAGCCCATGCGTCCCCACGCCGATGAACCCGATCGTCGTCTTCTTCGAAGGCGGCACCGCCCCATCCAGCCCGAGAACCGAGCTGGGAATAAACATCGGCGCAACCCCGGCCGCGATCGCCGCCTGAAGCAGCCCGCGCCGGCTCATGCTACGTTGATTCATTCCACGCTGATTGGCCGAGTTTCGAGATTTCATGAGTCTGCTCCTGAAGAAGTGTGAACGATGTTCTATGCCGACCCTCCCGCCATGACAAGCCGCATATCGCCCTCGGACCCCGAATCAGCACCATCGTATGTGCAATTGCCCGTGAATGTCAGGGTCAGGAGCCGGCCACCAGGAATGCCACATACGCTGATAGTCGTGCCCCGGCTCCTGACCCTTTCGGCCCATCAGCGGAGGTTTTCAGCAAAACGTTTTCACGTTTCATGTTTCACCTCCCCACCTCCGCCATCACCCTCTTACTCTCCCCACCCACCCTCACCTTCACCTCCTTCGCCTCCGCCGCCGCGATGCGATAGCTCGTCACCTTCCCCTCCTTCCACGCAATATCCACCGTGAACCCACCCCGCGCCCGCAGGCCTTTGACCGATCCCGCCGGCCAGGCCTTCGGCAGCGCCGGCAGCAGATTGATCTCCCCCTCGTGCGATTGCATCAGCATTTCGCACACCCCCGCCGTGATCCCGAAGTTCCCATCGAGCTGCACGGGTGGATGCAATCCAAACAGGTTCAGGCTCGTGTTGCGATCGGCGAAAAGGTTCTGAAACATCGAGTGCGCGCTCTCGGCATCGTGCAGGCGCGCGTACAGCGCCGTGCGCCAGGCGAAGGACCACTCGCGCACGTCCCCAACAGCCCCGCGCGCATCCAGCGATTTCTTGGCCGCCGCCGCCAGCTCCGGCGTGTTGGCGACACTGATCTGATTGCCCGGGAACACCGCGAACAAATGCGAGGTATGCCGGTGATGATCGTTGGCATCATCGCGGTCGATCATCCATTCCTGCAACTGCCCCCACTTGCCGATCTTCGGGCCGACCAGCTTATCGCGCATGGCCGCGATTTTCGCCCGGTATTCGTTGTCCACTCCCAATGCTTCGCTGGCCGCCACATAGTTGTTAAACAGATCCCACACGATCTGCTGGCAGTAGCTCACTCCATCTTCGTGCGGGCCATGCTCGGGGGACCATCCATTGGGAATCACCAGCCGCCCATCCGGCAGCGCCTTGATCCGCTCGACCCAGAACTCGCACGTCTCCTTGATGAGCGGATACGCGACCGCCTTGAGCCACGCCTTGTCCCCGCCGAACGCATAATGCAGCCAGAGATGCTGGCAGTACCAGGCGTTGGCGGTCACATCCCATTGCCAGCCCATGTCGCCGTTGATCCCATGCGAGGTCCGCACCGCCCATCCATGCGGCTTGCCCGAGGCCGTCTTGAACGCCTTTTCCCCCGCCGTCGCCACCCGCCAGGGCTCGAGCTGGCTGATGATCAGATCGAACAAAGTCGTATGGCACTCCGAAAGATTCGCCGGCTCGGCCAGCCAGTAGTTCATCTGGATGTTGATGTTCGCGTGATAATCTGAGTGCCACGGCGGCGAGTTGCTGTCGTTCCACAATCCCTGCAAATTGGCCGGCAATCCGCCCGGCCGCGAGCAGGAGATCAGCAGATACCGCCCGTACTGGAACATCAGCTCTTCCAGATCCGGGTCCCCACCTTTCTCCGCCTGCAACACCTTCCGCTGATTGATCGGCATCGCCAACCGATCGGCCGGCGTAGCTCCGAGATCGATCGCCACGCGATTGAAGTACGATTGATACTCCGCGACATGCGCTGACTTCAGCGCATCGTAAGTCTTCGCCGTCGCCGCAGCGATCCTCTGCTCGATGGCCGCGTGCGGGTCCGCGCCGCGATACTTCTTCGCATAGTCCATCGCATAGTTCGTCCCCGCCGCGAGGATGATCGTTACATTGTCGCAGTCCTTGAACTCGATCTTCCCATCGGCCGCCTGCACCGTTCCCCCCTGATTGAGCGCCACCATCTTCGCCTCATATTTGAGCCCATTCGCCAGCGCCCCCGAAAAACCCGCGCCATTCTTCTCCGCGGCCGTTATCTCCTTATGCGCTCCCACCAGTTTCACAGTGCCGCTGCACATCCCCGCCTTATCCGCCGACAAGCGCATCACCATCACCTGATCCGGCGCGGACGTGAAGACCTCGCGCTGATAAGTCACCTCCCCCACCTTGTACGCCAGTCCATGAATCGCCGTCGCCAGATCGAGCGACCTCCGATACCCCGACACACCCGCCATCTCCTTCCCCCCCGCCCCGCCCGCGCCGTCCGGGAAATCAATAAGGACCTCGCCGAGCATCTGATACCACCCCATATCCTTGTAATCCCCCGAGGCATGCTCATCTCCCGTCCACAAACTGATCTCGTTGAGCACGATCCGTTCCTGCTTGACGCCCGAGTAAACCAGCCCGCCGAATTTACCGTTGCCGATCGGCAGGGGCTCGGTCATTCCCTTCTTAGCCGGCTGCTCGTACCAGAGCGTCAAATCCCCCGCGCCCGCGCTGGCCGCCATCGCCATCCACACCATCAGCAGGATCATCTTGCTCATGTCCGTTGTCCTTATCCAAAATTCTCGCGGCCTCTCCGCCGCCGCCCGCACCAGACTCTATGCAGTGTACCCTTGTCGGCAGGCAACCGTGGTGTCCCATCAGCACGTCCCCGCCCGCATTCGCACCTGGCTTGTCGGCGACTTCGGCTCACGGGCATCCGCGCCTCCCTTGATGAATCGCCGCGCCCAGGTCTCCAGGTACAACAGCCTCCACGCCAGCGTGCAGTCCCAGCGATCGGGATTGGCCGGATCGAGACTGGCGCTGGTCAGGAAATGCTCGAGCGATTCCGCCCGCAGAAGTCCCTCTTCGATCAGCACCCCCTCCAGCAGCGTCTCGCGCAGCAGGCGCGCATCCGACAGCACCCACTGGGCCAAAGGCACGGGAAATGGCGCCTTGGGACGCTGCCGTATGGCCGGCGGAAGCAGGTCGGCGAACGCATCGCGGAGGATCGCCTTGCCGCGCAGGCCGTCGAGTTTGTAATCGCCGGGAAGCTGCGTCGCGAATTCAACGATCCCCTCATCGAGAAACGGCACCCGCGCCTCCAGGCTCGCCGACATCGCCATGTTATCCGCCCGCATCAGCAGAAAGTCGGCCAGGTTGTAAAACATATCCACCCGCAAGCTCGCCTCCAGCGGATCGTCCGTGACCAGTGCCACATCCTCCAGCAGCCGGCGATACTCTCTCTTGGCGCTCTCCAGCGCCTCCTGGCCTCCCACCAGCGCGCGCACGTTTCCCTCCAGCCGCGCCGGCCGCCGCAACACCACCGCGAACGGATCCTCCGCCAGATTCCCGATCAATCTCCCGAATTCCCGCCGGCGCTCGCGCCCCTTGAGGAGTCCGATCAATCCCAGCGCCGCCCCGCGCAGCGGCGCGGGCATTCTCCCCAGCCGCCGCAACTGCCGCATGCGCCCGCGGTCGGCCGGGTAGTGGGCATATCCCGCGAAGATCTCATCCGATCCCTCGCCGCTCAGCACCACAGTGACATGCTCGCGGGCCAGTTGGGAGAGGAAGTAGAGCGGCACCAGCGCTGGATCGGCGGTGGGCTCGTCGTTATGCCAGGCGACATCCGGCAGCGCTTCGAGAAACTGCCGCCGATCGATCTCGATCGGATGGTGTCGCACGCCCAGGCGATTGGCCATCAGTTTCGCGAAGGGCAGTTCCGATTCGGCGAAACCCTTCCCGCCCACCGAGAAGGTATTGACCTGATCGGGGAACTCGCGGGTCATCAGGCTGACGATGATGCTCGAATCCAGCCCCCCGGAGAGGAACGCCCCCACCGGCACATCGCTGACGATCTGCCGCCGCACCGCCTGGGTCATCCGCTGCCTCAATTCCCCGCGCAGGTCCGCCAGATTCCCCGCCGGCAGCGGGTCGAAGCAGGGCCGCCAGTACGCGAAAGGCCTCGGCTCCTCGCCCGCATGGACGATAAAGGCGTGCCCGGCCGGGAGCTTGCGCACGCCCTTTACAAGCGTGCGCGGCGAACCGGCACATCCGAACAAGAGCACCTGGTGAAACGAGAGCGGATCGATTTCCGGCGCTTCCAGAAACGGCCCCAGGGCCTTGATCTCCGAGCCCAGCGCCAGCCCCTTCTCCGTCCAGGCGTAGAAGAGCGGCTTGACCCCCAGGCGGTCCCGCGCCACCAGCAGCATGCGCTGATCGTGATCCCACAGGGCGAATGCGAACATCCCTTCGATGCGCTGCAGGCAGTCGACTCCGAACGCCCGCCAGGCTTCGAGGATCACCTCGGTATCCGAATTGGAGCGGAAGTACGCGCCGCGCCCTTCCAACTCCTTGCGCAGCCCCTGGAAGTTGTAAATTTCCCCATTGAAGGCCACCGTCGCCCGGCCATCGCTCGAAGTCATCGGCTGCGCGGCGGCGGAGGTGAGATCGATGATCGCCAGGCGGTTGTGCCCCAGCCCCACCGGGCCATCGATGAACTGCCCGCTGCCATCGGGCCCGCGATGCTCCAGCGAAGCCACCATCCGCGCCAGCACTTCCTGGCGGACGATGACGCCCGGATCGGCAAGCAATAGGCCGGAGATGCCGCACATGGGGGTTCGCTCCTGCGGCGATCAATGGTACTCGATCAGCGCCAGCCCGCGGTGGCGGAGCCTGCGCCAGAGAAAGAGCAACTGCCCCAGCGCCTGCGGGGTCTTATCGAAGATGCAGAAGATGGCGAATAGCCAGGCATCGGCGGCCGAGTAACCGCGCCGGCGGGCGCGATGCTCCACCTGCACCACCTTCAGCGGGGGCAGGAGCAGCAGCAGCAGGCTCCAGCCGTGCGTCGGCCAGGCCAGGGCCAGCGCCAGCAGGGGAACCAGCAATCCCCACAGCCAGTTGGAGGCCCACTGCTTCACATGATAATGCTCGGGGTCGTGCCCGTGCATCCATACCCCCTCGGCCCAGACGTGCCCGGCCCGCAGGTTGCGCTTCCACCAGGAGTGATAAGTGAACATCGCCGAGTCGTGGCGGCACATGTCCGCGTCGAGACGGTAAATCTTCCCCCCGTGCTGCCGCAGGCGCAGGCAGATTTCCCAGTCCGCGCCGGCGATCAGATCGCCGTTGAACGCGCCCACCGCGCGGATGGCCGAGACCCGCGCCAGACCATTGCCGGCCGAGCCGCGGACCTCGCCCGCCTGATGCCAGTTCCATTCCAGCGCCCGCAGCCGGTTGTAGATGGAGCGCTCCGGATGAAGCTCCAGGATTCGCCCGCAGGTCCAGACCACATCCTGCCGTTTCCGCAGCAGTTCCATCGCCCGATCCAGCCACCCCTCGACGATCTCGCAGTCGCCATCGAGGAAATGCACGAACTCCAGATCGGGCCGGAGCTGCACGAGCGTTTCGAAACCCAGGTTCCGCCCTCTGGCGTGGGTGACGGGCTGATTGCGATCGAGCTCCACGACGATGGCCCCCAGCCCCCGGGCCATCTCCGCGCTGCCATCGGTCGAGCCCGAGTCAACATACACCACCGTCGCGATCCGCGCCAGCGCCGCCTTGAGCGCCCGCTCCAGGCGCTCGCCTTCATTGCGGCCGATCGCCACCATACCGACGCGGGAAAGGTCCGGCGCACCCGCGCTCCCCGGCGCGGGCAACGCGGCGGCCTCGAGCAGTGGGGAAGGCCGGCCGCTACCATCGCGGGCCTCGAAATCCTGAACCCCGATTTCCCGATGAGCAAGCGCGAACATTGCCATGGCAACCTCCTGCCGTCCGCCGGGCGAGGGGAGTCGCCCGCGATTGCCCTTGATCCGGTGCCTTTTGGATATGCTCTGATCGTATCTTTGCGCGGGGGGCGCAGCGCAAAAAAACGGAATCGCAAAAGCGATTCCGCATTCCCCGTGTGGTGGTTCGTGGAGGGTATTCGCGACCGGGTTCCGGGCCGCGACAGATGCTGCGGCTTACTTCTGGGCCGCGATCGGGCGGAGCTTGATGTTCCGGAAGGCGACTTGGCCGTGATCGCCCTGCAGCGCCAGGAAGCCGGTGTCCGACTTGGCGAACTTGGGCATCTTGCCGAACTTGCTCTCGGCCACGCGCTTGTTGAAATCCTCGGAGCCGATCTTGTATTCGAAGTATTTCACGCCGTTGATGTAGTGCTCGCACTTCTCGGGCGTGAGGATGAGGGTGACCTTGTTCCACTGCCCGGCCGGCTTGGTGGCATCGAGCGGCTTGCCGGTCTTGGGGTCGATCTCGGGCTTATAAAGGTCATAGAGCCAGCCGCAGAGCTTGGGGTCGTGGGCGTGCTGGTTGTCCTGGAGCTGGAACTCCGGGCCGGTGGCCCAGACGGCGCCGCCCTCTTCGGTGATGTGGTAGATGATGCCCGAGTTGCCGCCTTCGGAGATGTTGTACTCGAGGGTCAGCTCGAACCAGTCGTATTTGTCGGCCGTGCAGAGATCGCTGGCGTTCTTGGGGTCGACGCAAACCAGCGCGTTCTCCTTGATCTGCCAGCCCGGCTTGACGTCCTTCTTCTTGAAGTTGTTCCAGCCAGTGAGTGTCTTGCCGTCAAACAGCAGCTTCCACCCCGCCTTGGTTTCCTCATCGGTCAACTTGTTCGCGTTGGGATCATCGTTGGTGATGTTGAAGGGCGGCGGCGCGGGCTTGGGGTCGGCGGCGCAGACCGGCCTGAGAACCGGCACGGCGATCAAGCCCGCCAGCGCGAGTGCGGCGAGTGCGGTGGTTCGTAGCGACATGGTGGGTGCTCCCGAAAGAAGGTGTTGAATGAGGTTCGATAAGAGGGGGATATGTTACATGGTGGCGCGGGTTGTGTCACAGGGGGGCAGTTGTGGCTTGCGCGGTGGGGCGGGGGTGGGGAGGCGGAAAGCTAAAGACATAAAACAACAGGAGGCAAGGGAGGGCGGGGGCCGTTCGAGGACTCTTATGTCTTTATGTTTTATGTTTTCAGGCGGCGCGGGTCGGCGTTCAGCGCCTCAATCGCCAAACAGATAATGCAGCTTATCGATCGCGTACTGCTGGTCGATGAGTTCACCGTGGCCGTCGCAGAAGGCGGCGGGGCAGGTCAGGCCGGTGTAGCCGTTGACATTGGGGCCGGAGTAGCCGGCGGGGGATTTTTGTTTGCCGTGGCGGACGGAGATGGGATCGTTGCTGCTGGTGGCGGCCCAGCGGCCGTCATTGGGGGCATTTTCTTCGACCAGCAGGAGTTTCTCGGCGGCGCGGGTGATGCGGGTGATTTTGCGCAGGCTCATCTGCGAGTTGAGCGTGTAGCTGAAGGTGTAGTTGCCTTCGTTGGCATCGCAGTCGCCGGGCATGGGTCGGCTGGGGGCTTCGGAGTCGGAGGGGCAGCGGAGGAGCTTGAAGAGGGCATCGGTGCTGCCGTTGCCGCCGAGGTATTTGCCAACCGCCGATTCGGAGAGGTCGCGGTAATTGGGGGCGAACTTCTGTTCCCAGTAGATCCAGTCCTCGGGGTGGGGGCCGTAGGTGGAGAAGTCATCGCGGGCGGCGTTCATCGTATCTTTCCCGTACATCGCGGAGTAGCCGGCGGCGGTGCCGGCGGTGCCGGAGCCCGAGCGCGCGTAGGAGGTGTTGTAGGGGAGGTAGCCCTTGTTCTCACCGGTGTACATGATGAAGGCGGCCCCGATCTGGCGCATGTTGGAGAGACAGGCGACGCGATTGGCGTTGTCGCGGGCTTTGCCGAGAACGGGCAGCAGGATGCCGATCAGGAGGGCGATAATCCCAATGACGACAAGCAGTTCCACGAGTGTGAAGCCTTCGCATCGCCCGCCGCGTCGCATGCCATAAATCATCGTAAACCTCCAGGCGGCCAGGATGTTGTTGCCGGATTGCCCGCGCCTCCACGGGGGGTGCGCGAACTCGAACGAGAAATGACTTCCAAGCCGATCGTCCCGGCCAAAAATATCATAACCTAATCCTTCGGCCGACGGCACGTCAATACTTGCCTCCTATTTTGCGATGGACGAACCCAGGTTGCCAGTGCCGCCGCATGAAGAGCATGGTGCGTATGCGGGAATGGGTCGAAATGGGGGGGGACCTGCCCTACACAATCATCGGGCCATCGGGTAAACAAGCGGCCTCGGTCGGGCCATCAACGCGGCTCGAATTCATCAAACACCACGGCTTCGAAAGGATTGAACAATGAACTGGCGCAAGTGGGCTATCGCGGGCGTGATGAGCGGGCTGGCTTCGGTGGCGCTGGGGGATTGGAACAGTTTTCGCGGTCCGAATCACGATGGGATCACCGATGAGAAAGTCGTGTGGGCCAAGGGCAAGCAGCCCAAGCAGCTTTGGAAGGTCAAAGTGGGCGAGGGGTTTGGCTCGATGGCGGTGAGCAATGGGAAGGTGTATGTAACGGCGGCCGGGGATGCGCAGGAAGCGCTGCTCTGCCTGGATGCCAATACGGGCGATCGCAAGTGGCATCAGGTGATGGGCAAGACGATCATGGAGAAGCAGGGGGGCAACGGCCCGCGCAGCACGCCGACGGTCGATGGGAAGCTGGTCTTCGCGTACGGGACGTACTTCAACCTGATCTGCTGCGATGCCGAATCGGGCAAGCTGATCTGGAGCCACGATCTGAATTCGGAATTCGCCGGGCAATCCGGGACCAGCGGGATCAAGGAATGGGGTAACGCGGCCTCACCCGTCGTGGATGGGGATCTGGTTTACGTTTGCGGCGGCGGCGCGGGACAGAGTTTCATCGCGTTTGACAAGTCGACGGGGCGAGTCGCGTGGAAGAACGGCAGCGATAAGACGACGCAGTCGACGCCGACGGTGGCGACGATCCTGGGCGTGCGGCAGGTGATTTTCTTCACGCAGTCCGGACTGGCGAGTTTGGAGGCGCTGACGGGGAAGGAGTTGTGGCGGTATCCTTTTCCGTTCAAGGTCTCGACGGCTTCGACGCCGGTGGTGGCGGGCGAGATCGTTTATTGCACGGCCGGGTATGGCGTGGGCGCGGGGGCGGCCAAGATCGCCAAAAGCGGCGATTCCTGGAGCGCGACTGAAATCTGGCGGAACAAGGATGCCAATGAGCTGGTGAATCACTGGACGAGCTGCGTTTACAAGGATGGATATCTGTATGGCATCTTCGGATTCAAGCAGCACGGCACCGCGCCGCTGAAGTGCGTCGAGGTGGCGACCGGAAATGTGAAATGGACGCATCCGGGTTATGGTCCGGGCGGGACAATCCTGGCGGGGGATGATCTGGTGGTGCAGGGGGATGCGGGGCAGATCGCGATCGTGAAGGCGACGCCGGAGGGGTATACGGAACTGGCGGCCGGGAAATTCTTCGATGGCGGCAAGTGCTGGAACGAAGCGATCGTCAGCAATGGCCGGCTGTATGCGCGGTCGGCGAAGAAGAAGGATGATGACCAGCCGTACATCATTTGTCTGGATGTAAGCGGGAAGTAGCGAAGAAAAACGAGGATGGAAGAGAGAGGATGGAGGATGGCGAGTCGCGCCCGGCGCGACTTTCTGTCCTCCATCTTTATTTCTCCAATGCGCATCGCGGCAGCCTCATTGCCCTCTTTCGGGCAGTCTGGCCAAGGGAATAGGTTCCCCGCCCCGGCGGTTGCTGCATGGGTGGATGGAAGTCGGCGCAGGCCGGCTCATCCGCGGCGGCCACGGCTGCGCTTGTTGATCTCTATATTTCCGTGGCCGGGATCAAATTCACACAGGTATAGTAGCGCGTTGGAGACTCAGTCATGAAAATCCCAGGAAGCGATGTTGCGGCGGCGATTGGACAGACGTTGTTGGATAGTGTCGCGGGCGGTCTGGCGGTTGGGAATGCGGCCGTCGGCAAGACGGCGACTCCGGCACCGGCACCGACACCGGCGACGCTGCCGAAGATCGAGGATTTTATTCCCGTGCTGCGCGGGGCGGCCGATGGGGCCAAATCGGCGCTGGAGGGTTTTGGATTCGTGATGAGCGCAGCGCCGGCGGCGGCGGGGGGCGCGACGGCCACCGCATCGCCCGCAGCGGCGACTTACAAGGGCATGCCCATCCTCGGCAAGTTCCAGGAGGCGCGGGCGGATGCGAAGTATGAGGCGATGAACGGCGGGGATAAGCAAACTTTTGAGTGGATACGCGACCGCGCCAAGTCGCCCGATGAAGTGGCGTACATCAAGAAGGCCCTGGCGGCCGGGCATAGTCTGGAGGAAGTCGAGAAATTCGCCGACCAGATTCGCGGCAAGACGCCGCAGTGGCTGCACGATAATCTTCTGCCTTCCTCGGATGTCGATGGCGGGCCGGGCCTGGCGCAGCAGTGGAGTTGCTCGTGCGCCCCGACGACGGCGGAGGTGGTGCGCGGGGAGATGGACCCGATCTACACGCTCAATGTCCGGGGCACCAATACGGATATCACGCAGCCCGATCCCGAGCCGATTGTCTACGATCCCAGGGACCCCAAGGGGAGCGTGGTGGACCCATATACGAAGGTCCAGAACGGCGACAAGCGCGGCAACTATCGCGTCGGCCGGGAGCAGGAGAAGATCCTGGAAGGCAATGGCGGCAAGGCGGTGGAACGCGGCACGAAGGGAGGCGAGGGGATGCCGACCGATGATGCGCTCAACTCGATGAGCGAGTGGACGGGTGTGAAGTACGAAGGACATAATGTGACTCCGTCGGCCGCCCGCGGCGAGGAGAACTGGCACCATGGCCGGCACGATGAGCGCGAGGATGGCAAGCTCAAGGATGCGTTCAGCAAGCTGGATGCGGACCTGGCCAACGGCATTCCCGGCGCGCTGCGCATTTCCAATGCGGATAACGATGGCGGGCACGCGGTCGCGATCACCGGCGTGATCGACAAGCCGGTCAAGACGTATCTGATCCACGATCCCTGGGCCGGCAAAACGGTGTATGTGAAGGCCAGCGATCTGGAGAAGGGGAATGTCGTCCCGCCGGTGGCCGGCTGGGATGAGGTGCGGGCGGTGTATACGTCGGAGAAGCCGGATTGAGGGGAAGATGGAAGTTAGAAGGTAGAAGTTAGAAGTTAGAAGTTAGAAGTTAGAAGTTAGAAGTTAGAAGCGAGAAGCGAGAGGTGAGAAGAAGAAGTGGCGGTTTAATCCGCAATCCGCAATCGCCAATCCGCAATGGTTCGGGTTTTCTGGCAACGTGAAATTCAACTGATCGATGAGGATTATTCCCATGACTGAGACAACCACAATTACCCGCGAACAGTATTTGAGCATGATTCCCGCGACTTTCCTGGCCGATGGGTTCCGCGATGCGGAAGGGAACCTTCGGCCGGAGGTTGGCTCCATCTGGGCGACGGCCGGTGCGGTGCAGATGGAGACCATCGCGCCGCGCATCGTCAGCACGATGGTGGAGGCGCTGAAGCAGACGCTGCCGCTGCACGAAGGCGCGCCGGCGGCGCGCTATCGAACGGCCTGCGAAGAGGCGGCCGAGGTGGCGGGCGGCATCCTCGGCAAACCCGCGCCGGCGGAACTGGTTGCGTGGCTGGCCCGGTATGCTTCGAGCATCCACAGCGAAGCGGATTTGCAGGATCTGCTGCATCATCTGACCGAGACAGCGCGGCAGCATGCGCTGTTCAGCGGGATGAGAGGCGCACGGTGAGTGCGGAAAACTGAACGCTGAAAATCCAAAAACTTAAGGCTGCGGCGTCTGTTTTCGGACGGTGCCAGGATTTGACGCAAAGACGCAAAGACGCTGAGAAGACACGCAAGCACGAAATCCGAAGTTCGAAATCCGAAACAAACTCGAAAGATGAAGAAATTCAAATTCGAAACGCGAACGTGGCGCTGATCCGCGCGGCCGTCGTTTCGATCATTTCCCTTTGCCATCTTATTTGAATTTGATTCGTATTTCGAGCTTCGTATTTCGGCTTTTGTTTACGAAAATTCTCTTCTCCGTGCCGTTGCGTCTTTGCGGTCCTCTTCATACCGAGCTTATTTGCCGGCCGGCAGCAGTTGAAGAATGCGCGTGATGCAGCCTTCGCGGAATGCATCATCATCCATGAACTTTTCCGGCCGGGTGTTTCTGTTGATCGGGATGTCTTTGCTGATCTGCTCCAGCCAGGCGATGGCTTCTTTGGCGATGGGACTGTCGGCGTTCTTGGCGGCAAGGTTGGAGAGGGTGACGGCGAAGCGGAAGTCATCCGCTCCTTCGCGGCAGCGGTGCAGCGCGATGTTGGGGATGATGCCACTGGAGGTCCAGTTGATCATCGCGGTATCGGGCTCGCGGCCGTCGAGGTCGAAGAACTGGTAGCCGTGCAACGCCAGCAGATGCCACTGCATGCGGGCCTTGATCCCCTTGTGCATCTCGGCCCACTGATACGCGCCGAAACTGTAGCGGGTGCGGCCCTGGTTGTAGATGTGGAGCACCTTGCCGAATTCTTTGGCCTTATCCAGATCAGTCTGGGTGTGGTTGTTGAGGCTGGACCAGTTGACGGTTTTGAAAAGATCCTGAACGGCCAGGTCGAAGGGGGTGTCCTTGTGCCACTCCACCGAGTAAGAGCCGCCGATATTGACCCACGGGCAATTGTCGCGATAGAGGCGCATGAGCTCGACGTTTTTCTGGGCCTGATCGAGCACGCGCGGCTCATCGATGAACTCGTAGG
Source organism: Tepidisphaerales bacterium (assembly GCA_038244055.1). GTDB lineage: Bacteria > Planctomycetota > Phycisphaerae > Tepidisphaerales > Tepidisphaeraceae > DASPKW01. Next base: position 8,546 of record JBBRTW010000046.1, on the reverse strand, counting down.
CGATGGGGAGCCAGTTGTTGGCGGCGGCGTGATCGCGGACGGCGGACCAGACGATCTTGAGAATCTCGCCGAAGGGCTTGCCGGTTTTCTTCTCCCATGCTTGGCCGGTCTCGCCGACGGCGTGGGAATCGTGGAGGTTGCTGACGAGGCCGGGTCCGCCATAGGCATTGAGCTCTTTGGAGAAACCGGCCGCGCGGGCGAGCTTCATGAAGGAATCGACGGCGCTGAAATCGAGGATCGGGTTGCCGGAGGCATCCAGGCCATTGAAGCGGACGCCCGGCCCGCCGGAGAACGAGTTCATGCCGGCCTGACGGAGTACGGTGAAGAGCTCGCGCCAGGCCTCTTCGCCGCGGGCTTCCTTGATCTGGCGGGGGATGTCGGTGCCGAAGAAGCCCATCGAGAAATCGGGTTCGTCGAGTGCGAAGGGGAGGACCTTTACTTCCAGTGGGAGCGCGATCTTGAGCTCGCCGGCGGTCAGTGTGACGTTGGAAAAATAGAGGCCCGGCGCGGCGGTGTGGGGGACATGCACGGTGACCCAGAACTGGCGGGTGAGGTCCTTGGTGAGCGCGAGGTTCGCGCCGGCCAGCGGGCGGAGTGTATCGGGGCCGATGGAGTAAGCGATGTCATTGTAGGTGCGATGGGTGCCGTGATGGACGTAGCGGAGATCGATCTCGGCGGCGGGGATGATCGCGCCAGAATTGGATTTGAGGTCGGATGCGGCCAGGGCGACGGGGCCGGGGAAATCTCTGAAAGGCTGGATCGCGAAGGTGAAGGAAATGCGCTGGCCGCGCGCGGCGGGGCGAGTGGGCATGGTCTGGGAGAGGGGATTGATCGCGGCCTTGGAGGTGGGGGGATCGGTGAAGGCGATATCATCTTCCAGGCGGGGGAAGTTCAGGAAATAGCCTTTCTCTTTCGATCCGGCGGGCGGTTCATAGGGCTTTGCCTTGGGGGAGAGATCGACCGCCCGATTCTCGAACTCGGCGCGGTTGCGGGTTTCGATTTCCTTGATCCATTTCTCGGCCTGATCCTTGATGGAATCGGGATAGAGGACGATCGCGGCCACCCGGCAGGAGAGCCCGGCGTCGGCCGAGAATTTCAGGCGGATTTGTCCATTCTCGGATTTGCAGGTGAAGGTGCGCGGGCGCACCAGCTCCTTCATGTACAGATCCCACAGATTGTCGCCCGGATGCGGCTCAGTTCGTTCGAACTTGTACAAATACTCCGTCGGCCCGGCTGCGCCGCGGTCTTCGCTGAACGCGACCTGGTTGTTGACGAGAATCTGCCGCTTGCGATAGCCGGCCTGCTCGCCGCCCCAGTAGCCCAGGTCATCGTAGACGACCCAGCCGTGATACGCGCCGGCTTTCTCGGGGACATCGACGATGAAGGTGGAGCCATCCATGATGATGGCATCGCGGTAGAGACGGGTGGGGAAAGTCTCATCGCGCGTTGAGCCTTCGCCGATGGCAGCGCTCAATCCGGCGGTATTTCCATCCTTGCCATGGACGGTGGCCGGGCCGATCGCGGTAAAACCGGGGAAGACGCTCTGGCTGGCCGGGCCCAGATCGAAGGCCATGATTCCGGCCGGGCGCGATTCCTTGGTCAGGCGCAGATGATCGAGATAGAGAGCGGCCTTGGACTGCTTGTCTTTGGTGGAGAAGCCGATATCCAGGCGGATGATGGTTTTGGGATCGATGTTGGATTTGATGTCGTTGTTGCGGCTGCCGGCCTCGCCGCGAAAGAGGCCGTTGACGGGGATGCTCAACGTGTTTTGCCCGGGGCGGAGGTTGAAGGAGCTATTGTGGCGATTCCAGTAGGAGCCGCCGGACTTCTGCCAGGCCTGATCGCCCACCAGGATCGTGCCGGAGATGGGGGCATCGCCTTCGACGAAGATGTCGAGATCGAGCGAGTCGAAGCCCGACCAGTCGCGCGGCGGGCGGAAGGTGTTCAGGTATTCGTTGGCCGCGATCTTCACCGAATGAGCGCCGTGGGTGGCATGCTGATCGGAGAGGGCGGCCGATTTATTGCGGAACTCCCAGACCTTGAGGTCCTCGGGGGATTCGAAATCCTGGAGGGTCTTGGTCTCCTGGGCGCGGGCGGAGCGCGCCGGCGCGAGGAGGCAGAGCGCGGTGAGGAGCCAGGCAAGCAGCGCGGGGTGGCGGCGGGGGAGGTTCATGGAATTGAATACCGCGGCAGGGGGGTTGTGTGGGAGGGCGGGAGTGATTCCGGTGAAGTTGAGTGCGGAAGGGCGGGGTTCGAATGGGAAGAGGGGAAAGGTCGCGGGCTGTGCGCGGGGGCGCGACGACGCAAGCGACTTCGGGGGCGGTGCGGCGGGAGGGCGCCCTCCGGGATTGATTTGCGCGGGGCTGATTTTCTGGCTGCGATGATGACGCCATGCCGATTATGGGGTGGGTCGTCATATGGGAAAATACCTGCGGTTAGCACGAATGCCATTCGATCGCCGACGCCGGGCGGCGATGCGACTGTCCGCACGGATTCTGCGCGATGACCGGGGCGGCGAGGTGCTGGAATACGCGCTGGTGGCGGGGTTAATCGTCGTTACGGCAATCGGGGTGATCAGTTGTGTGGGGACGAAGGTGCTGGGGCGGTGGAACTCGCTGAACTCGCAGATATAGACATGGCCAGGATGCGCGGGCTGCCCGTGCAACGAATTATCTGACTACTTCTTCTCCTTATCCTTCTTCTTATCGCCACCCGGGATGAGTTTGCCGAGGTCGCCGCCGCCGGGAATCATTTTCCCTACGTCTCCGCCGCCGGGGATCATCTTGCCGACATCGCCGCCGCCGGGAATACTCTTGGTGACATCGCCCACCGCCTTGTTGATTTCACTATTGACCTGGGAGGTGATCTGGTTGACTTGTTTTTCCATTTCCTTGGAGATGTTGCCCATGACGGCGGAGGCTTGCTTGTTGAGCATGTCGCTGAGGCCGCCGAAGTTCTTGAGGTCGGGCATGGTGGCGGCCTTGGCGGCGAGGGCGCTGATGGCGGCGGCGACGACATCCTTGATGGCCGCGCCGTTTTTCGCGCCGTCGGCATTGCCGATTTCCTTGAGCGTGACCGAGGGGATGGCGACCGTGAGGTCCGAGGGCAGCAGGGGGGGAATGGCCTTGATGAGGACCGTGGCATCGCTGATGGTTAATTCATCGACGATGAGTTTGATGGGCTCCTTGCCATCTTCGGTTTTGGGCTCGGGCTTGCCGCCGGTGCTGGCACCGCCCATGTTGTCCATCATGGCCTGGAAGTTGAACTTGCCGTTGACATTTTCCAGGACGACGGTGGGCTTGTTGATGACGATCTGCTTGACGCGGATGGGGGTGCCGCGGAGGTCGCCGTAGTTGACGCCCAGATCCAGGCCACCGAGCGTGAACATCTGATCGGCGGCGTAGCCTTTGGGTGAGCCGATCTTGAAATCGCTCATGTTGAGGGTTCCCCCGAACAGGCTGAGGTTGGCGCCGCCCAATGTGGTTTTGACGCCGAGGGAGGCGGTGGCCTGTTTTTCGACGGCCGAGCGGATGAGGGAATTGCGGTAGAAGTAGAGTACCGAAACACCAACGATAACCAGCAGAACCAGCACGATGGCAATGCGCAGCAGCTTTTTCATAAAGGCTCCGGAGAAAAGTAAAGCGGATCACCAATTATTTGCGGCAAAGGGGCAAATGACAACTGGGCAGTGTGCCGATAATCTTAATCGTGTCCCAATTGCGGCCGACGAGCCCATGGATGGATATGTCTGCATCGGTATGACATTCCATTCGCGGGATTTCTGTACAGTCGATTCTAACCCACTTACGAAGGGTGCCAGCCCCATGCTTCTGACCAAACACGAAGGCGAGACGTTTCAAAACCAGACGGTCTACATCAGCGGCCAGGCGTTTATTCGCTGCCATTTTGTGGCCTGCACACTGGTGTTGCGCGAGACGGTTTACCATCTGGAAGGGTGTACTTTCGAGCGGTGCAATTGGCATGTAGACTGGGTGCTGATGTGGGGCAGCCCGGAATCGCTGCGGGAGATCAAGGCGCTGGTGACGATGATCGAGCAGGCCCAGCAGCAGCAGATGGCCCAGGAGGGGGGGCCGGGTGCGCAGCGAGCGCCCAATGCGCCGGTGGCGGCTCCGCGGATCATGCCGCCGGCGGCCGCGCCGAAGATCCAGGGAGTTAAGCCGGAGGGGATGGAGGGGTGAGTTCTGAAATCTGAAATCTGAAATTTGAAATTCTGAGATCTGAATTCTGAAATTTGAAATTCTGAAATTTGAAATTCTGAAATCTGAATGAACGGCGGAGGCATCCGTGGACGCCTGCGTCACAATGCGAACAACTGATCTCGGACAATGGACTACATATCCCTGTGATTCGACGCGCACTGATTTTCATCTTCATCGTTCTTGGAGCTTTCCCGGCCTGCGCTTTGGAGAGCGATGAGCTGGTGCTGATCGTCAACAAGAACGTGCCGGATGGGCTGAAACTGGCGCAGTATTATTCGGCGCAGCGGAAGGTGCCGGCGGGACGGATCATTGAACTGAATCTGCCGATCACGGAGGAGATGCCATTCGCGGCCTACGAGTCGGAGGTGGTGCCGAACGTGCGGCGCTTTCTCGAGGCGAATCGGCTGAATGAGAAGGTGAAATGCGCGGTGACGTTTTATGGGGTGCCGATTCGAATCATGCCGCGGGTGAACACGCCGCTGGAGAAGAACGAGCAGGCGACGATCGAGGATGAGCTGAAAAAGGCGATCGCCGATATCGACCAGGCCGTGGTGAATGTGGAAGCGCTGGCGCGGCGGGCCGATGAGCATTTTTCGCCGCAGACTGGCAAGACCATCGAGGCGCTGACCGCGCGGACGGATTACGCAGCGCGCGTGCTGGCGAAACATATCGCGGGGCTGAAGGATCTCCAGGCGCGGGATGTGCTGTCGGCGGTGGTGGGGCGGGCGGTCGATCCGCTGGTGGGCAAGGCGAATCTGGCGGAGCGGCAGATGCAGGAGATCGAGGCCACGCCCAATGCGCCGGCGGCGCAGGTGGCGGAGGCGGCCAGGACGCGGGTGGAACTGCTTGCGCTGCGGGCGAAGATCGATGACTTGCAGGCGCGGCGCTCCGATCCGGAGGCGCGGACGGAGTTGCGGCGGATCGCGAAGGAGCAGATCAGCCCATTCGATCATGCGCGGCTGCTGGGAGGGATGCTCGAGCAATTCAATACGGCCGATACGCAGGCGGCGTTTGATTCGGAACTGGCGCTGGTGGAGTGGAATAATTATCCGCGCACGAAGTGGCTCGGCAACCCGCTGAATTATCGATATCAGGGGCCGGCCGCGCCGAAGATGCTGATGACGATGCGGCTGGATGGGCCCGTGGCGCAGACGGTGACGCGGATTATCGATGATTCGATCCAGGCGGAGGCCAAGGGGCTGGCGGGCAAGATCGTGCTGGATTCGGGAGGGTATCTGGCGCTGGACCTGAAGAACCCGGCGTACAAGGCATACGATGATACGATCCGGCGGCTCAATGAGTTGGTGAGCGCCAAGGCGAAGGTGCCGGCCGGGTCGATTGTGTTCGATGAGAAGCGCGATGTGCTGCCGGTGAATTCGGCGAAGGATGTGGCCCTCTACTGTGGGTGGTATGCGGTTCGGAATTATACCCCCGCCTGTCGATTTGTGCCGGGGGCGGTGGGGTATCACATTGGCAGTTATGAGATGGTCAGCCTTCGAAATGAGGGGGAGACGGGGTGGTGCCGGGGATTGCTGCTGGATGGGATCGCGGCGACGCTTGGGCCGGAATCCGAGCCGTTTCTGATGGCGTTTCCGGAGGCGGATGAGTTTTTTCCGCTGCTGATGACGGGGAAACTGACGTTGGGAGAGGTTTATTGGAAGACGAATCCGCAAACAAGCTGGCGGATCACGATGATCGGGGACCCGCTGTATAACCCGTATAAGGCGAATCCCATTTTGGCGGTTGAGGACCTGCCGGCGCGGTTGCGAGCGATATTTCAGGCCAGGAGCGCCCCGAAGCCTTGATTGCAATTTGGCGAACAATTTTCATGGGGGTGAATCGATGTATTGAGGGAGCGGTTTCCCATAACGCCCGTTTTGGTAGTATTGGCGTGCAACTTTTGTGAGAGAGGTTGCTCTAAATGGAGAGGGCCGGCGGGTTTCGAATTCGCGGTTTTTCGGCGAATTTCGCGGCCGGCTCTGTGTATAATCCCCAGTCGAGCCGATAAGCAGACACAGGAAGCTTCAATTCTTTCCGGCTTGCCGCAGAGGTGCCCATCATGAAAAAAACGCCGCTTTCATCCGCAACCATTGCCCGTCTTTTCGCCGCCGCGATCGCGCTGGCGGTTCCAACCTTGACCTTTGCGCAGGGGCAGATCGATACCAGCCGGGCGAATGAGGCGAGCAATCGGCTTGGCAGCGGCGGGCGAAATGGCCCAATAATGCCCTCCTACTACAGCAACGCAATGATCAACAACGGCAACCAGGTCGGCGTCGGCAACGCCCTGGTGACCGGCAATGTCACGCAGGGGCGGGCCTTCCAGGGGAATGTGGGGTACGGCGATCCGTACGCATTCAGGGGCACGACGGCCGGGTCGATTAGCGACAACTTCATCAAGAACTCGACCGGCGCGCCTCAGGCCTATACGCGCGAGACCGCGCCGAATCAGTCGACGCTGTTTTATGGGCAGGCATCGACGGTTCAGGCACCTCCGGGATTCGTCCAGTCCGGGCCGAACGGCGGCGGCTATGTGCCCCCGCCGGCGACGACCGGCATGCGGGGCATGCAGGATCAGCGGCTGGGCGTGGTGGACCTCAACCAGCCGATTTCGCCGAACGTCAATCCCAATGAACTGGTGACGCGCGGCTCGCTCAATCCGCAGGCGACTTCCATGGGGATCATCACCGGATCGGCGCTCTATGGCGTGCGCGAATGGAACCCGCAGGACCCGGCCGACCGCGTGTTTCTCGAAAACCTGATGAACCGGAACAACGCCGGCTATCTCAACCGGCTTCAGATTGATCCGCGGCAGATGCAGAAGATGCGCGATGAAGTGTTGAAGGTCATGGGCGATCAGCCCATCAATGCACAGGTCGCTCCGATGACGCCCAAAGACTCGGTTGGTGGCAGCCCGTTGACCGGGGGACTCGGTTCACCCAGCGATCCAAGTTTGGTGAATCGCCCTCTGGGCGGACAGGTCGAGAATCGTCCTCTGGGCGCGGACCGCGACACGGAGCAGGGGATGCGGAATTTCCTGCTCGGCTCGGCCCGGCGCACCAGCACGCAATATACGGAACTGAACAAGCGGCTCACCGAATATTACACCGACCGCAAGAAGACCGATGTGGATTTCGCGCGGGAGTTTAACGAATCGCTTCGCGCCAAGCAGGCGGCCGACAAAGCCAAGGCCGCCAAGACTAAGCCGGGCGAAGATACGACCCCGAAAGTGACGCCGGAAAAACCGGCCGTGACCCCCGAGGATCCGACCAAGCCGCGCAAGAAACCCCAGCCGCTCAAGGTCAACACGCTTTCGCAGGGGATCAAGGCCGAGGGCCTGGCCAATGTGATGAAGAATGCCGAAAAGCTGATGAAGGACGGAAAATACGCCACGGCCCTGGATCAGTATGATGCGGCCGAATCGGTCGCTCCGAACAATCCGATGATCTGGCTCGGCAGGGCGCACGCGGAACTGGGCGCGGGCTTCTTCCAGCGGGCCGACAACCACCTGCGGCAGGCTTACATGACGGACAAGGCCCTGATGATGGGCCAGTACGATCTGACGACGATGCTGGGCGAAGAGCGCCTGGGCAAGCTGGTGGCCGAGCTCAAGGATCTGGCCAACAAGGACACCAAGCCGCTGCCGGCGTTCCTTCTGGCGTATGTGGCTTACAACACCGGCCACGAGCGGCAGGCGCTGGGCTATCTCGATCTGGCGGAGAAGCGTGCCGATGGGAAGGACGTCTTCTACAAGATGGTCCGCGAGCACTGGGCGCTGCCCGATGAGAACGCGCCGGAGAAGCCGAAGGGGCCGGAGTTGAATAAGTAAAAGGGGGCGGCTTCGCCCAGGCGGCTCCGCAGTGCGGCAACGAGCAGGTGGGGAAGCTGGATAAGGACAAAAAGTACGCCGTGTGCTGCGCGGCCAGCGTGCGGCGCCCCAAGGCGTGCGCGCGGATGGAATCGCTGGCGTCCATCAAGGTTTGCAATCTGCTGGGCGGGCTCCGGGCGGGGGAGAAGCAGGGGGTCGGGGTTGGCTCCTCGGCGGGCGCGAGGATCATGTCAGAGTCGTCCCGGTTTCTGTTCAAATCATGAAATGAGACGGGGCGTTCGGGGACATTTGGGGCATTTGAAGGAAAATTGCGGAGTCGAGGGGGAAGAGGTGAGGGCGCGGGAAGCGAATTGAAAAAGCGGGACATTTTGGGACATGCCGGGACATTCTGGGGGGTTGATAAGGGAAAATGGCGAGGGGCGAATGGCGAAGCAATCGCGAGCGGCGAAGCAATGGCCGAGGGGGGAAATGGGTGAATGGCGTTGTGCATGGAAGGGTCT